>NZGE01000042.1 GCA_002689455.1 Magnetococcales bacterium | reverse complement strand
TTTCTTTATTGTCTTGGCTGCTGGTGGCTTCTTTATTTTTCAAAATACACATAAAATATCTATAAACATTGCCGCACAGGTTTTTGAAAACGTGCCCGTATGGCTTGCGCTTTTGCTGGCGTTTACATTGGGCTTTACGGTAGCTTTGGGGTTGTTTATGGACAATAAGTTAAACAAAAAGATACGTTGATTTTTTTATTATCTTGAATTGCATTTGAAAATTTTATACGGTGTACAAAGTCTTATATCTTAAGGAACTTTTATATGCGAAAAATTTACGCGGTAACAGGCAATGAAGGCAAACGCCTTTCCATTCAAACAGCGTTAGCCGATTTAAACCTTGATATTCAAATGGTAAACCCTGAGGAACACGGCATTATTGAACCGCAACACAACGATGTTGCAGTGGTGGCGCTGTCAAAAGCAAAGCAAGCATGGGACATTTTGAAAAAGCCACTTATTGTAGAAGATGGCGGTTACCACCTGTGTGGGTTAAATGATTTCCCTGGTGCTTATAGTAAGCCTATTTGGGATATGCTAGGTGTTGAAGGCTTTGTTAAACTGATGCAAGGTGTTGAAAACCGAAAATGCTTTTTTAAAGGTACACTTTGCTATGTGGATGCAAATGGTGAGTCTCATCTTTTTGAAGAATCTAACTACGGCATTTTTTCAAGTGAAGTGGGTCAGCCACACCCAAAACAATGGGGGGAGGCTTGGCAGGTTTTTATACCTGACGGGTTTGATAAGGTTATGTCTGAAATGACAGATGGTGAGTTTCAAACCTACAGAGTATCTCGCGAGCAAAGTGAATCTAGCCGCTGGAAAAAACTGCGTGAGCATCTTTTAAACGAATAATATAAACCCTCTTTTTGAGGGTTTTTCTTTAAATGTATATAAAAGTTTCCTATAATAGATATATGAACAAATTGAAATTGGCATTTGTGTTGTTTTTATTAACACCTTTTATAGGGGTTCAGTTTGTGATGGCGGCTACATGCCCTATGATGAATATGCAAGCACCCAAAATTGAAAGTGTGCAAGCTTCTTCGTCTATGCAGATGATGGACTGCCATACTCAAAAAACAGATGTTAAAGGTCAAAATCAACAAGATTCAAAAGTTTGTCAGCACTGTGCTATGTGTCACTTGGTTTATCTAGAATTACCAGCTATAGAACAACACGCATCCGTGAAGTTTGTTTATGAAAATGACATGGCACAACATGCCTTATCACAAATTCAAATAATGGATTCTCCTCCTCCGAAGTTTATTCTTTCTTAATTTTTTAAATACGTTAACGCGTATGTTTAATCATTTAATGAAAGGAATAATATGTTTCAAAAAATACTTATAGGTACTTTGCTTATTTTGCCAATGGTGGCAGAAGCAAGGCCTGTTTCATACCCTACAGGGTGGACAACAATGTTGATGAATGATGCCGATAAAAATGCTGTGCATGTGCATTACTCACCTACATTTACATACTCTGTAGGTTACAAAGATGAATATTGGCGTGAAGACGAATGGTCTTTTCACGGTGTTCAAGTGAATAAATTACTCAAACGTTGAAATAAGAAAAACTCGCAAGCGAACGTATATTTTAAAAATGCCGTTGGTGTTGCTATGGGTGATGAAAGTAAACACGGTTCACATCAGGAGGTTGCTGGGTTTACAGCCATAGCGGCCGACTGGGAGGATAGACGCTTTTTCACATCTTACGAAGGGCGTTTAACCTACGCAGGCGATATTGACAAGTTCTTCATGCAAAAAGCCCGTGTGGGTCTAGCGCCTTATATTGGCGACTATGGCGACTTACATACATGGTTGATGCTTCAAGTGGACCACAATCCTAAAAAAACAGACACCGTAGAAATTACGCCGCTGATACGCTTATTTAAGGGTGTGAACTTGGTTGAAGTGGGTGCCAACACCAAAGGTGATGTTTTATTAAATTGGGTTATGAGATTTTAAGGAGAAAGAAAATGAAAAAATTATATACAACTATTTTAACAGCTATTTTGATGGTGAATGTTGCTTACGCAAACGAAGACCATAAACATGCAGAAGGATACAGTGTGGTTGAAAGTAATGCCGAGCAAATGTATTCGGGTGATGTAAATGTTCATGTAACAGGTTTGGTGTGCGACTTTTGCGCCCGTGCTTTAGAGAAAGTTTTTAGCAAGCAAGAATCTGTAAAAAATATTGAAGTGGATCTAGACAATGGTTTGGTGCGTGTGCACTTTAAAGAAGGTGGAAGTATGGCACACGATAAGCTTATTTCACTTATTGTTGACTCTGGCTACAATGTAGAAGGGATTGAAAAAGATGCCTCATGAAATAGATAAAGGCTTTAAACAGTCCAAGTATATGACAGCATTAAGCTTATTTACATCTACTGGTACATTGCTTTGCTGTGCGCTACCTGCCTTATTGGTAACGCTTGGGGCGGGGGCGGCTTTGGCTGGCCTGGTTTCAA
Source organism: Magnetococcales bacterium (assembly GCA_002689455.1). Lineage (GTDB taxonomy): Bacteria > Pseudomonadota > Alphaproteobacteria > UBA2136 > UBA2136 > UBA2136. Next base: position 40,781 of record NZGE01000042.1, on the reverse strand, counting down.
CAGTACCTTGGTTGGTTGCTTTGTCAAAATATAAAGCGTGGACCTTTGGTGTGGCGGGTTTTATGTTGTTGGTTGCAGGTTACTTTAAGCATAAAGCGAAGTATTTGCCTTGCCCTGCCGATAAACATCAAGCCGATGCATGCAATCGTATGCGAAAAATAAGTTCTGTGATTTATGTCCTTTCTGTTTTGATTTATTTAACAGGATTCTTTTTTGCATTTATTGCGGTTCATATATTTTATTGACTTGAAGTGAATATAACAAAAGCCACCTTGACGGTGGCTTTTGTTTTCGATTTAAGTATAGCTTAGTTCAGGCTCAACTTGTTCTGCTTGTAACTGGCCGCGCCTTTGTGCTGTTAAACGTCCCAGATGGTTTAAGCCAAATGACTTTTTAAGGCAGAAGCCAAAAAAAGTGTCATTCCAATCATTGCCTGCAATAATCGTCGCGTTACCTGTACTTAAAAGGAGTTGCTTTAATTCAGGGTTTTTGTCGCTGTATTTTTGGTTAACCAAAATTTCCATAATCGTAAGGCGATCTTCGTCGTTTAAGTCAGGTCGAAGCGGGAAGTTTTTACTGTAGGTTAATTCTTTTGCTTCTTTCGGTGAGAGGCTTTGAATGATTTTACGAATTTGACCTCCGGTTGTTTTCCATGCTGCATACGCATTTTCAATAGATGAAAACTCCATTTCAGGAAGGTCATGTTCAGGTTCAGCAGGTAGTGTAACCTTGCAGGGGTAAAAATTACTTAAAAAGCGGCTTTCACCTTGAAATTCAATGGTTAAGCGTTTTGTATCACCATTTTTATTTACATATAAACATTGTGTCATGTTTTTCTCGTTTAAAAGGGAGTGAAAAGATGTTGTGTTGCAGGGGTTGTATACCATGCGTTTTATGAAGGATCAACACTTTTATCTTTATTTTCTGCCATAAATTTATCGTATATTTCTTTAACGTTTCTATAATTTGGGTTTTGACGATCAAGGTGTTGTTTTAGGCGCTCAAGTACAGCTTCATGCTTACTTAAATTTGCATGTAAGGAATAGCGTGCAGCTTCTTTTGTTAAAATATGATTTTTATCTTCTGTGGCTTTGATGATGGAATCAACATAGCGAATGTTGCCTGTTATCATAAATGCACCCCACAGCATGTCAAGTTCTTCAGGGGTGAATGCTTCATTGTGAATAAGAGACGTTATTTCATTTTGTTGCATTTGTGGTGTAAAATTTTCTGGGATTAAATAATCTGCATCAAAATATTTTAAGCCAATGTATGCAAGGTCTTTAAGGGTTTGTATGGAATATTTATCGTGAAAAATAATGTGAGCAGCCTTTGGGCTTAAAAGGGCTAATTGCGGTAAAACGCCAATCCACGTCGTAGGTGCAGCCGCTAAAATTTCTTCATGGTTTATTTGTTTAACAAGTTTGGGAATGCTTTCAAGGTCTTGTGTTTTATAAAAAAATTGAACCTTTGACTTAAAGTTTGTGTTTCTTCTGCTTGTGCGGTCATTGAAAAAATTAAGAATGCGCACCCTAAAATAAATTTCATGTTTTGACCTTTGTTATTTGTATCTTAGAATTGTAACAAATTATAAAGGGTAAAAAAATATAATGCGTTATTTTAAACAGTTTTACATAGGTGTTTTTGCCACGCTTTTCTTGTGTGTGAATTTAAATGCGCAAGCTTATGAAAACTATAAAACAGTTGGTAAAGCGCTTTATACTTTTATGTTTTGGGATGTTTATGATGCCGAGCTTTTGACAGAAGATGGTGCATGGAGTATGGACAAACCTTTTGCGTTAAAGCTTACCTATCACAAAAGCTTAAAGGGAACGTCCATTTCACAGCGTTCTGTGGTAGAAATTAAAAAACTGGGTTTTAATGATGATGACACCATAAATTCATGGCACAAATTTATGGAGAAAACGTTTCCAAATGTACATAAAGGTGATGTGATTACAGGTGTTTACAATCGTAATAAGCAAACCGTTTTTTATTATAATAATGAAGAAGTAGGGCGGATAAGTGACCCTGAATTTGGGTATTGGTTTTTTGGGATATGGTTGCATAAAAACACATCCGAACCAAAATTCAGAAAACGCTTACTAGACTTATAGTGTTTTATATTTCCTTTTGTATAGAAAAGTTATTGCATTTTTGTTAAAATAACCATAAAAATATTGTTAGTATTTGTCCGACAAATTTAAAGAAGAAGAAAATGATTGATATATTAGATCCGGTATTGTTAGCCAGAGTGCAATTTGCATTTGTGGTTTCGTTTCATATTATCTTTCCAGCTTTCACAATTGGTTTAGCAAGTTGGCTTGCTGTTGTGGAATGGCGCTGGCTTAGAACAGGTAATAAAGTTTATGAACAAGTTTATAGAATGTGGTCCAAAATTTTCGCCGTATGCTTTGGTATGGGCGTTGTTTCTGGTGTGGTTATGTCCTATCAGTTTGGGACTAACTGGTCACTGTTTAGTGACACAGTCGGGAATGTGATTGGCCCTCTTTTAGGTTATGAAGTCTTAACAGCCTTTTTCCTTGAAGCATCCTTCTTAGGTATTATGCTTTTTGGTTGGGGCCGTGTAAGTAAAAAAATGCACTTTGCTTCAACAGTTATTGTGGCTGTAGGTACACTTATTTCTGCATTTTGGATTTTATCAGCAAATAGCTGGATGCAAACACCGCAAGGATTTGAAATTCGCGCGGATGGGTTGTTTTATCCAACAAGTTGGTTTGAAATTGTTTTCAATCCTTCATTCCCCTACCGATTCTTCCATATGATTTTAGCAGCTTACCTGACAACAGCGTTTGTTGTGGGCGGTACAGCAGCTTTTTATATGATAAAAGGGATTCACTTGAAACATGCAAAAGTAATGTTTGGTATGGCTATGCTTATGGCTGTATTTGCAGCACCGCTTCAATTGTTAATAGGTCACGCACATGGTGAGAATACAATGGAATATCAACCAACAAAAGTGGCTGCTATGGAAGGCAACTGGGAAACAGGTGCTAATAAACCACTTTACTTATTTGGTATGCCAAACGAAGAAACTGAAACAACAGACTATGGCATTGCCATTCCAGGTGGTGCAAGTTGGGTTCTTACGGGTAGTACTTCTGGTGTGATTCCAGGCCTAAAAGATGTACCTGAAGATCAACGTCCACCTGTTGCTATTGTTTTCTGGTCATTCCGTATTATGGTGGGCTTAGGTGTTGCAATGATCTTTACAGGGATTATGGCTGCGTTTCTTTACGGTCGTAAAACTTTGTTTAAAAATAAATGCTTCCACATGTGGTGCGTGGCCATGATTCCAAGTGGTTTCTTGGCGTTGCTTGCAGGCTGGTTTGTAACGGAGGTTGGTCGCCAACCATATACAGTCTATGGTGTTATGAAAACGGCAAATAGCATTTCCCCTGTGATTGCTGAACAAGTGATGATGACATTAATTGGTTTCATTGTTGTTTACGTATTTATTTTTGGGGCGGGCATTCACTATGTGGTGAAACTTGTGCGCAAAGGGCCAGACTCTCTTAAAGAAAAAGAAAAATTCTATGATCACGGCTTAGAATCTTCCATGGTGAAAGCTGTAACAGAAGGAGAAAGCAAATGATCGACTTTTCAAACTTTCTTGACCTGCCATTAATTTGGGGTGGTCTTATTGCGACAGCTGTATTTTTATACGCTTTGCTAGATGGTTTTGACCTTGGATGTGGCATTTTATTCCCATTCGCACCGTCCGATAAATCGCGTAATGAAATGATGAACTCTATCGCACCATTTTGGGATGGTAATGAAACATGGCTTGTTTTAGGAACAGGTGGTTTGCTTGTGGCATTCCCTGTTGCTTATAGCATTTTGTTACCAGCGGTTTATATTCCAGCTACTATGATGTTGTTTGGGCTTATTTTCCGTGGGGTTGCTTTTGAGTTCCGTTTTAAAGCTTCTGATAAGAACCGCAAAATGTGGGACGTTTCATTCCATGCTGGGTCCTTACTTGCAGCCTTTATGCAAGGGATGATTTTAGGGAACATTATTCAAGGCTTTGAAGTAACAGGCCGTAGTTTTTCTGGTGGCGCTTTAGACTGGGCGAACGGTTTTGCTGTTCTCACTGGTTTAGGTGTTGTTGCTGGTTACTCGCTTTTAGCGGCGGCTTGGTTGGTGATGAAAACAGAAGGTGCTACACAAAAATGGGCACGTAAAATGGGGCGCTATGTTTTCGCTTATGTTATTTTAGCCATGGTGGTTATTAGCATTACAATGCCATTTATTGATGCGCGTATTAAGGCGCTTTGGTTTAGTACTCCAAACATCTTTTTCTTGGCTATTATTCCAGCCTTAACAATGGTTGCGTTTTATATGCTGTGGAAAGACTTTGGTAATAACAAACGTGAAATTCGTCCGTTTTTATTAACAGCACTTATCTTTTTGCTAGGCTACCTTGGTATTTGCATTAGCTTGTACCCTTGGATTGTACCGTTTAAATTCACATTATGGGAAGCTGCGGCTGTTTCAACATCACAAAGTATTGTGTTGATTGGTACAGTGATTATGTTGCCAATTATTTTGGCTTATACAGCTTACTGTTATTATGTATTTAAAGGAAAAAGTACTGATGAACCAATGTACTAAAATTGAAATGTTTAAAGGTAACATTGTGGCATGGTTCCAAGGGTTATCTAAAGCAAAACAACAATGGTTTTGGTTTGTGTTTCTCTGGTGTTCTGGTTTTATGGCTGTTTTTATAATGGCACAAATAATCAGAGTTGCTATGGGAATTGAACACTAATTTTCCAATTTTTTAAAAATAAAAGGCTGCCTTTCAGGCGGCTTTTTATTTGTGCGTTATGGCTAATTGTGCGAACCTGAATGAAATTTAAAAATAAAAAAGGTTTTATGTAATGAATAACTTAATGGAAACGTATATCTATTCGTTTTACGGCATATTTGCTTTGCTTTTAATGGTGTTTATTCAAGAAATTGTGGCTTCATTTGTACATGCTAAACAAGAAGGTGCGGTGCCTGGTAAAGTGAGTTCAAACCTAGACCATCATTCATTTGAATTTAGAACGCACAGAACATTTATGAATTCCTTAGAAAATGTTCCTTTTATGGTGTTTTTGGTGTTGTTATCCATTTTTACTGGTTTGGGTGCAACAACCCTTGTTTGGGTTGTGTGGGTTTATGTTTTTGGACGTTTGATGCACATGGTGCTTTACTATAAAATTGCCACCAATAAAAACCCAAGTCCGAGAAGTTACTTCTTTATGATTGCGTCATTAGCGCATATGGCTTTGTTTGTTTTACTGGGTGTTCACCTATGCTCTATGTAATGTGTAAGCGTTAGCTATAAAAAAAGGTCCTTATTTAAGGACCTTTTTTACAAATTCTGTTTTCAGAGACATTTGACCAATACCTGAAATTTTACAATCAATGTCATGATCGCCATCTACAAGGCGAATATTTTTAACCTTTGTGCCCACTTTAACAACAAGGGATGACCCTTTGACTTTCAGGTCTTTAATAACGGTTACAGTATCACCATCTTGTAGTTCAACGCCGTTGGCGTCGGTAAATGTTTTAGCATCGGTTTGTATGTTTTCTTCTTTTGGCCATTCGTGTGCACATTCAGGGCATATAAACAAAGCGCCATCTTCATAAACATATTCCGATTTACATACAGGGCAAGGTGGTAATTCACGCATCTTTAAGAACTTCTATTTTGTTTTGACTTGTTTTTTATTTATAACACATACGCCCTCATTTATGCGTTTATTTTTGAATACGTTGAAATATGTAAAAAATAGAACCATACTAATGATAAGGTTTAATAACAAAACAAAGGTAACCCTATGTCACATTCTAAAGTTTATCCAGTGCCAAAGCATGTTCAAAAAACGGCTTATTTAAATAACGATGACTATTTGAGAATGTATGCAAGGTCTATGGAAAATCCAGATGCTTTTTGGGGTGAAATGGCAGAGGAATTATTGGTGTGGCATAAAAAGTGGGATACGGTAAAAAATTGTAATTTTACAGAGCCACGCATTGAATGGTTTAAAGGCGGAAAGCTTAATGTGGCCTATAATTGTTTAGACCGTCACTTGGAAGACAAGGGCGATAAAATTGCTCTTATTTGGGAAAAGGACAGCCCAGAAGAAGACTCCGAAACTTATACCTATAAGCAGTTACATGAACAGGTTTGTAAGTTTGCCAATGTTCTAAAAGCACAAGGTGTAAAAAAGGCGGATACGGTTTGTATTTATATGCCAATGATTCCGCAAGCAACAATTGCAATGTTAGCCTGTGCAAGGCTAGGCGCTGTGCACAATGTTGTTTTTGCAGGGTTTAGTGCTGAAGCGCTGGCTAGTCGTGTGGAGAGTGCAAAATGTAAAGTTGTTGTAACATCAAATGAAAGTGTGCGTGGTGGTAAACATCACCCACTTAAAGATATTGTAGACGATGCTCTTGAAAACCACCGTGTGTCATGTGTTGATAAGGTGATTGTTTATAAACGTACAGATACGGATGTTAACATGGTACCAGAGCGTGACTTGGACTATAAGACAGAAATGGCAAAAGCTTCTGCCGACTGTGGCGTTGAATATGTTGATGCCACAGACCCTTTGTTTATTCTTTACACCAGTGGTTCAACGGGTAAACCTAAAGGTGCTGTTCATGGTTCGGGGGGGTACTTGCTTTACGCAACGGCCACATTTAAGTATGTTTTCGACTATAAGCATGATGATGTATATTGGTGTACAGCTGATGTGGGATGGATTACAGGCCACAGTTATATTGCATATGGCCCACTTTCATGTGGGGCTACACAAGTTATTTTTGAGGGTGTTCCACAATACCCAACGTGGAGTCGTTTCTGGCAGGTTGCTGACAAGCACAAGGTTTCTATTTTGTATACTTCCCCAACGGCTATTCGTGCCATTCAAAGTCAAGGTGATGAATTTGTGCATAAAACAAAACGTGAAAGTTTGCGAATTTTAGGGTCTGTTGGTGAACCCATAAATCCAGAAGCATGGGCTTGGTATCATGAAGTGATTGGGCGTGAAAAATGCCAAATTGTGGATACATGGTGGCAAACAGAAACGGGCGGGCATATGCTCACGCCACTTCCAGGTGCCACCGATTTAAAGCCAGGTAGTGCCACAAGGCCATTTTTTGGTGTTTCTCCTAAATTGGTAGATGAGCAAGGTGTTGAAATTGAAGGTGCAGGTTCTGGTATTTTATGTATTGATCAAAGCTGGCCAGGGCAGATGATAACGGTTTATGGTGACCATGACCGATTTAAAGAAGCTTACTTTAGCACATTTAAAAATCTCTATTTTACAGGTGACGGTTGCACGCGTGATGAAGATGATTACTATTGGATTACAGGCCGTGTGGACGATATTATAAATGTTTCAGGGCACCGTATTGGGACTGCTGAAGTTGAAAGTGCTTTGGTACTCCATGAAGCGGTAAGTGAAGCGGCTGTTGTCGGTTACCCTCACCCAATTAAAGGGGAAGGTATTTACGCATATGTTACACTTCATTCTGGCTTTACAGAAAGCGAAGACCTTCGCAAAGAATTACTTGGTTTATGTGTGAGCGAAATTAGTGCCATTGCCAAACCCGATGTTATTCATTGGTCAAAAGGCTTGCCCAAAACAAGGTCGGGTAAAATTATGCGCCGTATTTTAAGAAAAATCAGCTCTAAAGATACAGATAATTTGGGTGATATTTCAACCTTAGCTGAACCCGAAGTTGTTGAAACGCTTATTCATGAGCGTGAACAGTTCGATTAATGTTTATGACGCTTGTAAACAGTGGCTATGTAAATAAGGCTTAACCATGCACTCATTAGTGTAAAACCGCCTAAAGGTGCTAAATGCATGAGAGCAGGTACTTTCAATAAAATGGCACTATAAATACCAAAGCTAAATAAAACTGTGCCTGTAATGAATAAATAACCACTGATGTTCATAGCGCTTATGTGCTGTTTATTTTGTTGGCTGTTTATAGTTAGGCCAATAGCTGCTATTAAAATGGCATAAAGCTGGTTGTAGCGCACTGCAGTGGTTATGGAATGCATATCAGCTTCTGAAAGGGAGTGGCTTAGTCCATGGTCGGCATATGCGCCAAATGCTACTGAAATAAAACCCAGTATAGCGGCAATTTTCAGAATCATTTCTTATTCCTTTAGTTTGTTGGTTCTAACCTTATGAGCTTACCATCATATGTGTCGGTTAATACATATAGGTAACCATTTGGCCCTTGGCGTACATCACGAATACGCTCATCTAAATCGGTTAAAAGCTCTTCTTGTTTTGTGACTTTTGTGCCGTTTAATTCAATGAGTCTAAGGTGGGTAAAGGCAAGCGACCCCACAAATAAACTCCCTTTCCACGCTGGAAATTTGTCACCTGTATAAAATGTCATGCCGCTTGGTGCAATAGAAGGTGTCCACTGTAAAATAGGGTCCTCCATACCTGGGGCTGTTGTTTTATCTGTTATTTTTGTACCCCAATAATTTATCCCAAAGGTTACCTTAGGCCAGCCATAGTTTTTACCAGCTTTTAAAATATTAATTTCATCGCCACCTTTTGGCCCATGCTCGTGTTGCCAAATTTCGTTTGTTTCTGGGTGTAGGGTAATGCCTTGAACATTACGGTGTCCGTAGCTAAATACCTGTTCATTTCCTTTTTTATTACTTACAAATGGGTTATTTTTTGGAGTGCTTCCGTCTGGGTTCAGACGCACGATGCTGCCAAGATGATTGTGAGGGTTTTGCGCTTCTTTCATGTGGTTATATCGCTCGCCAAGGGTAATAAATAAATAGCCATCTGGTGTAAATAAAAGTCGGCTGCCCCAATGGTTACTGCCTGAAACTTTCGGCTCAGCTTTAAAAATTATTTCAAGTTTAGTGAGGTTGTTTTGTGTGAGGCTTAATTTCGCACGTGCAACTTCTGTATTGGCAAGCCCTTCGCTATCTTCCCCTGCATATGAAAAATAAACCCATCCATTATTTTTAAAGTTGGGTTCAAGCTTTACGTCTAATAAGCCACCTTGACCTTCGTTGAAAACTTGTGGGACACCAGAAATTTCTTTTTTCTGGCCTGTTTTAAATACACGCCAAAGCTTCCCAGGTCTTTCAGTTACAAGGTAACCACCGTCAGGCAAAAAGTCTACCGACCAAGGGTGTTCGAAATTATCTGCAATGGTGACAAGTTTGTAGTTTGTAGGTGCTTGTTCAGTCGCTTGAGAACATGAAATAGTCACAAAGCTTAAAAGGGTGAAAATAAATAAATTTTTAATTTTCATAATGCATCCATAAATTTTTATAAAATGATAGATGATTTATGCTTTTTTGTCATGTATGGATTATGAGAATAAGTGCATAGCATATATGTGATGGTTAACAAAGGCGTTTGTTATTGTTTTGTGAGTGATATGAAAATATTTTAGAACAACAGTTTATGCAATTTCACAAAATTGAATTGCATAATTGAACCTTGCAACAAGTTTCTTTTAAATATTATATCTTATATATAAGCCATTGAAAGAGGATCGAATGTGTAAAACTAAAATAAACTCAGATATAATAATGCCTGCATTGTTTGTTGGTCATGGAAGCCCTATGAATGCCCTAGAGGAAAATGAGTTTACACAAGCTTGGCAAAAAGTTGCCCAAAATTTACCAAAACCAAAAGCCATTCTTGTTATTTCTGCCCATTGGTATATTGACTCAACAGCCGTAACTGTTATGGAAAAACCGAAAACAATTCATGACTTTTATGGGTTTCCTAAGTCGTTGTTTGATATGGGATACCCAGCCCCAGGTTTGCCAAAGCTGTTTGATGAAATTGTGGATTTGGTTCAGCCTCTACCTGTTGTTGCGGATGTGGAAAATTGGGGCATAGACCATGGAGCTTGGAGTGTTTTGAAGCATTTATTTCCAAAAGCAGATGTACCAGTTGTTCAGCTTTCAATCAACGCATTAAAACCGCTTGAGTATCATGTGGAACTGGGTAGAAAGTTAAATAAATTGCGTGAAAAGGGTATTCTTATTTTAGCCAGTGGCAATGTGGTTCATAATCTTAGAAAAATTAATTGGAATGCAAAAACACAGGGTGAAATTTGGGCCAAGCGATTCGATAAAGCTGTTTTAAATCAAATGTTGGATAAACCTTCCGAGATTTTAAAAGTTACAGGCCACCCAGATTATGAACTATCGGTTCCAACACCCGATCACTTTATACCTTTATTGTATCTTGCAGGTTTAGCAAGTGCATCAAACGAGCAGGTGAATGTATTGATAGAAGGTTATGCGTTAGGATCTTTATCGATGACTTGTTATGGTTTGGGCTTTGAAGGTTTTAAAACGATAAGCGTTTAAATGGCGGAGATGACAGGATTCGAACCTGCGAGGGGTTGCCCCCAACACGCTTTCCAGGCGTGCGCCTTAAACCGCTCGGCCACATCTCCATTTGAACAAGGGCGACTATAACTAACATTTTTTAAACCCGCAAGGGTTAAGCATGTGGCTGGGGTAATTTTTTGATACGTTTATGGCGGTAAAATCCGATTAAAATTGAAATAAATCCGATAGATGAGCTGATGATTTCAGCATATGAATTAAAAAGAAACCCAATACACACCCAAACCACAAACCCTAAAGCCATTAAAATACGGCTTATTGTATAATTATCATAGTAATAGGTTGAAGTACCATAAATAATAGATCCTAATAAAGGTAAATAGCTTTGCCATCCGCTTTTCCCAAGATAAAAACAAATCAACCAGACAGCAAAGATGGATAAAATAATGATTGTAAGCTTATGTTTTGGGAATGCAAAAACGGCTAATCCTGAACGTAACACAGCTATCATAACTGTAAGTGCTGGAACGGATGCTCCTAGTAAAAAGTAATGAAAAGCCCATAAAGCATCTGAAAAAACACGATAGCCAAACATGGTTTTTTGATCTTTAAATTGGTAAGAAAAACTTGAAATAGCAAAAGCAAGAAAACCAACAAGTTGTATCCACCAAAATTCCATGCAATAAACTTTCTATGTTTTATTTAATCGCAGTTTAACAAATTTGGTTTTTATTTCTCTAATTAATTGTGTGGCTTTATGGGAGTTACTGGCTTCATATGTCTGCAATATGCAATAGCGATAGAGACCATGTTTACACTTGAGCTTATCATATCAGGGTACGAGTGGTTGAAAAAACCAATAATCAGCCAAGTTGTTGCACCTAAAAACATTAAAATCCGGTTTAGTTTATATTGGTCATGGTAATAAACGGCTAAACTAAAAATAATGGCGGAAAATAAAGGTAAGTATTCATGCCAAATACCTGTTGTTTTATAAAAGGTAAGTCCACATATTAAAACGAGCCCAACTATAATAAAATAAGCTTTATATTGTGGCCACACGAATATAGAAAGGAATGCACGTATCAGTGAAATAAATAAACTTAAAGCGGCGATTGGGGCATCTAATAAATAATAATGGATAGCCCATATATTATCGTTAAAAATACGAATACCGTACATGGTTTTTTGACTTTTAAACTGGTATGAGCAAACAGATATGATAAATGCTATAAAACCTAATGCCTGTATCCACCAAAATTCCATAAAATCCCTTAACTATTAAAAATTTCTTTGAGTGTTTCAATATCGGCATCAGCAATTGCTGGGTAATTCGCCACGCGCATATGGTCTTCTTTTAATGGTCCATATCCGCCACCAAGTTGAACGCCTTTTTGGGCGGCAACTTTTTTATAATATTCCAAGTTTTCACTGCCTACATAAATGCATAAACTATACGGTGATCTTGCATTTTTATTTGTTACAAAAGGCTTGGTTTGTGGGTGGTTATTAAAAAAAGTGTAAAGGTCGTTGGCACGGTCTTCAATATGTTTAACCGTGTGCTCAAAGCCTGATTTTATAAAACGGTTGCATTGTTCGCCCAGTAAATAAATTCCTAAAATGTTTGGGGTTGGGATGGTTTGGAATTTGCCATTTGCCATCTGCTTTTCCATGTTGGAAAAATTGAAGAAACCTTGAGGGTGCTTTTCATCCAGAAGCTGCTTTGATTTCTCCATGGCTCTTGGACCTACAAACATAACACCCAACCCGCTTGGTAATCCAAACCCTTTTTGAACACTGAAATACCAAACATCGGCAAGTTCAATGTTGAGGTGGCAAGCGCCAATGCTTGATGTGACATCAACTGCGATTAGTTTACCAGGGTAGCGTTTTTGTAATGCTTCTATTTGTGGCATTGTTAGGCAAACGCCTGTGCTTGTTTCGTTGTGGCAAAGGGTTATAAGCTCAGCAGATTTTGGAATTTCAGCTTCGTTTAAGTTGTTAATTTCACCCCAATTTACTTCATTTATATGGCATGTTTTACCCCAGCTTGTAAGGCATTTTGAAAATGCACCACTAAAATGGCCAGCAACAAAAGCGTAAGCTTCTTTTTCTACTAAATTTCGTGCGCAAATTTCCCAACATTCTGTAGCACTGGATGTGAAGAAGATGTGGTAATCTTCTGGCACGTTGTAAAGGTTTCTTAGTGCATCAATTGTGTTTTTACTTATTTCTGTAAATTCTTTACCACGGTGTGAAATAGAAAGTAAGTTGTTTTGCGCTGCGTATTCAATGTCCTTTTTAACAGGTGTTGAAATTTGTGTAGGGCCAACAGCAAACGTGAAATTAAAAGGTTTTTTCATCATTAGTATAGTACCCTTGTTTTAATGGTTCCTTCAATGTTCTTAAAAGTATCCATGTTCATTTCATGTCCTTGTTCAATATCGGTTACAACATAACCCATAGAACCTTTTGTTTGTAAATATTGGCCTGATATATTGCTGTTTAAGTTACCAAATACGTTGTTTAACGCATTTAGCATGCCAGGGCGGTTTTGGTGAATGTGTAAAATACGGTGGCTATGGGCATGGGCTGGAAGATTTACTTCAGGGAAGTTTACAGCGCCTGTGGTCGACCCATTATCACTATATTTTGCAAGTTTTTCTGAAACTTCAAGGGCAATGTTTTCTTGCGCTTCTTTTGTGCTACCACCAATGTGCGGTGTTAAAATAACATTGCTTAAGCCCACAAGTTCCGACTCTAATTTTTCAGTCTTACCTTTTGGCTCTTTTGGAAAAACATCAATGGCGGCGCCTGCTAAGTGTTCCGATTGAATCGCTTTTGCTAAAGCGTCAATTTTAACAACAGTACCACGTGACGCATTTATGAGATGCGCCCCTTTTTTCATTGAACTTATTTCTTTTTCACCAATCATATTTTGCGTTTCAGGTGTTTCAGGTACGTGTAATGTTACAATGTCTGATTGTTCTAAAAGTGTTTTTAAGTTTTGAACGGGGCGTGCATTGCCCATGGATAATTTATTTTCAATGTCATAGTAAATTACCTGCATACCAAAGTTTTCAGCAAGACTGGCAACTTGCATACCAATGTGCCCATAACCAATAATGCCAAGTGTTTTCCCTCGCAATTCGAAGGATCCTTCAGCGCTTTTAAGCCATGTGCCATCGGCGTGAATAGCCATATTTTTTTGTGGAATGCCACGCATCAACATTACAGCTTCCCCCATCACCAATTCAGCAACCGAACGTGTGTTCGAAAAAGGAGCGTTAAAAACAGGTATTCCATGAAGGGCTGCTTGTTCTAATTCAACTTGGTTTGTGCCAATACAAAAACAGCCTATTGCCATCAGTTTTGGCGCATTTTTTAAAATGTCTTCTGTTATTTGCGTACGAGAGCGAATGCCCAGTATGTGCACATCTTTTAATTTTTCTTGAAGCTCTTCTCCTTGTAAAGCCGTTTTTAAGCATTCAACATTTTCATAACCTTGGTTTTTAAAATTGTTGACGGCATGTTCGTGAATACCTTCTAAAAGTAAAACTTTAATTTTGTTTTTGTGAAGTGAGAGCATATTCTTTTCTTTTTTATTTTGTGATTAATGCATTTAAAATATGGTTAAATTCGTCCATGGTTTGGGCGAAATGTTTGGCTTCTTTTTTAATAATATCACGCTGTGTGTGGATACCAAAGCCAATAAAATGAGTACAGGCTTTATCTTTGAAAGCTTCAAGGTCGGTGTAGCCGTCTCCCACCATAATACAGGTTTCTGTTATGTTTTGTTTTTGAATGGTTTTGCTTTTACCACCATTTTGACAAAGTGGATTTGATTGGTCTAATCCTATGACATAGCCGTCTTCATTATAAGTGAGGGTGTTTGCGTGAATATTTTTTAAGGGGATGTTTAAAGCCTTTGCACAAGGTTGCATATAGTCTTTAAAACCACCTGAAAGAATGTGCACAACATGTCCTTTATTTTGCAGGGTGTGAATTGTTTGCACAATATTATGTGTTAACTTTTGTGGCAGTGAATCGCTGAATTTTTGAATATGTGTTCGATGGATTTGAACTACGGCTAAACGCTTAGACAAGGACTCGAATAAAGGCAGCTTGCCTGCCATGCCTTGCTGGGTAATTTCTTCAACTTCGGCCTTTTGAGTTTCACTTTTAAGTTTGCTGTTAATAAGAACGTCTAATGTTTCAATGGATACAAGAGTTGAGTCAAAATCGAAGAATATATGCGCCACTGTTTATGCTTTTTTATTTTTAATTTATGGTGTTCGAAGGTGTTTGTAAACTTTAAAACATATCACGTTCTTGTTCATTTTGATTTGGCTGAACGTAGTGTGGCGAAACTTCCTTTTCTCGAAGTGTTTTAAGTTCTTCTTGATATGTCATTTCTTCTTGAAGGTGTTCTTTATATTTATGCAGTGAAGCTGCTTCATCTTCGTTTAAATTCCCAAGGCTTCTCTCATATGTTTTTAAGGTATGCATACGTTCTTCTAAGGAAAGCTGAATTAAAAAGCCTTCTTCATTTACAGGGAAAATTTCATCACGTAAGGCTTCTTCAAATTCTGAAATATCTTCTTCAAATGCAATATCATAAAAAGTATCGTCATCGTGGGCAAGGCCTGCTTCATGAAAGCGTTCATTTGTATCTAACCCTAGTATGACATCATGTTTGTGAACAATAGTGTCTTTGTGGTGTGTGACATAGCGGTTTAAAAAGGCAATATCTTCTTCTTGAAACAGACCTTCTTTAATCATTTCTTCAAATTGAAGAGGTGTTGGTATGGGTAAGTTTTTTTCATTCACAGCTACTTTTAAACGTTCATGTAAACCATGAATAATCTCACTTTGTTTTTCAAATGCACTTTCCGATAAAAAGGCAGGTTTGATACCTTTTTCAGCATCACCTAAAACATGTTGTAAAGCAAGGGCAGCAACATCTTTTTTGCTTTCAAGGTTTTGAATTTCTTCTGTGCTTACAGTTTCTTTGAGGTGTTGTAATGTGGCACAGGTAAAGTGGGCTGCATCTTTATGGACTAAGCCACCGTATGCTCTTTCTAGAGATAAAATATCGAATACATCTTTGGTTTGCCCATCATGAATAGCGGAAAAAGCAGCAACTGCGTCGCCGACGCATTCGTGAATATGAATCGAGTAATCTTCGTTATCTAAGTTTTCTAACGGTCTTTTACCTTGAAGGTGTTCATTTAAAATGGCGTGTCCCACTTCATGATCTGCGGTTGTTAAATCATCGTTGCTGTTGTTTATATTTACAAATTTGAAATCTTCTTCATTCCATCCTGTCCGCTCAGAAAGGGTGAAATGTGTGCTGTAGTTTCCCATTTGTGGCACAATGACAGTTTGTGGTTTGTCTTCGTGGGTGAAATAATGAGCTGAAGGCCTTTCCATTTCAATCATTTTAAGGACAGAATCTTGTAAAGTATTTTGCTTTGCATACTCTTTTTGTAATGAAGCACGCATGCCTAAAGGGTTGCCGTTTAGGTCAATATCAGGTGTTTCATCACCTGTAATAGCTTTGTTTTGTTTTATAATGTCATCATTTAAAACACCCACAAGGTGTTTTGAATAAGGCATCGTTTTGTTGCCAACATTTTTGTTTTCTTGGATTTTTTCAGCAGGGAAGAGCGTTAAATCAACAATATAAGCACTTTCAATACCAAAGTCATGCAAGGCACGTTCACGCATAAACTGAATAAAAACAGGGTTTTCCAGCGCAGTACCTGCACGTAATTCCTGCACATTCTGTTTGTAATTTTGCGTATCGAATTTGTAATTCAAACGAATAGCCTCGTCTATTTTCCCTCTAACCATAAATTTATAGGGGTGAATATTAGCTTTTTCAAGCGATTACTGACATAAAAAAGAGCCCGCTTTAAGCGGGCTCTTTGAAAGGTCGATGTGTATGGTTATTTTAACATTTCAAGCACTTTACCAGCTTTTTCAGCAACATCCTTTGAAAGGCCTGGGTGGTTGTTAATACGTTCCACTTCAGCTTTCATTAATTGTTGCCTTTGTTGGCTGTATTTTTTAGCTTGTGCAAAAGGTGCCATAAACCTTGAAGCAACTTGTGGGTTAAAGCCATCCAAACGCAGAATTTCATCTGCAAGGAAAGCGTAACCGCTGCCATCTTCCTTATGGAAGTGTACATGCTGACCCATAAAGGCACCTATAACCGATCGGATTTTGTTTGGGTTCTTGTTGTCAAACGCTTTATGCGTCATTAAATTTTGAACCACAGGAATCAGATCATCACGGTCTTGCGAGGCTTGAGTAGAGAACCACGTGTTCATCACATCTGTGTTGTTTGACCATTTCTTCAAGAAATTAGGAACAATGTTCTTTTTCCATGAAGTGTCTTCACCATAAACCACACATGCAAACGCACCACACTCATCTGTGAAGTTTTGGGCGTTTGTGTATTGGGTATTGGCAAGGTCAATGTACTTCAACCCATCAATAGATGTTAAATAACCTAAACAAAGGTTCTTTAAGCCACGGGCATCGGCACTGTCTACATTTTCTAACTGTTTATATACAGTTAATAAATTGTTTTCCAGTGCTGTTGCCATTTGTTGTTTAAAGGCCTTACGTGCTGCGTAAATGTTATTCACAGGTACAACGTCATATAACCCATGTAAGGTTGATTCTGTTGGCAGTGAAAGCATTAGGCGCTTCATGTCATTATCAAGGGATGTGTCTTCTAACACGTCCTTTAAAATATCAATTAACGCTTTATCGGCAACAAGGTTGTTCCCTTTTTCATCTTCCGCAATTAAACGTTTCAGCTCCTTTGTGACCAGACGGTTACATGCTTCCCATTTGTTGTATGGGTCGTTGTCGTATTTCATCAAGTGTAAAAGGTCGGCATCGGTTTGCGTGAGTTCCACTTTAACAGGGGCACTGAAGTTACGCAGGAAGGAAAGAACCGGCTGTTCTTCAATACCTTCAAACGTGAATGTTTGCTGTGCTTCGGTAAAGTTTAAAATGGCAGTGCCATCACAGTAAACATCAGATGCGTCTTTTTCCAACATGTTGTTACCGTTTGAGTCTAAAAGACCTACAGCAATTGGCATGTGGAAAGGTTTTGGTTCAGGGTAACCATCTAGTTGACGTACAGACTGCTCCAAGTTAAGTGTAAACTTCTTGCTGTCAGCATCATACGATGTGGTTACTTTAACCAGTGGCGTGCCGCCTTGGTCGTACCAGTGACGGAATTGTGATAGGTTTAAACCGCTGCTATCTTCCATGGCAGTGATAAACTCATCTTCTGTTACAGCTTGACCTTTATGACGAGAAAAGTACAAGTTTAACGCTTGTTTAAAGCCTTCTTTACCCAGCATGCTGTAAAGCATGTAAATAATTTCAGCACCTTTTTCATAAACCGTTACGGTATAGAAATTGTTGATGGTGGTGAAAAAATGTGGGCGAATAGGGTGAGCGTCGGACCCTGCATCTTCAGCGAATTGCGCAGAGCGCAAAAATTTCACGTCCTCAATGCGTTTTACAGCGTGCGATGTATGGTCGGCATTAAATTGACCATCACGGAACACGGTTAAACCTTCTTTAATAGAAAGCTGGAACCAGTCACGACAGGTTACCAAATTACCCGACCAGTTGTGCGCATATTCATGATAAATAACATCTGAAATGCGTTGCAAGCGGTCATCTGTCGCTGTTTTAGAGCTTCCTAAAACCACGGTTGTGTTAAAGATGTTTAAACCTTTGTTTTCCATAGCACCCATATTAAATTGCGATGTTGCCACAATCATATAAAGGTCTAGGTCATACTCACGGTCGAAACGTGTTTCGTCAAACTTCATGCTTTCAATTAAGCTTTCCATGGCATGGGTCATTTCCGAATCTTCTACGTCTTCATCGGCAAAAATTTGTAAGTCAACATTGCGACCGCTCATGGTTGTGTAGCTGTCTTCAATTACGTTGAATTTACCGGCCACAAGGGCAAACAAATAACTTGGTTTTAAGCTTGGGTCATGCCATTCAATGGTGTGTGTACCATTGCCATTGTCCTTTTCGCTTACCTTGTTTCCGTTTGAAAGAAGGTAAGGGTAGGTGGATTTATCACCTGTGATGCTCACACGGTATTCACTCATAACATCTGGGCGATCCAAGAAGTATGAAATACGACGGAAACCTTCAGCTTCACATTGCGTTAAAAACGCTTCGCCTGCTTTATACAAACCTTCGTTTGAAAAGTTTTCTTGCGGTTTAATGCGCCCTGTAATAGCCAGTGTGAATTTTTCAGGTACACTTGGAATGGAAAGTTTGCCTACAACCTTACCACCTTCCGACGTGTCTTCAGTGATATTGTATTGGTTGCTTGAAAGTTCTGTACCATCTAGGGCAATTTTAACCACTTCAATGTTCACACCATCCAGCACTAATGTATCGGATGGATTGCTTTTATTGCTTTCCACTTCAACTGTTGTGACCACTTCAGTAAAACTGTCGCCAATGGTTACATCTAAGTGGGTTTGAGGAAGCCAGAAATTTGGCTGTTTGTAGTCTTTTAAATAAGTTTTTTCAGTTTTGTTTTTTTGAGTCATTTTTAAGCCTCGTTGGTTTGAGAATATATGCTTCAGGTTTGAAATGTATTGTGCCATGAATAAGGCACAAAAGCAGTGTTTATTGATAAAAATAAATAAAAAACAGCCAATGCTGTGGTTTAAAAACGATAGCGTGTTGCTTAGATGTTTTTGTAATTAAATGTATACCATTTAGAGATCGATTTTGTCCACAAAAAAAGCGGTTATAAAAACCGCTTTTAAATACAGTAAGCCAAGTCTTAGTGCTGAACACCGCCTTCACCGTGTGCGTGACCGTGTGCCATTTCGTCGGCAGTTGCTTCACGTACAGCTGTGATTTCAACATCAAAAGTTAAGTCTTCACCAGCTAGAGGGTGGTTTGCATCAATTGTTACAGTGTCGTCAGAAACAGCTGTTACAGTTACAATGCTTTGGCCTTGTGGGTCTGTTGAAAACATCATGCCTACTTCAACTTCCTCTGGGAATTGCTCGCGAGGAACGTCCGCAATGCGGTCATCATGTTTTGGGCCGTAAGCTTCTTCAGCTGCAACATCTACAGTTTTTTTGTCGCCAACAGACATAGACATAAGTTCTTTTTCTAGGCCAGAAATGATTTGGTTGCTTCCTGTTAAGAAAGCAAGTGCTTCTTTCCCTTCAGAACTATCTAAAACATCACCTTTAGAGTTTGTGAGTTTGTAGTGGAAAGAAATTACTTTTTCAGACATATTGTTTTCCTAAATTGGTTTAAATTAAGACTACTGTGGCATAGCTTACCTTTAAATGCAACAAAAGCGCTTAAATTTTAAGCACTTTTGCTGTTGAGGGGGTTGGGTTTTTAATTTGCGTGGTCTTTTTTAATGATCTCCACCAGCTTGTCGGATTGCTCTTTTAAGCTGCCGCTTGCACTGGCTGCCTCTTCCACAAGAGATGCGTTTTGCTGTGTAAACGAATCCATTTGTGTGATGGCACGGTTTATTTCATCAATGCCGCTGGCCTGGTCGGATGTGGCTTGTGTAATGTTGTTAACCATGCGGGTAACTTCTTGTACACTCATAATAATTTCATCCAAGCATTCACCTGTTTCATTGACTTGTTTTGAGCCACTTTCAACTTTGTTGACACTATCTGTGATGAGCTCTTTAATTTCTTTCGCTGCTGTTGCACTGCGTCCTGCAAGGCTGCGCACTTCTGATGCAACAACCGCAAAACCACGGCCTTGCTCACCTGCTCGGGCAGCCTCTACGGCAGCGTTTAATGCCAGTAAGTTTGTTTGGAATGCAATTTCGTCAATCACGCCAATAATTTCATTAATTTTCTTCGACGATTCGCTAATTTCGCTCATCGCTTTAATGGCTGTTTTTACAACGTCACCACCACGGTCGGCAGCACTTTTTGTGTTGTTGGAAAGGTCAGCTGCTTCTTTAGCGCTTTTTGCAGTATCGTTTACACGTTCTGTAATTTGTTGCATTGAAGCTGTTGTTTGTTCAATGGAGGCCGCTTGCGATTCTGTACGCTCACTTAAATTTAAGTTCCCTTGTGAAATATCACGCGTCGCTGTGTTAATTGAACCAGCAATGGTTTGAATTTGGTTTTCAAGTAAATATTTTTGAGTTACATCTTGCCATTCCACATAAAAACCAATGCGGTTGCCTTCTGCATTAAATACAGCCCCTGCATTAAGCGATAATTTAATATCCCCAATACCAATAATTGCTTCATGTTGTTGACCTGGTTTTAAAGCATGTAAAATGGCTTTAATGCGGCTTGGGTCTTTGTGGAATTGGTGAATAGAAGAACCCATGAGTTTGCTTGGGTCAAAGTCAGGGAATGTTTTACGAATAACAGGTGCAAGGTTTTCAAGGTTTGTGTAACTTTGTTTGTTGGCATAAACAAGTTCTTCATTGTCATTTGTAATTAAAACGTTTGTGCCTAAACCTTCCATTGTGGAACCCAACATGTTCGACTTGTTTTCAGCAGCTGTTGAAGCTGTAACATCTTGCCATTCCACATAGCTTCCATTACGGCGCCCTTTTTCATCAAAAACACCTCCAGCGTTAAGGGACAATTTAATGGAACCAATGTTAATAATGGCATTGTGTTGTTCGCCAGGCTGTAAGGCGTTTAAAATTTTACGAATACGGTTTGGGTCTTTGTGGAATTGGTGAATAGAAGAACCCATCAGTTTGCTTGGGTCAAAGTTGGGGAAAGTTTTACGAATTTCAGGTGCAAGCTGTTCTAAGTTTTCATGGCTTTTACGGTTTGCGTAAATAAGCTCGTCATTGTTATCGGTAATAAGAACATTCGTACCTAATCCCGCCATGGTAGAGCTTAAAGTTGAAGCTTCTTCAAGGGGTTTTAGGGCACGTACTTTCATAACACTGTACAGCATTGCCATAAATAATAGTGCAATGCCAGAAGCTATGGCTGTTGATGTAATGGCGCCTTGCCAAAGCTCAGCTGAAGTTTCAGGTGCAATGGAAGCTTCGTAATATAAAATGCTTAAGTTAGCAACAAGCGCTAAGCAAGTAAGCATAATGAAACTTACAACCAATTGTTTGATGGTGAATTTATGAAAGAAAGCGAAATTCATATTCTTATCCTTTAAATAGTAAAACTGTTATATCCTCTTGTTCATTATTAAACAGGGAATGTTTGTAAAGGCGATACTGAATTTATATGTATGCAGTTATGCTATTGTTTATTCAATGCAGTAAAAGCCTTGTTTTAAGCAACTTTTGGTTGTTTTTTAGTGTTTTTAAACAACAGGAATAATCATTTGTTATATAAATGCTCTGCGCACAAATCATGTGTTGATTGTACACAATTTGTGTGCTACAAGATGCTCTCTAATATAAAGGAATTTTTAAATGCGTTACGGTGGACAGGTTCAAGCAGCAATTGACTTATATAATGAAGCAGGCAGACGTGCAGCCCCGCTGGATATTGTGATGTCTCAATACTTTCGTAACCGCCGTTACATTGGTTCGAAAGATAAGGGCGTTGTTGCGGGTATTTTATATGGTCTTATGCGTCGCATGGGGGAAGTGAACTTCCTGATTGAATCTGTTAAAGGTGACAAATCTTACCGTCTTCAAATTTTTGTGTATTTACTTTTAGAAGGTGCAAGTAAACAAACAATTGAAAACATTTGCAGTGGCGATACCTATGCCCCAAAACTTTTAAATAACGAAGAAAAGAAAGTGCTTAAGGCGCTTGATTTTGGTGCGCTTAAAAATGCCCCTGATTACGTTAAACTAAACTATCCAAAATGGATGGATTGGCATTTAAAACAAACGTTCGGTGATAAACTTTCAGATGTTATGGAAGCTATGAATCAGCAGGCAACAACTGATATTCGTGTAAACACACTTGTTTCTTCGGTGGATAAGGTTCAAGCCAACTTGAAAGACGAAGGCTTTGAAATGCGCCGCGCGGAATATTCACCACTTTGTTTGCGTATGGATGAACGTCGCAGTGTGTTTTCAACAAAAGCATTTAAAGACGGTGCCTTTGAAATGCAAGACGAAGGTTCTCAGCTTATTGCAGCACTGTGCCGTGTTAAAGCTGGCTTAAAAGTAACCGACTTTTGTGCAGGTGCGGGTGGTAAAACATTAGCACTTTCAGCGGATATGGGTAACAAAGGTACAATTTGTGCGCTGGATATTAACGAACGCCGCCTTAAGGAAATGCCAAAGCGATTAAAACGTGCTGGTGTGAATAATGTTCAAACCCATCTGATCGCTTCTGAAAATGATAAATGGGTGAAACGCCACAAGGAAACGCAAGATGTGGTGTTGGTGGATGCTCCGTGCAGTGGGGCAGGTACATGGCGTCGCAGCCCTGACAGTCGCTGGAAATTAACACAAGAAAGCCTTGCGGAATTAAATGAAATTCAAAGCTCTGTTTTACAAAGTGCAGCTCGTTTAGTTAAAAAAGGCGGTCGTTTGGTTTACGCAACTTGTTCTGTTTTGCGAAGCGAAAACGAAGAGCAGGTTGAAAAATTTTTAGAAGCAAACCCAAGCTTTAAACTTCAGCCAATTGAAACAGTTGAAGCAAGTATTCAAATGCCTGAAGGTCAAAAGGACTTTTTAAGGTTAAACCCATTTGAACATGGAACAGACGGTTTCTTTGTGGCTTGCCTTGTGAAAGACCTTTAAGTTTTTCTTTGAATTTATGGGCATTTATTTAAGTGAATAAGTAAGGCGCTGCTTGTTGCCTTTCCGTGTGAATTTGTTTAATCTAAATACCATCAAACAATAATAAAAGAGATTCACCATGTCCGAAAATTGGAAAGATGTTTTGGTTGCACCTTCTGTTGGTAAAAATGCAGAGCGTTGTGCACATTATTTCACAATGTTACATGACCTAGACTTGGCAAATATGGCCCTTGTTCGCATGGCACAGCACCAAGCCATGCGTGACCATGAAGACTCCGATACAGTAAGCGAAAATATTTATTTCGATTATGCCCTGATGCACTATTTCAGATGTTTTGGCACAACACGCCATGCTTTAGGTGTTCGTATTTTTGAAACGTTGGGTGATGAAAGTCGAATGGAAGCACGCCGTTTACATAATTTCTTTAAAGACACCTACGATCAAAAAATTAAACGCCCCGACGATATTTTTAGCCAAGCTAAAATTGGTGTTGCTTTAAAAGAAGGCGAAGAAAAAGGCATTCAAGATGTTTTTTGGCTGATGAATAAGTTTCAAATTTGTAAGCCAGAATTGACCAAAGCATTTAGTGGTTTGGTAAGCACTGTTAAAATCCAAGTAGAAACTTTGGCACGTGAAGCCACAGAAG
The DNA here is from genome assembly GCA_002689455.1 of Magnetococcales bacterium. Lineage (GTDB taxonomy): Bacteria > Pseudomonadota > Alphaproteobacteria > UBA2136 > UBA2136 > UBA2136. Next base: position 17,011 of record NZGE01000042.1, on the reverse strand, counting down.
AGTTTCTGAGCGATGCTGAGGAACGTGGAGTTGATAAATTGTATGCTGAAGCAATAACGGCTGATGCATTTTCTAAAAAAGAAGTGACAACACCAACAAATATAGACCTTAAAACGAAGAAGGAAGCTTCATAATGCTTACGAACTTTATTGCTTCTTTTAAAGCGCGCACGGTTATTTATCTTACTTTGTTTTTGGGTGTTACGCTTACAGCATCGTCTTTTTATATTGAACATGTTCTGAATGAAATTCCATGCCCAATGTGTTTATGGCAACGTTATAGCCATATGATTTTATGGGGTGTGGCATTGGTTTCGTTAATGTTGTTGCCGTTCTTTAGGAAACCAAAGTTCTTTATTTTCTTGTTTGTTTTGGTTGGCTTATACAGTGGTGGTGTCGGGCTTTATCAAGGGGCAGGGCAGCAAGGCTGGGTAGAGCTTCCGCAAAGTTGTACAGGTGGTAATGTGGAACTATTAGATGCAGATAATTTGTTTTTAGCTTTAACGAATGTGCCTAAACCGCCTTCTTGTAAGGATATTGACTTTGAGATTTTAGGTTTAACCCTTGCTTGGTGGAACTTTATTATTATGTCTATTATGGTTTTATGCTTAACCATTTGGTTAAATAAAAATAAACGCTAATGGCAATCTTTTACTTTTAAATAAATAAGAAAGGCAAGTCTTTGAAAATTAAATTCAAAAAAACGCATCCATCAACTGTAAGCCCAGCCTATGCGAATGAACAAGCTGCGGGGTTGGATATTTCTACAAGGGAAGAAGTAACCGTTCAGCCATTAACGCCTACCCTAATTCCAACAGGTATCGCGGTTGAAATTCCTGAAGGCTATGTTGGTATTTTAGCTTTGCGTAGTTCAACACCTATTAAAAAGGGTTTGTTCATTCCAAACGGTGTGGGTATTATTGATAGCGACTATCGCGGCGAACTGTTTATGCAAGTTGCAGCCCTTAAAGAAGCTGTGACGATTCCAGCTTTTGACCGTATTGCACAATTGATTATTATGCCAGCACGCCATGTGGCAGGCATGCACATTATAGGTGTGGAAGAAGTGGAAGAGCTTTCAAGCACCGAACGCGGTGAAGGTGGGTTTGGTTCAACCGGTTGATTGTATGCAAAACCCTTGACTTTTAAATTGGTTATATTGTATTGAAGTGTGGACGGTCATTTTTGACCCGAAACACTTCTTTTTTTATTTCTGATAATTAGGATATTTATGAGTTTAATCTTATATATTGTATGCGGTGTTGCCGCTTTATGGCTTTTAACTTGTTTTAACTACGTTCCAGGTAAAACTTCTTATGTACAAGAAGGTTTAAAAGGGCCTAAAGAAAAGGCTTTGGGGCGTGGTTTTCATATAACATTGCCCTGGCCAATTACACGTACTGTTGGTAAAGCGAACCATAAATGGCGTACCGATACAGGTTCCGTTAAAGTTCGAAGTCAAGATGATGCGATTTTTGGACTACCTTATGAGTTGCAATTTCGTGCTATTGAAAATCCTTTAAGTGCAGTTAAGGCCGTGTATGAACTTACAGACCCTAAACGGCAAATGATGGCTTTTGTAGATAATGAATTGCCACAGTTTATTCGTAATAAGCTTTTAGATGATGTTTACGGTGATCGCAGTATTGTTCAAGGTGAGCTACAAAGTAAATTAAAAGATGAATTTGATGACTATGGTTACGAGGTAAAGCTTTTGATTCAAGATCCGATTTTGGATGAAAACCAAGAAGCTGGTTATAACCGCAAACGCACAGCTCAACTTTTAAAAGATGCTGCATCAGATGAAGCTGAAGCAGCTAAAATTAAAGAAGTTGGGCAAGCGCGCGCTGAGTCTGAAAGTAAAGAGCTTCAAGGTCAAGGTGTTGCTAAAATGCGTCAAGCTGTTGCCAATGGCATGAAGGAGTCTATGCAGGCTATTAAAGATGCAGCTCCTGAATTGACCGATAATCAGGTGATGGATTTTTTACTTGAAATAAACCGCTTGGATACCCTAACAACCGTTGGGTCTGATGGGAACCTTATTTTGATGGACTTAAATAAAATGTCCTCAAATGGTTCGAATTTAGGTGACAATGTGGCAGCGTTTGCCGCATATAGTCAAAACCAAGCAAAACAGACAGAAAAATCCTCTGCTGTAAATTAAACAATCGAAATTAAAAACACCCCTGTTGGGGTGTTTTTTTGTGTTTTAAATTCTATAGGCTTGGTTTTAAAGCTTAAACCAACTCTCTTAAATATGGTGTGTTAATCACTCTGGGCCAATGTTAATGTAAACACGGCTTCCTGTTTGTGTGGATTCAATAATAATCGCTACAAACTTACCAGGTTTTGCGTAATACATGCTAGATGTTGCCGATTGGAAAGCGTTTACCATGCTCCAGCCGTTCGCTGTCATTTGTTCTTCAAAGAAACGGTATAAGCTGTCAGGGTCGCCACCGCCAGAAAGTGTAATTTTACCCACTGTTTGTGTTGGGCTTGTGAAGATCACACTTTTATCAAGGTCAATTTTATGTGTGGATGGAATGGCAATATCAGGAAAAGAACGAATAACGCCCGATTCGAAAAGTTTTGTGTCGGTTAAAACTTGCTTTTCGCCTTTGTCGTTAATTTTTGTGACATCGGGTGTTTTGTATGTACCGCCAAGTGGGCCTGCACAACCTGTGATAACCGCTGCGCACATCATTGCTGTTAAGCTACGTGAAAATAGTTTCATTCTATTACTTTTATGTTTGTTGCCAATATATCTAACATCACTATTTTTGAGAGATGTGGTTGCACATGTCAATGTCAAGGAAAGCAAAACAACTGCAAAGGCTTAATTTGAACTGTCCTCTGTATCAAAAATGCCAGAAATGTCATTTTCAGTGAATTCTTCTTCACTGCCAGTAAATTCACATGTCATTACAATTGGGCCTTCTTTTAACAGGTCTTTGCATTGGTCTTCACCCAGGCTTTTTAAGGCAATCTCCATGCGTTCTCGTGTTTTAGGTGTGGAAAAGTTTAAATATGTTTTGTCATGAATGCGGACTTTATCTTCGGCAAATAAGCGCACCAGCAGCTCCTGTTCGCTAATTTCACCAGGTAAGAACTCAGAATCGGTCATGGTGCTTAAGATCATGGCTAAGCGTTGCCAGTCGTCCATGTTATGTTCTTCTTGTGGTAAAGCTTGTAGGAAAATGCATGCACAGCATAGTTTGCCGTCCACTTCACCAACGTTTACTTTAAAATATGTGTTTAACTGAACGGAGTCGTTAAAATATTGTTCAACTGAACTACTGACAGATGTTTTGTTTAACCCAACAAAGCTTTGGTAAACGTGGCGATTTTTGTTTTCACCTTGTTCAACAGAAACAGCAAAAATGGTGTTATCTTCTTGCACGAGTGAATCGTAGGATAATTTTTCAGGGTCAGCATTTTCGTCTAAGCGGGCAAACGCACGTAAATTGCCAGTTTTATCACAACCTGCAACCATGAGAGGGATATCCCCTGTGGATTGAACCTGCAATGTTACATTGCTTTTATTTTTAAGGTCCGCCGTTAACACAGCGCTGGCTGCCAACATTTCCACCAACGACTTTTGGATGGATTTTGGTGTTTGTTTTAAACTTGGAATATGTTCATAAAGGTTTTCAATACGCAAAACCATGCCACGAATAGGCATGTTATCAAACACAAAAGGCTGAATAAACCCAGATGCTTTTGATATAATTTCTTTCATAAAAACGTACCCCTTTTTCCTTTAACAGGGGTTTTTTACGTCAAAATAGCTTGTTTGTCTAGTGGGGGATGTTATTTTGCATTACCTGACGTGTCGTAACCGTGGCTCTCAAGGAATTGGAGGGCGTTTTTTTTGGCTAAAAATTCAACTTCTTCCTTTGAAATGCTTTTATCGAAACCGCATAGAAGTTTTGAATGCGCTAAACCCTTGCATTGGTATATTAAATTATGGGCTTCTTCATGGCTGTCATCAATTTGAATAAACCCTTTGTCACTTAGCTTTTCTAAGACTGTTGCAAGCCTTGTAATACCGCGTTCAATACGTGAAATGAAAATTTGGCTGAGCTTGTGGTTATGTTGCCCTTCTGAAATAGCTAGCCTGTACAGTGCCACGCCTTTTTTAGAATAGAGCGGTGTCATCAAACGTTCTAAGTATGTTTTTAGAGTTTCTACAGGGCAGTTAAATTCAGGGTCTTTGATATTCTCTTTTTGTAAATCTTTAAAAATGTCGGAAACAATTTCGTTGAATAGGTTTTCTTTTGAGCCAAAGTTTGAATATATGGTTTGCTTGGAAACATTTGCTTCGTGTGCAATTTCATCCATATGGGCTTTTTCAAAACCATCGCGCACAAAAATTTTAGCGGCTGACGCTAAGATGTCTTGCTCTTTCTGTTTACGAGAACGTGAAATTGTAACGACTTTTTTGGCTGTGCTTGTCATATTCAACACCCTTTTGAATTAAACAATTAATAAATAATAATATGGCTTTGTTTGTTGTAAATTCAAGTTTTAATGTAAATGAGATGAAATAATGCGCAAAAAAACACCCTGTAGGGTGTGCTGTTTAATGGTGCCGGGGGGGGGACTCGAACCCCCACATCCAAAGGATACCAGATTTTGAGTCTGGCGCGTCTACCAATTCCACCACCCCGGCAAGAGTGTGTTTTTTGATGGAGCAAACAATGCGACAAATTATGTGTTTTGGCAAGTATTTTTTTGTGGATTTGCTTCCATTTTGGCTAATTATGTTCTTTATGCCACTACCTGACTTGAATAGTGTAATATGTTACTTAAAGGCTCCATTTATATAAGTGGTTGATTTTATTTTATTTATTTTGTATAGGTGCACGTTGTTGAAAATGTCTAAAATTGTGCATAACACCGCAAACTGTCTATAATTTCAAAGATATCATTAATATGGCATGCCATAAGAGAAGTGTGCGATATTTATATATATGAAACAAGGGTACGATTTATTATGAGATTACTTATCCTCTTAGGGCTTAGCATTCTAAGTGTAACAACAGCAATCGATGCTGCAGCGCAGCAACGATTCTTCACGCTTTCGGGTGGTAGCCGCGGTGATACAGCGAACGCTAAACATGAATCCCAGATTAGTGAGCTCCGCTCTCGCGCTGATGAACGCGACAATTGTGCGGCGCTTGGCTATATTTATGGTAAAGGTGGTAATGGCACTAAACATGCTAAAGCCGATACAAGTGGTTGTATTTCTACCTTTAGAATTGACCAAGAAGGTCAGGTTGCCTTAACGGGCGATATCCTTGTTTCTGGAGAAGTTATTATTGACGGTAAATCTGTTAAGTCGCACGCTCTGTCAGATGCTCCAACATGTAAAGAAGAAGAAAAACTGACATGGACAAATTCTGGATGGACTTGTGTTGAAGAGGCAGACCCTTCAGTGGGTGCGCTTGTTTCTGGTAAATGGTGTGCTGAAAGTGGCGGTCAAATTGTTTGTAACCAAGACAAACCAAGTTCTGACCTTGAGTTAGATGTTGCGATTGATGATGCTGTGGTAAACGGTGTGCGTGACTTTGCACGTAAGGGTGGTACATTGGCATCTTGTGGTGGTGGTGAAGTTTTAATTGCAGACGGTTCAACACTGCGTTGTATCTCATTGGATACAATTGCGGCTGGTACACTTATTTTAAATGACTTGTCTGACGTAAACGTTGGATTACCAGCAGCGCAAGACCTACTTTACTTTAATGGTACAAGCTGGTCAGCAGGTCAGGTTGTTGAAAACTGGTCTAAACTTCCAATTCAAAACACAACTGACGGCTCTTGCCAATTGGGTGAAGTTTTAAAATATGACGGTACACAGTTTTCTTGTGTGGCTGATATTGGTGGCCCTGGCGATGCCTTAATTTTAGAAGATATGGCCGACGTTTCTGGTACAACAGCTGCAACAGCTACAAATATCTTATACTTTGATGGTACATACTGGAAGGCAGATGCCGAACGTGACTTAACTGTGAGTGATTGGGCTAAAATTGTAAACCCAATTGCGAACTTAACAGGTGGGCAGTGTGATGCAGGTTACAACTTAACCTATAACGGTACAACACTTGAGTGTGTGGCCGATGCTGGTGGTGCAGCCGATCCTTTCGCTTTAGGCACTCTTTCTGATGTTTCTTTAACAGCGCCTACCAACAACCAAGTGTTGGCGTTTGTAGGTGGTACTTGGGTTAACCAAGATGAAACAGACCCGAATGTGCAAGCTTTTGCACGTAACGAAAACCCAATTCCAACTTGTGCGGCCGACCATATTTTAACATCTGACGGTACAAGTTTATCTTGTGTGGCCGATGCCGGTTCCGCAGCGGACGGCCTTGCGTTCAATGACCTTTCAGATGTCTCTATTACAACGCCAGCCAACCACGACCTTGTGGTGTACAATGGTTCAGGTTTTGTCAACAAAGGCAACGCTGTGTGTGGCGCAGGTGAAGTGCTGCGTTATGACGGCACCAGTTTTTCTTGTGTGAATATTGCAGACAACGGTTTGTGGACAGATGCGGGCAATTATATTTCAAGAGGTGGAGTAAACGGTTTCAGGGTATACGACCCGGGTACTTCTATTAATGTCAACCACACAAACAAGCTGGCCTATTACGACCCAGATAAAAAAGCTATGCGTGGTGGTCAAAATGAGTTTAATGACTGGGATGATTCAAATGTTGGCTTATACAGTTTTGGTTGGGGTGATTATGTACGTGCAAGTGGTGCTAGCTCAGTTGCGCTAGGTGGGCAATATGCACGAGCAGATGGCGATGGATCAGTAGCGTTGGGTAGCCTTGCAGAGGCAAGTCAACCTTACTCTGTCGCAATTGGCTCTGGATCAAACGGCGGTGGTATTAACGGTTCAGCTCCAGGTGATAAAACGGAGGCTAGTGCTCAAGGTGCTGTGGCTTTTGCAAGATCAAGGGCGTCAGGCGTGAATGCAGTCGCAATTGGTAATGCAAGCGTTGCATCTGGCAGTCATTCGTACGCATTTGGTCGCAACGGACGTGTGACGGGTACTGACTCTATGGTTCTTTCTGTTGGTAATGGTAACGTTGGTAGTAATTTAACTGATGCAAATACCATGGCCATCATGGGTGCAACAGGTGGTGTCGGTATCGGCACAGTTTCGCCGAATGCGGCTTTGGATGTTTCAGGCTCTATTATCATTTCCAACGGTGGCGAAACTTGTGACGCTTCAACAGAAGGTGGTTTACGCTATTTCAGCGGCAGCTTGGAGGTTTGTGATGGAACATCATGGGCTGGTATTACAGCAGGTGCGCTGTCTTGGTATGGTTTAAGTGATATCCCAACAGGTGTGGATAATATTAGTAACACAGCGCTAGATACAGCAGAGCTTACTCAACTACAGAATATCGATGGTACAACCATCAGTGCAACGCAGTTTGGGTACTTAGGTGCAATGGATCAAGGTGTGGCAACAACCGACGGTGTAACATTTGCCGATGTTAGTGTAACGGGTGACGTAAGTGTAACAGGTGACGGTGTATTTGGTGGAACGTTAACGGTTCTAGGTGCGCTTAACGTAAGTGGTACGCAAACCATTGACGGTGTTATTTTCGCAGGCGGTGGCATGGAAGCTTCTGGCCAAATTTCTGCAACATCCTTTGTGGGTGACGGTTCTCAGTTAACAGGTGTAACGGCTTCAAGTGCTGATTGGTACGGATTAACGAATATACCGACAGGTGTGGATAACATTTCAAACACAGCGTTGGACGTTGCAGAGCTGACTCAATTGCAAAACATCGATGGCACAACCATCAGTGCAACACAGTTTGGTTACGTAGGTGCAATGGACCAAGGTGTTGCCACAACCGATGATGTGGTGTTTAACAACATTACAGGTAATGAAGTGTCAGCTGCTAGCATCTTCAGCACAGGTGACTTAGATGTTGCAGGTCGCATAGACGTAACAGATGTTACAGCAACAGGCAACATTCAGGCGAATGCGTTTATTGGTGACGGTTCACAGTTAACAGGTGTAACAGCTGGTTCGGTTTCTCTAACGAATGTTGTAGGTGTTATTCACCGTGTAGATGATACATACTCTTCGCTATTCATTGGACAAGGTGCAGGTGTAAATGACGATGGAAGTAATAACCGCAACATTGGTATTGGCTTAAATGCTTTAGGTTCAGTTGATGGTTCATCCAATGGTAGTGAAAACACAGCTATTGGTTATTTATCTATGGAAAACAATGTAAGCGGTTTTGGTAACACTGCAACTGGTAAACATTCATTAAGAAATAATAACAACGGCAGTCAAAACAGTGCGTTTGGTTCAGATTCTTTATCTAAATCAACAGGTTCATATAACTCTGCGTTTGGTTACTATGCATTGTATAATAATCTAGGTGGCGCTTCAAATACAGCAATGGGTCAACGTAGTTTGACAAATAACACCACAGGTAGTCAAAACGTTGCTATGGGTAGTAGTTCTGGTTCAAATATCACAACAGGTAGTAACAATATTATGATTGGTAGTGGAACAAAAGCACAGGTTCCAACAGGTTCTAATCAGTTAAACATTGGTAATGCTATTTACGGTGCGGATATTAGCCAGTCAGCTATTGCGAAAATAGGTATTAATGTTGAAGTGCCAACAGAATCACTGGAAGTTTCAGGAACGGTTTCTGCTACAGCATTTGTAGGTGACGGTTCTGGTTTAACAAACTTGAGCATTGATACGGCATCAATCTCTCAAAATGATACCAGCGTGTCGGTTGTTGACAGTGGTGTAGGTGAAATTCACTTAGATGTGGATGGAAGCCGCATGATGACTGTGCAAACAGGTGCTGCGGAGGTTTCGGGTACGTTTAAACTTTCTGGTACAGGTTCTGAAACCTGTGATGCTGCGGCAAAAGGTACAATCCGCTTTAACCCAGCGATAGGTCGTTTACAATACTGCCGACCGTAAATTGATGAAATAAATTTGTGTGTGTAACGTTTAATAATTAAGGGTAAAACATTGTTTAAACTTAATAAGATGCTTAAAAAGCTATTGATATTACCAAGTGTAATTCTATTTGCATCCCCTGTGTTTGCTCAAAACTGGGCGAATATTGGTACAGTGGGCACATTAAACAACAATGAACTTTGTTACACAGACGGCACAGATATTATTTGTGATGCGGGCCTATTCGTAAACGGTACAGCAGCTTTAGAAGTTTCAGGCACGGTTTCAGCCACAGCGTTTGTAGGGGATGGTTCAGGGTTAACAGGTATGGCCAGTATTTGGACCGACGCAGGCGATTATATACACTATGACGATTTTCGAATTTATAAAACGGGTACAACAATTGATGTCCCAAGCAATTTTAGAGGTTTTATATACGATCAATCTAAATCTGCACTGCGCATCGGTCAAGACCCGTATGGTAATTTTGATGATGGACAGATTGGTGATTACAGTTTTGCAATGGGGAGAGATACACAAGCAACTGCCAATGGAACATTTGCCTTTGGTACATACGCCCGTGCAACGCAAACGTCAAACGTAGCATTGGGTTCAGGTTCGCGTTCAGATGGTTCATTTTCATTTGCGTTGGGGAACTTTGGTGATGTGAATTCTGGTATCCCAACCGATTCGAATACAGGTTCTATTAACACACGTGCCTCGGGCGCACATTCAATGGCTTTACAGCGTGCATGGGCAACAGGGGACTATTCATTGGCAGCCATGCGCGGTGCATATGCAACAGGTACTCAGGCAATTGCTATTGGTCACCGAGCTGAAGCTCGAAATGGTGCTACAGTTGCATTAGGTCCTTTAAGTAACGCTACAGGTTATGGAGGTGTTGCGCTAGGACGTTATGCAAATTCAACGGCTTCATATGCAGTTGCGTTAACACCAAACAGTAATGCAAACGCGACACGTTCAGTTGCAATTGGTCAAAACGCAACCGTTTCAGGTTTAAATTCTATGGTGATAGGCTTAAGCGATGTGACCGGCACGAATGTAACAGATACCAATACGCTAGCTGTAATTGGTGGTCAGATGGCGGTGAATCAGGTTTCCGCTAATGCAGAATTAGACGTTTCAGGCACGGTTTCAGCAACTGCGTTTGTGGGGGATGGTTCCCAGCTTACAGGTGTAACAGCGTCTTCTGTAACATTGGCTTTGGGTGACCTAACCGATGCGGCGGACGATGGTTCAAGCATCTTCATTGGTAGCGGTGCAGGTGCGGCGGATGATGGCACAAGCAATGCAAACCTAGCCATTGGTCGCAATGCCATGGGTAATTCGGTTACACGTAACTCAAGTGTGGCTATTGGACACAACGCCTTGTTAAACGGTAATGACCGTTCAGTTGCCATTGGTGGTGGCGCTGGTACAAGTTTAGGTTTTGACAGTGTGGCCATTGGTCATAACGCAGGTACAAGCACAGGTACACATGTTGTTGCAATTGGTCGCGGCAGTGGTACAAACGCAGGCGGTAGTAGCGTTGTGATTGGTGAAGGTGCAGGTTCTAGTGTTGGTAGTGGTGCTGTAGCCATTGGTCGAAATGCAGGTGATAATATTGGTAACTACAGTATTGCGATTGGGCAAAATGCTGCCAGTGCGCAAAGCGCTGGCGAGTATAACATTGCCATTGGTTATGGTACGCAATTGATGGACTTGGCCGGTTCGAACCAACTGAACATTGGTGACGCTATTTACGGCTCTAACCTTTATACAACAGGTCAGTCAATCATTGGAATCAACACAACGTCGGCAACCGAAAGCTTAGAAGTTTCAGGCACCGTTTCAGCCACAGCGTTTGTGGGTGATGGTTCTGGGTTAACAGGCATTGCTGGACTTTGGACAGACGCAGGCGATTACATTGTGCGTGATGGCTTCCGCGTTTATGTAAGTGGAACAACTATTGACTTTAGTGGCAATGACGTCACTGCATTCTGGCATGAAGAAAAGGCAGCTTTCCGTGCCGGCATTGTTCATACGTACGACACTTGGGATGAAAGCTCTCTTGGTTATGCAAGTGCTGCATTTGGGCGCAGTAAGGCCTCAGGAGATTTTGCTTTAAGCTCAGGTAACAATGCATCTGCTTCAGGTGGAAACTCCTTTGCATTTGGTAGTGGTACAGTAGCAAGTGGTTCAAGCTCGTTTGCAGGTGGTCACAATACAAATGCAACAGGCAGTTATTCGATGGTTTTCGGGTATGGCGGATCTGCAGGTGATCGTTCGGTTTCACTGGGAACTGGAAATAACGCTAATTCACAGTCTGTAGCAATCGGTTCACGCAACACTATTACAGGAGGAACAACGAGTTACGGACACAACATTACAATTGGTGACGGAAATAACGTAACAGGTTCAAAGTCAATGGCTTATGGCTGGGACAATACAGTATCAAGCGCAGGCGGCTTAGCTTCAGGAAACATTCAAGCTGACCGATCATTTGCTGTAGGTAGCTACAATAATTTATCTGGTGACTATGTATCTGCATTTGGATACGGAATGAACGTTACTGGTCGAAATTCGATGGGTATTGGTGTTGGTTACGAGGCATCAGGCTCTACAATAACCGACACTGACACTCTTGCCATTATGGGTGCAAGTGGTGGTGTTGGCATTGGATTGGTGAGCCCAAACGCCGAACTTGACGTTTCCGGCACCGTTTCAGCCACAGCGTTTGTTGGGGATGGTTCACAGCTTACAGGTTTGGCAGACGCTTCAAGTATTATTTTGAATGACACCAGTATTTCAATTATTGATGATAATAGTAATACAGCTATTCTAGCGTTTGACGTCGATGGTGCGCGTGTTATGGAGTATAACGTAGATCAAGTTCCTGGCTTTAAATTTAGAGAGAATTCATCCCGAGGTATTTTTGTGAGCGACGAATCGAATGACCTGTTACTAGGTAGTTTGCTTGCATCTAACGGCTACAAAGCAGGTGTTGTACGTGTCGGCGGGGACGGTGACAATTCCAATGTATATGCCGATGCAAACAGCTTACGCCTTGGTACGAAACGGACAAATAACAACTACGCTGAAGATATTTTCTTCGAAACGATTGTACGTGACTGGTCACGTGTGAATATGATGATTGATGGTAGCAACGGTCGTATTGGTATGGGTACTGAAACACCTTCAACTAAACTTGATGTTTCAGGAACTGTAACAGCAACTGCTTTCGTAGGTGACGGTTCAGGATTAACAGGTGTGGGAGGTTTGTGGACAGACGCAGGCGATTACATTGTGCGTGATGGCTTCCGCGTTTATGTAAGTGGCACAACAATTGACTTGAATAATGATGATAGAGTTGCTTTCTTCGATGAAGAGAAAGGTGCTTTTCGTGCAGGTCGTGTAAATTACGGTGACTGGGATGAAGCGAATATAGGTAATTTTTCAACCGCTTTTGGGAGGGCAGCTGCTTCAGGTGGAACATCTTTTGCTTGGGGTGCCCCAAGTGGAAGTGGTAATACGGTTGCGGCAGGAAGCGGTGACTTAGCCTTAGGTTTTGGAGCGAAGACCAATTCAAGTAATAGTTGGAAAATGGCTATTGGTGTAAATGCTGAAGCAACAAACAGCCCTGGTAACACAGCGTTTGGTCCAGGCGCTAAAGCTTTGGGTGGCACAGGTTATTATGCGGCTTTTGCTGTTGGTCCTGGGGCAATTGCTGAAAGTGGTGAGCAGGTGTTTGCATTGGGTTATGGCGCTAAGGCAAATACAGGGTTCCGTAATATTGCAGTTGGTCATGGTGTTGAAACATCAGGTAGCCGTTCTTCAGTATTTGGTTATGGTGGTACGGTTTCAGGTGATGATTCTATGATGCTATCCGTAGGTGCAGATGCTTCTGGTACAGAAATAACAGACACAAACACCCTTGCCATTATGGGTGCAACTGGTGGTGTTGGTATTGGTATTGTTTCACCAAGCGCCGAGCTAGAAGTTTTAGGCACGGTTTCAGCCACAGCGTTTGTGGGGGATGGTTCAAGCCTTACAAATGTACTTGCAATGCCAGCGGGAAATGATGGTCGACTTCAATTTAATAATTCAGGTGTTATGGATGGAGCACCTTTAGCGTATAACACCACCTATGACAAGTTTTATGCGCGTGGAGGTTTAAACAATTATATTGTGAATCATAGTACTGGCGGAACATATGCGGGTCGAATGAATATTGGAACAGCAGATCCTTCTACAGAAGAAGGGGTGTTACATTTGGCTGTGGCTGGATATAACAATACAGCTGACTTAAAAAGAATGTTGGGTGTTGTTATGATTGGTAATAGGGATTCTGTTTTTGATACAACACCTATTCCTATGTTAGAAGGAAGCTATTTACCGGGTATAGGATTTGCTGGCCATACCACAACATCTCTTGGTGCAGAAACGGAAATGGGAGCCACAGTTCACGCTGTTATTGATGGGACGGTCAGTTCTGGTGTATTACCAACTGCTATTGTTGTAAATACAGGTACAAATAGTGGTAATTTACAAGAGCGTCTACGCATATCATCTGACGGATATATTGGTATTGGTACTGTTTCACCAAGCTCAGAACTGGAAGTTTCAGGTACCGTGAAGGCAACAGAATTTGTTGCAAGTTCCGATAGATCCTTGAAGGAAAACATCAATCCATTGGAAAGTGCGCTTGAAAACGTGCTAAACTTAAAAGGTGTAAGTTATAACTTCAAACCTGAAACAGGTTTAACCCAAGCGCCTCAAATTGGTCTTGTAGCGCAGGAAGTAAAAGAAGTGTATCCACAAGTGGTGAATGGTGAAGAAGGTCACATGTCTGTGAATTATTCAGCCCTTGTTTCACCATTGATTGAAGCTGTGAAAGAGCTGAATGCTAAAGTGGATCAACAACAGTCGATCATTGAAAAACAACAACAACTCATTGATGCATTGATGGAGAAAAAATAGATGACAAACATTAAAGCAACCACCCGAACATCTACATTTTTGAAAAAAAGTTATGAACTGGCATTCACCGCCATGGCTATGATGCTTATGGCACAAGTTGCTTTAGCACAAGTATCTATGACAAAAAACAATGATGATGACTCCATGTCCTTAAAAGTAGACGGCAGTGAAAAAGTTATTATTCAAAAAGATGGTCGTATGGGTGTAAACCTTAATGGGAACAAGCCAAATATAAGCTTTTTAGATGTGAGTGGTACACTACAATTGGGTCAATATGATAATCCAGGCACGTCATATGCTGGTAATATTGTATTTAGAACTTTACGTGCAAATACTTCAGAGGGTTATGGCAGTGGTAACCCAACAGGTGATAACCGTGCTTGGATGGTGGCAGCTCGAGGTCACAGTGATGCATTGTATCCAGGTTTATTTAGTTTACAATACTGGGGTGGAACAGACTGGGTGAATGCATTAAACCTTGATAAAAGCGGAAAAGTGGGTGTTATAACAAAACAACCTGTAACCGCTTTAGACGTTTCAGGAACGTTGATGATTTCAAACGGTGGTGAAGCTTGTAATGCTTCCACAGAAGGTGCTATTCGTTACACGGCAGCTGGTGGTGTGATGTATTGTGATGCGACTTCTTGGACATCTATGGGTGGTGGCGGCTCATCCGACAGCATTGCCGCAGGCGACACAAGCGTTTCAATTGTAGATGCAGGCACAGGTCAAATTCATTTCGATGTGGATGGGAATAGGCTTATCACAGCGCTAGACGGTGCTTTAAATGTTTCAGGATCACTAAGTGTTTCAAGTGGTATTAGCGTACCTAAGGAAAACGGAGTTGGGTTTTTTGGTGAATCACCATCCGCCGCCGCACCTTTAAGTGACGGTGCACGTTTGTATGTTAATAAAGATTATTTTGGGACAAACCTTGATGCTTTTGTAGTTGAAAAAACGGACTTTAATAATGATATGGCAGATGGTGGGGTTGTCTTTACAGTAAGAGATCAAAACAATACCGTATATGAAAATATGGTTATTCGAGGTGCGGGTGGTGTGAGCATCACAGTTCATGACACAAGCAGCGCTTTAATAGTAACGGCACCAAACTTAACAAAATCGTCTGCATTAACACTGCGTGAATTACCGTTAAGTACTGGTGAGGGTGATGGTAAAGCTATTGGAATTCTTGCTTCAGGCGAATCGACAGCACGCTTTATGGTTTATACAGACGGTAAATTGGGTATAGGTGATGGTTCAAGCTTTAGAGATGTGTATTTATCTCGTAGTGGTTTGAATACGTTCCTTGTTTCAGAAGATGGTGTTTCAGGTACAGCTGATTTACACGTAACAGGCACCGTTTCAGCTACAGCATTTGTGGGTGATGGTTCAGGTTTAACAGGTGTTGCAGGTGGCTTGTGGACCAATAACACTGATTACATCGACTATGAAGGTGTTCGTGTGTACAAAACAGGCACAACATGGGACCTTAGCTTTGGTGATGCTGGTATGTTTTACCATCAAGATAAAACGGCCTTGCGTTTAGGAACACAAAACAATGGTTCAGCTGATGAAGCGAGTGTGGGGCAATACAGTTTAGGTGTTGGTAATGCTGTTATCGCTTCGGGTGACCGTGCTATTGCAATGGGATTATCTTCAACAGCTTCTGGAGCAGATTCGTTCGCAGTTGGTAATGGTGCAGAAGCTACAGGTGCTCGCGCAGTGGCCATGGGTAATGGTGCACGTGCTTTAAATTCTGATGCTATAGCCATTGGTAGTGGAACTTATGCATCTAACCTCTTTTCAATCGCACTTGGTCGCAGTACAGCGGCAACTCAAAACTCAGCTTTTGCTGTAGGTAATGGTGCAAGAGCCTCTGGTGTAACATCTGTTGCGTTGGGTATGGGAACGGAAGCCAAAAATAATTACAGTTTAGCGACGAACTATCAAACGATTGCAAGTGGTGCGCAGTCGGTTGCAATGGGTAGAGGCTCTCAAGCAAATGGTATTACTTCCTTTGCCTTTGGTGAAGGTGTGATTGCCCAAGGGAACTATAGTTATGTGATTGGTTTAAACAATGACATTTCAGGTACAACAGTGACAGATGCTCGTACCATGGCCATTCTTGGCGGTGAAGTGGGGATTGGTTTAACATCTCCTTCAGTTGAACTAGATGTTTCAGGTTCTATTCAATACACAGGTAACTTGCTTGATGCATCGGACAGACGTTTGAAACAAAACATTCAACCGATTGAAGATGGTGCGCTTGAACGCATGGGGCAAGTGGAGGCTGTAAGCTTTGAAATGAAGGACCGCCCAGGGGTGACCGAGCTTGGTGTGATTGCGCAAGACTTTGAAAATATTTATCCAGAATTGGTTAAAACAGCCGACGATGAAATGGGTACAAAGTCTGTAAACTACATTGGCATGATTGCGCCAATGGTGAAAGCCATGCAGGAGCTGAAAGCTGAAGTAGATGAGCTTAAGGCGCAAAATGCGGAACAAGCACGACTCATTGAAGAGCTTCAGGCAAAATAATTAAATATTAAACATTGAATACAATAAAGAGAAGGTGTATACCTTAACAGGATGTATCACTTTCTCTTTTCTCTTTTTACACACATTTTCATAAGGAATATTTATGAATATTCAAAAGTCTAAGGGTTTTACCCTCATTGAACTGATGGTGGTTATTGTTATTGTTGGAATTATCGGTACCGTTATTTTTATGTCGGTCGGCGCTTCATTTGCATCTATAGGTGCTTGGGGTCTTGTTATTTTGGTGTTGGCGCTTATATTTCTCTTTTTAAGTAGGACGCTTGCCCTTGTTTTATTGGTTGTTTTATTAGGCTTTGCCTTCTTTACCGACCGTGGGGCGGACTTTAGGGCATGCATGGACAACCCAAATGCTGAATTTTCAAAATGTATCAATGCAGATATTCAGCCCGCACCAACAGAAACTGTTCAGCCGGAACAGTCTGTGAATTAATCTATCGAATTTTATAAAAAGGTGGCTTTTCGCTGCCTTTTTTTATATGTTGGTGCCTATGAAGCAAGTAACAGTTATTAAAAACAA
>NZGE01000041.1 GCA_002689455.1 Magnetococcales bacterium | reverse complement strand
TCTTTTTCCCCCCCCCCCCCTGCCACAACAGCAAACCCACGACCAGCTTCACCAGCACGCGCCGCCTCAATAGAAGCGTTGAGTGACAACAAGTTAATTTGTTCACTAATTTGAAGAACCACTTTGGTTACATCTCCAATTCTTAAAGCGCTTTCCTTCAAACCCTGCATAAGAGAAGTTGCCTTTTCAGTTGCAATTGTCATCTCCTCTGTTTGTTTAGAAGACTTTTCTGCAACCTGATTAATTTCATAAATCTGTTCAGTCGAATGGCGCATCGCTTCTTGTAACTGATTAACATTACCTTCTTGGTTATGTGACATACCTGAAAGGTCTGTAGCATTTTCACGTAAATGTGATGCGGCTGAAGAAACTTTCTCCATTGATATTTTTGATGTATAAATCATTTCAGACATTTTTTCGAAGAATACGTTTAACATTCTTGCAAACTCAGCGCTTTCATCTTTACCGTCAACATCAAAACGTACAGATAAGTCTGCATGTTCAATCGCACCTGTTACCAAATCCTTAGAGTTCGACATTCTTTGCAGAATATTTTCAATATTGTAAACAAAAGCACCCATAACAGTAGCCTCAATTAAAACAGCTACCGCATGCAAAATAACACGTCCTAAATCAGACCCTTCTGGAAATACTGCATATGGCAAAAGAAAGTTAAGTGATAAATGATGGACCGCAATAACAACTGTTCCTATAGCAACAGTTTTCCAGTCCATAAAAATCATTGTTACGGCAAGCATTGCAAAATAAAACATGTGATAATCCACCTGAAAATCGCCATAACCTGCAACAAATACTTGAAAAGAAATGTTTGCCATAAGCGTAATAACAGCAACTCCTCTCGCTGTAAGGGATAGCGGAGTTTTAAAACTCACAACCAATGAAAAAACACTTAAAATAGCAGTCGCATATAAAGCCATATAGTTGCCAACTTCATAATAATGCGTTGTATAGCCAACAACCGGTATCCATAATATGTTTAATACAGCCAAAATGCGAATAGCTTGCAGCCTAAGCGAATCAAGTGTATTTAGCCCATTTAATGATCCAAGCATTGTAAAAACCTTTTATTATTAATTTTAAGTCTTATAATATAATTATGGATAAAAGAGAAAATTATACAACCCATAAAACAGCTGTATCCCTTTGTGGGTATACATTTGTTACACTTTTTATATTTCTTTTTCTAACGCTAAACCCTGGAAAAAATAATTATATTTATGCTAAATTTAAGCCTGAAATAACCTTTGAAAAAATCACACAAATTTTAAGTGAAAATAACATACGTCTTATAGATGATGGCGCTTTTAGAAATTCATATATTTTATATTTACAATCTCCTGAAGACAAAAAGAAGTTAAATGAATATGCTTATTTTACATTAAATCCAATTTTTGCAAGAGGCTGTTCAAGCAATAAAGGGTATATTCGCTAAGCAAATAACACATCGACAACTTACAGAGAACTTTTCAACAGCAACGTACACTGTAAATAGAGCAAAAAAAATCACCCCTGTGGGGTGTTCTTTTAAAAAATGGAGCGAGAAAAGGGATTCGAACCCTCGACCCCAACCATGGCAAGGTTGTGCTCTACCACTGAGCTATTCTCGCTCACAGAACTTGGTCTGTAATTTATTAACTTGGTCACTCTAGCAAACGCTGTTTTCCTTTGCAACACCGTTTTTAAATTTAGTCTGCTTCATAAAATTTTAGTTTTAATAAAACTTCATCTAACTCGCAGATTCCATTTAAAAAATGGCATCCCCAAGGGGATTCGAACCCCTGTTTCCACCGTGAAAGGGTGGCGTCCTAGGCCGACTAGACGATGGGGACCCAGTCAACGAAGGTGGTTATAGCTAATTCGAAGACTCTTTGCAAGCAGAAAAATATCATTTTTTACATTTTTTTTATTTTATCTGTTAATATCCCCCACAATGGAAAATATATTAAACAGCACAAAAGTTGAAAAACAATTTGTAAAGCAAAGGCTTGACAAGTTTTTGTCTGCACAATTCCCCGACTTAAGCCGCGAACGTATAAAAACACTCATTGCAAACGCTTCTGTTCAAAATGCTGAAGGTATCACCCTTACCTCACCTTCATATAAAATTAAAGAAGGTGAAATATTCACCATTGAAATTCCTGAAAACAAGCCTCTAGATATTCAAGCCGAAAATATTCCTTTGGATATTTTATTTGAAGATGATTATTTAATTATTATTAACAAGCCTGCAGGAATGAGTGTTCACCCTGCTGGTCCCATGGTATCAGGTACGCTTGTAAACGCACTTTTATATCACTGCAAAAACCTTTCAGGCA
This sequence comes from Magnetococcales bacterium, assembly GCA_002689455.1. Classification (GTDB taxonomy): domain Bacteria; phylum Pseudomonadota; class Alphaproteobacteria; order UBA2136; family UBA2136; genus UBA2136. Next base: position 9,955 of record NZGE01000041.1, on the reverse strand, counting down.
CAAACTTATCTGGCATTGGTGGCGTTGAACGCCCTGGCATTGTGCATAGGCTGGATAAAGGCACAAGCGGTGTGATGGTTGTTGCCAAAGAAGATAAAACACACCAAGCTCTAACAAAGATGTTCCAAGAAAGAACCATGGAACGCAATTACCTTGCCCTATGTTATGGCATCCCAAGACTTATTAACAAACGTATTGAAACAAACATCAGTCGCCACCCTAAAGACCGTAAAAAAATGGCTGTTGTTGAAAAAGGTGGCAAAGAAGCTATTACCACGTTTGAAATTCTAGAAACCTTTGGTGAAGAAGCTTCTCTTCTTAAGTTCAAGTTATACACAGGCCGTACACACCAAATTCGTGTCCACGCAAATCATATAAACCACAGCATTATTTCCGACCCTGTGTACGGAAAGCCTAAAAAGTTAAGCAACCCTGAGGCTTATAACATTGCGAAAAGCATTGATCATCAAATGCTGCATGCCACAATTTTAGGTTTCACACACCCTATAACAGGCGAAGAACTTCGCTTTGAAGAGCCTATGCCAGCGGACATGCAGAGTTTATATCTATCGCTCAAGAACAAATCCTAGATACTAACACTCAGCCATCAACTTCTTAATAACCATTCGAGACGTTATCAGTTCATAAACTAATAACACATCAAACGAAATTCAAAGCCCTTTTCTAAAGGCTTTTTTTATTTGTCATTCATTGTAAATTACTTTAAAATTTCTGCCATAAAATTAAAAATTATAAGAAGAAAGAGTATCTTCCATGAACACTTCTGAATTGGCTAAAATTGCAAGCAAACTTGTGGCAAAAGGCAAAGGCATTCTTGCCGCTGATGAAAGTACAAGCACTGCAGGCAAACGCCTTGAGTCTATCGGCCTTGAAAACAATGAAAAAAACCGCCGTGACATGCGTGAAATGTTTTTCACATCTAAAGATGTTGAAGAGTTTATCAGTGGTGTCATTTTATATGATGAAACATTACGCCAAAACTCATCACACGACGTTCCATTTAGCAGTATGCTAACCGAAAAAGGCATTATTCCAGGCATTAAAGTGGACGAAGGTTTAGAAGAAACTTCAAACGGCGAAAAAGTAACAAAAGGTCTTGAAAATTTATCCCCTCGCCTTGAAGAGTATTATAACTTAGGTGCTCGCTTTGCAAAATGGCGCGCTGTTTACAGCATTACTGATACATTACCATCTGAAAATTGCTACGCTGAAAATGCAAAGCGTTTGGCAAAATATGCAAAACTTTGCCAAGAAGCTGGTATTGTTCCAATTGTGGAGCCAGAAGTTTTAATGGATGATGCCAACCGTAACACGCACTCACTTGAACGTGCCGATGAAGTTGTACGCACAGCCCACACGCACCTTTTCAATGCTCTTAAAGAAGAAGGCGTTTACTTAGAAGGTTTACTACTTAAACCTTCCATGGTGATTGCTGGTAAAAACGCAGAAGTTCAAGCAACAGAAGACCAAGTTGCAAGCTGGACTTACAAAGCCCTGCTCGACACTGTGCCTGAAGAAGTTGCAGGTGTTGTGTTCCTTTCAGGTGGTCAAAGCGATGAACAAGCAACCATTCACCTCGACAAAATGAATAAAATTGCAGCGGGTAACAACCCTTGGGCACTTACATTTTCATATGGTCGTGCTTTACAAGGTGCAGCCCTTTCAACTTGGAAAGGTCAGCAAATTAACCTTGCAACAGCTCAAAGCGTTTTCATGCACCGTGCAAAATGCAATAGTTTGGCTGCCAAAGGCGAATATTCAAAAGAACTTGAAGCAGCTTAAGGAAATAGTATATCAGAAAACAAAAACCCCGCTTTAAGCGGGGTTTTCTCCTATCGAATCGATTCGATGTAAAAATATAAACGCAAATTTTTCGTCTCATATCTTAAAATTGCGTTAAAATCACGCTTCAGCACCATTTTTAAATCATTGTAAAAACCTTTGACAATGTTAAAAGTCGATGAACTTAAAAATGTTGAAAGCGAGTCTCGGTAACCGCTGTCAACTTCCATACCAACTTGGGTATTATGCGTTTGGTACAGAAGAAATAGTTGCTCAACAAGAACCTTTAAGTACATTCTTGTCTGTTCTATAGAAGCGGTGATTTTGCCACGTCTGTGCATACATCACCTCATTAATGTGGGTAAAAGTTAAAGTTAAAAAATTAGTCAAAGCTATTTATAATTGCATACAATCAAAACTTCAACCCCTTGCCTAAATTTTATGCAAAAATAACCCAATTGATATATCTCATAAATACTGGAAATTCCTTACAAATAACACCTGTGTGTTTATTGAGGCACAATGGATGCTAGACAGTTAAAAAACAACCTTGTATAAAAGGTAACACGAAATTTTATGAAGCTATATAAGGAGCAAACTTCATGCAACCAGTCATGGAACCCGTACAAACAGCCGCAACAACTGCCGTTCAGATGACACACGATATGTCTGTAATGGGCCTTTTCGGTCAAGCAGATGCTTTTGTTAAAACAATTATGATTTTACTGATTGTTCTTTCAATTGTGACATGGGCCATTTTAATCACCAAATGGGGTGTAATGCGCAAGCTGAAACAAAAAGGTGACCGTTTTGAAGAAGCTTTTTGGGGCAACCAAGGCTTAGAAGAGCTTTACAAGAATACAAACCCTGAAGAAACAGACCACCCAATGGCAAAGCTTTATGTTGTTGGCCTTCGTGAATGGGACCAAGCAAAAGATGAAGATACTGAAGATAAAAGCTACACTTTACAGGTAGGTGTTTCAGACCGTATTCGCCAACTTTTAGGTGCTAAAATGAACCGTGAACTTGAACTGCTTGAAAGCTCGCTCCCGCTTTTAGCAACTATTGGTTCAACGGCTCCATTCGTTGGTCTTTTAGGGACTGTTTGGGGTATCATGAACTCCTTCCAAAACATTGGTGCAACTAAAAACACATCGCTTGCTGTTGTAGCACCTGGTATTGCTGAAGCCTTGTTTGCAACAGCGCTTGGCTTATTTGCCGCTATTCCTGCTGTTGTGGCTTACAACAAGCTTTCAACAGAACTTGGCCGCTATGCTGCACGCCTTGAATCCTTTGTCACTGAGTTTGTAACTTTACTTGAGAGGCAACATCAAGAAAGTATTGTAAAGGCTTCAAAAACAACAAAAAAGCGTCGTAAGTCTGATGTGAAGGAGGCATCGTAATTCCATGGCTGGCCCTCTTCTTTCTCGTTCAGAATCCAAGTCGTTTCGCAAACACCCTGTCGCTGAAATTAACATCACACCTTTCGTGGATGTGATGCTGGTGTTACTGGTTGTGTTTATGATTACAGCGCCTCTTATTACCCAAGGTGTTAGCATTAACCTGCCTGAAGTAAACAATGAACCTATTACAGAACAAAAAGAACCTATCCAAATAAGCATTAAAGCTGGTGGCGATATTTATATTCAAGCGCAAAAAATTAAACAATCAGACCTTCCTGAACGTTTAAAAGCCATCCGCGATGCACGTAAGGAGGCCGCATCTATTTTACTGAATGCGGATAAGTCGGTTGACTACGGAACAGTGATGAGCGTGATGAGCGAACTTCAAAGCGCTGGTTTGGTAGACGTTGGACTGGTTACAGCACCACCCAAAAACTAAAATATAATTTAACTTAAAGGCAAAAAAGAACATATGCGCAAAGGTTTGTTAATATCATTCTTCCTGCACGTTTTCGTGTTCTTTTTCGTGATGATGAGTGTTCCTGAAAACCTCTTCCCAAAGGAAAAGGTTCAAACAATCTCTATTAAACTTGTAGCCGCTAAAAATGTTAAAAAAACAACGGAAAAAGCTGCGCCTAAAAAAGTTAAAACACAGCAAAGTGCTGCACCTAAAGAAGCACCTAAACCAAAGAAAAAACCCGAACCTAAAAAGCCTCCTAAAAAAGCACCAACCGTTGTAAACAAGATCCCTAAAAAAGCAGATAAGCCTACAAAGCAGATTCAAGCCGCTGAAAAAGAAGTAAAGAAAAAAGAAGAAAAAGTTGCCGAGAAAAAGCCTGAGCCTCGCCCAGCTAAACTTGATAAAACAAAAGATAAGAAAAATATTGTTCAAGACAATAGCAAGGAAGCAACGCCTGTTGAAGACCCTGAAGACTTCTTAAAAGCCCTTAGCTTCATTGAAGACTTAAAGGCCGAACAGTCAGCTATGTTTGAAGGTGAAGAAACCGAAAAAACAACTGTAAACGTTGCCGAACAAGCTGAACTTGCTGTCCTTAAAAAACACATTGAGCGCAACTGGTATAAAACACCAGGTACAAAGTTTATTAACCCACTTTTATTGCGCTTAAAAATTAACCGAGACGGAACACTTTCTTCCATGGAGGTGGTGGAAAGCTCTGGCTCATTATCGTTGGATAACTCACTTAAACGTGCTGTCCGTAAAGCAGCGCCACTGCCAATTCCAACTGATAAATATGATGTATTTAAAGAAATAGAACTTTACTGGAATGGATAAACCAAAAATGACGGGGTATAAAATGTTTAAAAAATTACAATTCGTAGCATTGCTAACATGCTTAGTTGCGAGCATTCAAACGGCCCAAGCAGCTGTCCGTATTAATTTAACAGATCCAAACGCAGACCCACTTCCTACAGCAATTGTCCCATTTGATGGCGAATCGGCTGATGAGCAAAACGTGGGCATGCAAATTCGTGATGTTATTGCAAACAACCTGCAAAACACAGGCCTCTTTAACGTTCTAGACCCTAAAGCTCACTTACAGTCCCGTCAGTCTATGCGCACAAGTGGTATCCTTTTTAACGAATGGCGCCTTATTAATGCTCAAGCTGTCATGACAGGTCACATTGTAATTTTAGGCATGGGTACTGCCACACCTAAAGCACAAGTAGAATTTAAACTTTACGACCCTTATGCCGAACGTGACATTTTAGCGAAAAGCTATACAGCTGACCTACGTTTCTGGCGTCACATTGGTCATAGAATTAGTGACGACATTTACACACAACTTACAGGTGAAGGCGGTTACTTTACATCTCGTATCGTTCATATTGCTGAAGAATCAAAAAACGGTAAAAAACTTAAAAAACTTTGCGTAATGGATCAAGATGGTGGTAACTACCAATGCCTAACCGACGGTAGCCACCTTGTGTTAACACCACGCTTTAACCCAAACGTGCAAAAAATTGTTTACATGTCATATGCCAACGGTTTCCCACGCCTTTACCTACTTGACTTACCAACAGGAAAACAAGAAATTGTTGGTGACTTTGAAGGGCTAAACAGCTCCCCTCGTTTCTCACCTGATGGTAAAACATTGGTGATGACATTAACAAAAGGCCATGCAGGTAACCCTGAAGTTTATTCAATGGACATTGAAACGAAAAAGCTTAAACGCTTAACATTTAACCGTGGTATTGACACTTCTCCTTCTTTCTCGCCAGACGGTAAGAAAATTGTCTTCAACAGTAACCGTGGTGGCAAACCAGCCCTTTACATTATGGATGCTGATGGTAACCGTGTGCGCCGCTTAACATATGGTCAAGGCCGTCACTACGCACCTGTTTGGTCACCACGTGGCGACTTAATTGCTTTTGTTAAAGAATATGAAGGACGTTTTTCAATTAACGTTATTGACCCTGAAGGCGAAGAAACAAGACAGCTGACTGAAAGCTTCTTGGACGAATCTCCAACATGGTCACCAAATGGCCGTGTAATTATTTTCTCACGCCAAATGGGTGACAGCACTAAGCTTTACACCATCGATTTAACAGGTTACAACGAGCGTCAGCTTAAAACGCCGATGGATGCATCCGACCCTGCGTGGTCGCCGTTACTGAAGTAACTGCACACAAAAAAGCCCGCAATTACGGGCTTTTTTTATCGAAAATCGCATTAACAACATTGCTTTTCATATGCAGACCTGTGGACTTCAATACGTTTATCACCAACTGTATGAAAAACGGTTACAAAAGATTCATAACGATTGTGACGAGCATCATACTCCAAGCGCAATCCTTGGTAAAAGTCAACAAGTCCGTGAAAATCCCCTATCGGTTCAACGGTTAAAGCCTCACACTTTGCAATATCCGAAATAGGCAGAAGATCTTTTTCACTAAAAGAGCATGTAATCCCCTCAAAAACCGAAATTGGAAAAGCCACTGCATTCCCTTGCGCTCTGCCATAATGAAGGTGTTGTTCGGTCCAGAAAAAACCATCAAAAATAACATCTTCTTTTACAGCGCAAGGATACGATTTATCCAACCTACGCTGAAAATGATCAAACAACCATTCCGATTTTGTTTTATAACGAAACGGTAATTTATAAAGGTTAAGCCCTTTGGCCACAATTAAGGTAACTTCAACAGCCATATCCTCTTCATGGCCAAGTTGCACTGCATATGCATATAAAAATTGTAAATTTTTCATGAGATTTACCTCAAAAATAAAAGGAAGTAAAAAAGTTGGTTACAGTCGTAATAATTACCAATAAAACACTGAATTTGCAAGCAAACAAAAAGCCTGCAGTTGCAGGCTTTTTGTTTCGATAATAAAAATTAAGTAATTGTACCATCTGGTAAAAACTGTAAGGCTATCAAACAGCCAATACAAACCATTCCTGAAATAGAGCGCATTCTCATGCTAAGCTCACACCATGCACCACACCTTTTAACTTTAACAGCACCAACTGCTATTAAAAAGCTAACGCCAACGCCAAGGCATAAAATAAGGCCCACGGCAAACAACAAGAAATGCTCCATGCCCATTAAACACCTCCATATGGGTTAACAGTTTTAAGGTATGTTTTCTCACCGGTTTCCGCATTCACCGAAAGAAGTGAAAACTTAGCACTACCAGAACGCGTTTCAAACCGTTCAACAATTTGAACGCTTTCTAATGGTGTATAGAGTACCCGCTCAAAGCAAATCGGTTCAACAACCTCTTCCAGCTCATTCACGTTTAAGTTTTCAGTGATTACCTCAATTTGCTCAGGTGTCAGCTGAATGACACCAACCTCTGATCGCTCAATATGCGCATTAAAAACAGGTTTATGTTTAAAAATTAAATCCTTCGCAAACTGCTCTGGCAAACCATAAAAATTCATGGGTTTATAGCGATATTCAACGCCTAAGACGCCATAATCAATCGCTTTAATACGCCCTTGGTAAAGCTTACCGTCAGCCTCAACAATTAAAACAGCGCTATAATTATTACAACCATGTTCATTTTCAAAGCCTATGTAAATAGGTTTCATAGATTTTTCCTTATTAAAGGGAAATAAAAAGGGAATTATGTAAATCTCTAGGAATAAGTAATGAATATGAACACTTATTTCAAGCTTTAAAAGAGGTGAAATACAGAATTATAAAAGCTAGCGCAGAAATAAATGAATAAGATCATGAATGAATTGCCACACCAAACGGTCAAAGTCGGTATGTATCATAAAAAGAAAATTACCCAGCATGTTCCTGACCCAACTTAACATAATGGTCTGCCGACCATTCAGCGTAAGCAAGCTCTTTCTCGGTCATCTTACGGAAGAATTTTGCAGGGTTCCCTGCCCAAATTTCGCCCGTTGGAACTCGTTTATTGTTGGTTAAAAGCGCCCCTGCTGCAAGCATTGCATGGCTTTCAACAACGGCACCATCAAGCACAGTGGCACCCATACCTACAAAAGCATAATCTTCAAGTGTGCAAGCATGAACTGTGGCGTTATGCCCAATGGTTACATAACTGCCAATGGTTAAATTACCATTTTTTGACCCTGCCGTGACATGGCAAACGGTACCATCTTGAATGTTTGTGTGCTTACCAATGCGCACAGAATTTACATCGGCACGAATTTGAACGCCGTACCAAATGTTTGTGAGATCACCTATTTCAACATCACCCACCACAGCAGCGTTCACTGCCACAAAAACATTTTTGCCTAATTGAGGCGTCATGTTTTTATAAGGAAGGATATGCGCCATGTTATTTACCTTTTTTAGCTAAAGGCATTGTTGCAAGTGACATGTTAGATGAATGAGACGTTTCGCGTGTTGCCAAACCAAAGTCTGGACTGCCTACTTCTTGTAGCCTTGGTGTTTTATCAAGTTTTTGGTGACAACGCCCAATAAGCTGTGCACCTTCTTGCGTTGATAAACGGTTATAGTGCATTTCGCCTTTAATAACACCGTTGTTACGTACTTCAAGTTTATTCACCACATTCACACGTCCATGAATTGTGCCATCGCAAATAACGTTGGTGGTTTCAACAGGGCCATCAATAAACGCGCCTTTTGAAACAACTAACGTACCTTGTTTATTTGGATAATTTGTAATTTTACCATTCACGCGACCATCCACACGCAAAGTTCCGCTAAACTGCACTTCACCCTGAACAGAAACATTACCTGAAATAAAGCAATGACTTTCAACTGTTTTAGCTTCTGTAAGTTCTAATGAAACATTACTTTTTTTAGCTTTTTTACCAAATGGCCACATGGTTTAAATTACCTTTAAATTTGAGTTCAATACGTTTAAAAACAAACATAACTTTTTATTTCGATTCAGGATTTGCAAAAAGCATGCCTCAACAAAAATAAAAAGTTACGGTATGAGATTTACTTATAAGTAAAATTTGCGCTTTTAGCAATGAATTTATATTAAAACGGCTTCCAACAATGTGCAATAACTTTATTGTCTTTTGTGTATGCTTTCACGTCAAGAATGTGTAGGCCATCGTTTGGAATTTCTGCACTGAGAGAACCGGTTAAACGGCGGTCTTTTGTAATGCTCATGCTCACCTGTCTGTCAGACCCTATAGAACTATCTTCATTCAGATTAAGAATGCTGCCACCATATAAAACTTTTAACTTCACCGTTGTTTCTAAACGTGTTTGGTCTTTTTGGTCTTTTTTCAAGAAATTAATACCATATTTAAGCTTTTTGCCTTCTTGGCGGATAGAAATGTTAAAGCATTGCAAAATTTCTTCGTCTACTTCTGGTGTTACAAATTTTTCATAAAATGCTAAACGCCTTTCAAGGTCTAGCTTTTCTTCTTCAAGTTCTTGCACACGGTCTGACGTGGTTGAACGTGCTTGCTCAGCAATTTCAATTCTGGTTGTAATTTCGCTTAATTGCTCACGCGCAGTAATACCTTCAGCCTTTAAAACACCGTTGTTAATTTCCAATGATTCAGCTTTGGCTTCAAGTAAGGCATGTTGCTCACGCAGAGTATCCAATTCTTCTTTATAAATTTTAGCTTCTTTAACAAGGTAGTTTGGCGCAACAATGTAATAAGCAATGTAATAAGTCACAGAAGGTGCAAAAAGCACTAAAGCCATCATCAAGTAAAGGGCAAGCTTTGGCACAGTAAAGGTTTTAGAACCTTTATCTGTTCTGTCTGTATTTAAAACAATGAAAGTATAAGCCAAATTTAAACCTGCTTGCCGCCTTTGCGGAATGTATTATTAAGTACGTTTATTTACTGTTTGCAGTGTATGCTGAAACACTGTTTTTGTAAATAATTAAAAGGTCGTGACTTGAAATATAAATCTTAAGTTACTATAAAAAAATGCAAAATTCACATTTACTTTTTAACCCTTTGGAGCCCACTTATGGACGTTCAAAAACAAACCACCGAACAACTTATTCAAATTCTTGAATTATACATTCAGGAGCAAGAACAAACTTCTACCACAATGCTAAGCGCTCAAGGCAAGCTTTACTGCCCAGAAAGCTTTATTTCCCCCTTCACACACAGTGAGGCAGACGATGCCTATGATGAACTGCTTAACCGCAATGCGGACGAGCACCATAAACTCATTGAAACATTCCTTCAAAAAAGGAACCGACATGATTTTCATTTAGGCATTCTTTGCACCCGCATGGTTCAACACATCACAAATTTAAAAGGTGGTGAACTGCCTGATGAATATTTAAAAGCTATGGAGTAAAAAATGCCTTT
>NZGE01000040.1 GCA_002689455.1 Magnetococcales bacterium | reverse complement strand
AATTTATATGACAAATAAAGGGTTTTTATGGGTTTTCAGTTTAGTGATTGGGAAGATGTTTCGGTTGTTATTCCCGCTTACAATGCAGAAGAAACAATTCTACGTGCACTTCACAGTATTGCCAGTCAAAGTGTAAAAGCACGTGAAATTATTGTGGTCGATGGAGGATCAACCGATAACACCATAGCCGTTGTTGAAAAAGAAGCTGCAATGGAAGGGTGGATAACACCCATTCGCCTTATCAAATCAAAAAGCTCAGGCCCCAGCAAAGCCCGTAATATAGGTGTAAAAAAAGCCGAAGGGGCTTATATTGCATTTTTAGATGCAGATGATGAATGGCACCCTCAAAAACTTTCAAGATCCATGCAAGAGCTTCGAAAATCCAATGCAACCATAGTTGCACACGATGTTATACATCAATACCCTCTAGGTCGAAAATTTTATAGAGAACATTCTAAAATGTATCTCAAAAAACCATTTACCAAGCTTAGTCTGTTTTTGTTCGACTATGTAAACCATAGCACCGTGATTGTCGACAAAAATGCCATCATACAAGCTGGTGGCTTTGATGAAACCTCAACTTTTGATGCAGGGTACGACTTATGGCTTAAAATATTAAACAACCCTGAAAACTCACTTCACTTTTTCAAAGGTGCTTTAGTAACCTACTACATTCAAGGACAGTCTTTAAGCTCACAATACCTAAAAAAACTAGCATGTCATGAAAAGTATATCATTCGCCACGCACATGCTGCGACATTCCTTTCATATGCACTTGCGCCTGTTTTAAGCATTATTCGATGTATTATTTTAACCAACAAGGTTTGCAACAGAGCTAGCAACAGCAACGCTTATGAACGAATATTAATCAGCATTTTACGCATGCCTTACGCATTGGTAAAAGTTGCAACTTTAAGTATTATTCCACTCAATTTATTCACAAAAAAGCGTTAGGACTTACGCATACGAATAGCCATACCATTAGGGCGATGTTTATGACAAACATGTTCCATATTTTCAATATGCACAGGGTTACTTTGTAAAAAAGAAACTAAGTTTTTAAGTTCATCTTGCGTTTTAACATGTTCAAACTTATAACCTGCAAAATACTCAAACGTATGATGCACAGCATCTTTATAACGCCTTGCCAAACAAAAATGGCCACTTGGCTTTGTTGTTCGATAAACCAAATTATTACGTATTAAAACGTAATTCATGCCAGGAATTAAGTGTAAGAATGAAACTATGCGAGCATAAAGACCAACTGTAAAAGATGAGCGTTTTTGCATAAACTTTCGAAACCCTTTGTGTATCAAAACATGTCGCAAGTGATGATACCAATAACGGTTTTGTCTCACAGGGCACTGAAAAACAAGTTCCCCACCATTTTCTAAAATACCCCACAAGGATTTCAAGCTGTTATCAAATGAATCGCAGTGCCTAAGCGTGTCATTACAAATGATAAGACCGTCAAAACTTTCTGCTTTAAATGGCAATTCATCTAGTGTGCATTGTATAATATCAATATGAGGTGATTCCTCCATACATTCGCGCACAACACCATCCACCGCACGGGAGCACTCAATATGAATAACATGCTTTGCACCTTTTTCTAACATCCACAAACCTTGATATCCAGAGCCACCACCACAATCAATTACGACTTTATCTTTAAAAATGGTGTCCCTGCCAAAAGTGTTTTGCACAAACTCATTCTCCCATGCATGTTTATGCAAACTTTTATGCGCTTCTGTATGCTGTTCTTTATCTGTTAGAACTGTTCGAATTTTCTGCCTTTGCCCTGTAAACCTTGGAATACCTTTACGAACAGGATATGTCACACCACTTTTCCCAACTAAAATACCATCAGAAACATGACCGTGTTCATTATAACGGGGGTGCTTAACCTTTAGCTGGCTTCCGTCTGCTGGGTCTCGCAACATATTAAGCAAAAAAGGTGTCATATCTTATAAACTTCTCATCAATGAAATAACACTATGGTTATAGACCTACCTACCTATAAAATCAAGCTCGCTTTTAATATACATCACACAAAGCAACATCTCACAACCTATTGAGTTTCAATAATTTTTTAAAATTAACAAATGTAAGTCATTGAAAAAAAACAACTCAACCCCTTAAACACCAATAAGTTGCAAATTTTTAAACATTGCACAATTTAAATTTGTGTTCAAAATAAAACAATAAGAAATTTAAAGACTTATAAAAATGGTACTTGAAATAATGAGGATTAACCATGACAAATAAAGTCAAACACAATATAATGAATACAATGAATAACAAATTACAGGGTGCTATGTTCTTAGAGGGTGAAGCTAAAGTGGCAACATTAATGCCTTTCGTACTGGATGCAATCCATGAAGGTGTTTTTATCATTGAATGTGCTTCCGCACAATACACAGTGTTGCACACAAATGCAGCAATGCGCAAAATGACCGATGTAAAAAACAACATTTCAGGTCAAAATATTTCAGATGTATTCCAAAGTGAAAACTTAGCATGGTTGCTTACACAGCTCGGCAAAGTTAAAAAATTTGAAGAGACTGTTGAAAAAGAAGTTTTATGGTCCACAGGTAAAAACCAAAAGAATATCAAAATAACACTTATGCCAATTGTTGAAGAAGGTGGTGTTAAACATATCCTTGGCACAGTTCAAGCACTTCAAGAAAACACTTCGGAAATGAAAACAAACATGCGCCAAAAACATGAGCGTTATGTAACAGCTTTAGAATATGCCCCTTACGGTGTTTGCTTTATTGGCGATGATGGTAAACCTTCCATGGTAAATCGATCTCTTTGCCAATGGCTGGACATGCCATTAAACTTTATTATGAAATCTCATATTTCAAATTTCTTCAGCGAAATTGATAAAGCGGTTTTTAACCAAGCACTAACAAAGGTTATAAACAGTGGTCGCAGTTACCGTGGCATTGAGTTAAAGCTAAAAACTGTAACAGGCCAAAACATGTGGGTTTCTCTTTCTATGTCACGTGTAGCAGATACAGAAAACCCATACACTATTGTACAATTTGTAGATGTTACAAAACGTAAAGAAGAGGAGAGCGAACTTCTTCGCCTTGCCACACAAGACCATTTAACAGAACTTTCAAACCGCAAAGTGTTTGATGAAAGCTTAGCGATGAGCATTAAACAAGCCAAGCGTTACAACCGCCACGGCGCTGTTATTTACATTGACCTTGATAATTTCAAAGGCATTAACGACAATTATGGCCACAAAGCAGGCGACCTTATTTTAAAAGAAGTGGGACGTGTGCTTAAAGATATTTTCCGTGAAACAGATACCGTTTCCCGTATTGGCGGTGACGAATTCGCCGTAATTATGAGCGAGGTAGACTGCGATGAAGCACAGCAAAAAGCTGATATCATTGAAGCGGAAATTAAAAAAATTCGCGTAACAGCTCACAATAAAGAAGTTTCTATTAGTGCTTCAATGGGCGTTCAAATCTTCAATGGTCGAAACTGCCCAAGTGAAGAAGACATTGTTGAAGGTGCCGACAAAGCCATGTACAACAAAAAAGCAGCCTCAAAAAACGAAGCAAAAGCTTTAAACTAAACAGCTTCATAAAAAACAAAAAACCTCCAAATCTGGAGGTTTTTTTTCGTTAAATTAATAAAATCACTGTTACACAGGTTAATAAAGACAACGTGATCGCAGTCACTCTAATCATCGCCTTTGAGAGTTTAAGTTGCTTTAAAGCATATTGAAGCGCCACAAAAACGCAGCAACCAATAAATAAAATAAAGCAGGTTAATAAAACGTGTCCCATCATAAGGACCTCACATATCATGTAAAAGTAAAAGTGAATTTCTACAAAAGGTTACTTAAAATAAAACAAACGGTCAAAATAAACCTTTTCATTTAGCGCTTATTTCATGTAAAACATTAAGGTTCACTTATATTAAAAAACAAACAAAGTAAATTTTATGAAAAAAATTATCAGTGGTATTCAACCTTCCGGTCGCCCATCTCTTGGCAACTACTTAGGCGCCATCAAACCTCAAGTCTCCATGCAAAATGAAGCAGATGTTACGTATTTTATTGCCGACTTACACGCCATTACAGTGCGCCAAGAACCTGCAGACCTTAAAAGACGTACATTTGAAGTTGCCGCTTGGTATCTTGCTTGTGGGCTTAACCCTGAAAAAGCAACTTTGTTCATCCAAAGCCATGTACCAGCACATGCACAGCTCGGCTGGATTTTAAATACATTCACGCAAATGGGCGAGCTAGAGCGCATGACCCAATACAAAGATAAATCAAAACGTCACAGCAGCAACATCAACGTAGGGTTATTTGGTTACCCTGTACTACAAGCTGCCGATATTTTATTGCACGACATTGACGCCGTTCCTGTAGGGGAAGACCAAAAACAGCACATTGAAATAACCCGTGATATTGCAACACGCTTTAACAATCATTATACAGCTGGAAAAGAAGGGGCAAAACCAATTTTCGTCGTACCAGAAGCCATGCTTCCAAAAGCAGGTGCGCGTGTACGTGACCTTCAAAACCCTGAAAGTAAGATGTCCAAGTCCATTGATGGAAAAGGCACAATTTTTATGGAAGAGGATTTAAAAACTATTGCTAAAAAAATTAAATCAGCCGTAACAGACAGTGGGAGTGAAGTTATTTACGACAAAGAAAATAAGGCCGGTGTTTCCAATCTTCTTGAAATATATGCAGTTACCAAAGGTATGAGCATTGAAAATGCTGTAAGCGACTTTAATGGAAAAGGATACGGCGACTTTAAAAGCGCTGTCGCAGATGCTGTTGTTGCAGAACTTGAACCTACTCAAGCGCGCTTTAAAGAGCTTATGAAAGACAAAACTGAACTTTCAATGATTTTAAAGAAAGGTGCAGATAAAGCAAACATCCAAGCCGAGCGCACCTTAGCCAAAGTTATGAAAAAAGTTGGTTTTGTACCACCTATAGTTTAAATAAAAAAGCCAACGACATGAACAGCCAAGTAAAAGAACCAAAATTCAACCCTAAATCTATTAAAAAAATGGAGTACACTGTTGTTATTTCAGTGTTGGTTTTTACAGCTGTCTTTGTTGCTGTTTCTTTTTACGCAGGCATTGAAGAAGTTAAAGAAAAACTATCACTGATTTCACCTTCCATGTGGGCAATCCTTCTAGGATTATCACTCATTAACTATATGGCACGTGGTATGAAATGGCATATTTTTGGCAACCAACTTGGCTTTAACGTACCCATTAAACGTATGGCTATTTACTATTTCAGTGGCATGGCTCTGACAGTTACACCAGGTAAAATTGGCACCGCTATGCGCTTATGGCTGCTTAAAAAGTGTCATAATATTCGTTACTCTAAAGGGTTACCCCTTATGATTATGGACCCTCTTACCGACCTTGCGTCCCTTTTTTTACTTTGCATTATGGGCTTAGTTTCCTTTGGCGGTGGCCATACAGCTTCTATTATTGTTTTTGGCGTTATCATCGCAACGTCCCTTACCATTTTAAACAATCCCAAATGGTTTCTTAAAATTATAAAAGGGCTTTACGCACTGTTCGGAAAACGTAAAAAACGACTGTTTGTTGCTTTGCAAAAAATGGCACGAAACATTACAAAACTTGTAACGCCTTGGGTCTTTTCGCAAACCGTGTTCTTTTCTATGATGGGTTGGGGCGCTTCCATTTTAGCCTTTTACCTTACAATCCAAAACATGGGTGGAGAAATTACATTCCTTGAAACTATGTTTATTTTTAGCTTTGCAACCATCATTGGTGGTGCCAGCATGACCCCTGGCGGTTTAGGTGGAACTGAAGCATCCATGATTTTATTGCTCATCACACTTGGCATACCCAAAGAAGTTGCAATTCCAGCAACCATTGTCATTCGTTTTACAACACTTTGGTTCGGCGTTTTTGTTGGTTTTTGCAATTTACCTTTCGCTTTAAAATTGGCCAAAAATAAAAACCCATAAAATATCAGTCATTTCAAATAATTTATTCAGAATTAATGCATACTTCTTGCTTGCTTCTATATGTGTTTTTTGGGAAAATAAGCTCATCATATTATTACACAAAAGAAAAGAAACAAAAATCTATGGCTGATAACAATAAAGACAACCAAGACAAAAAAGAAGTTAAACCGCTTAGACTTTCTTTTGATGACAACCAACTTCTCATAAACCTTTGTGGCCACCATGACAGCAACCTTCAAATAATTGAAGAATATCTTGGTGTTCAGCTTATTGTAAAAGGTAACCAACTTGCAATTTTTGGTGAACCAAGCCAAACAGAAAAAGCAAAAGTTGTACTTGAAGATTTATATGAGCTTTTAGTGAAAGACATGACTGTAGGTGCAAACGAAGTTACAGCTGCTTTACGCATTACTGATGGGCTGATTGACAGTGAAAAACGTCCAAATGACCTTATTGGCGAAAAAGCAAGCATTCAAACACCCCTTAAAAAAATTACACCTCGCACCATGCAGCAGCATGTTTATGTAAATGCACTGCGTAGTTCGAAACTTGTTTTTGGTGCAGGCCCTGCGGGTACTGGTAAAACATTTATGGCAATGGCTATGGCTATCAGCCTCCTTGCTTCAAAACAAACCAAAAAAATCATTTTAACACGCCCAGTGGTTGAAGCTGGTGAAAACCTTGGCTTTTTACCAGGAACTTTAGAAGAAAAAATTGACCCATACTTACGCCCACTTTTTGATGCCTTAAATGACATGGTAGGCCCTGAAAAATCTAAAGAGTACATTGAAAATGGTATCATTGAAATTGCACCACTTGCTTACATGCGTGGCCGTACTTTAAATGACTGTGTAATGTTGCTAGATGAAGCTCAAAACACAACACCTATGCAAATGCGTATGTTCCTAACGCGTATGGGCGAAGGTAGCCGCATGATTGTAACAGGCGACCCTTCGCAGTGTGACCTTAAACCAGGCCAACCAAGTGGCTTACGCGAAGCCTTAAGCGTGCTTGAAGGCTTAAAGGACATTGAAGTTATCCGATTTAGTGATATTGACGTGGTACGCCATGCCCTTGTTGCCCGCGTTGTACAAGCCTACGATGAACATGACCGCCAAATTGGTATGAAGATAGACAACCGTGGTTCATGGTAAATTACAACATTCATCAATACAAAAACCCCCTTCAAAAAAGGGGGTTTTTATTTAGCTAGCTTGCTTAATGCAAGATTCCATTTCGCAGATAGGTTTTTGACCAGTAAAAGGGAGTTTAACAAAGTCATACCCCCTATCAGTACCAGGTTTCATTTCAACCACTGTTAAAGATTGACGCATAAGATCTAAATCATAAAAGGCGTTGAAGTTATCGCCACCTTTTTGATTCAATGTTTTTTTTACACAACTTGAACAAATAGAAAAAAGTTCACCTTCTAGAGTTTTTAAAACATAAAAGCCCGAGCATATAATGCCAACCAAATACCCGTTGTGTCCTAAAGGTATTTTTGACTTACGGTAAATTTCAGCAGCCTTTTCCTTTTGAAAGTTCAAATCATGGCTTTCATTAATTTGCCTACGTATATCTACATTTTTAAAATAATCATCAGTACAAACTGAAAGAGCCGAGCGCTCTTTTTGATTTAAAGAAAGCGCAAGAGCACATACCAAAATAACTACAATTCCTAAAATAAGAAGCATAAGACCTCCTGTTATTTAACAGAGCAACAAGGCATTTCGCATACAGGCTGTTTACCTTCAAATTCAAGTTTTTCACTTTGAGCGAACTTACCCTTCACCATAACATATTGACCGGTATGAATGGCTTTAAGATGACAACCTGCGTAATCTTTTGGACTTAAGTTCATCATGATTAATTCCCCTTGCGGGTGCGGTGGTAAGTTCTTTTTAGAATATGTTTTATCAATGCCCTTTTTAGCACATTTATGGCAAATAACCTTAAGAGCACCTTGAGGGTCCTTTAAAACATAAAAACCATTACAAATAACACCACAAACCTCACCTAAGCTATTTAGCTTCAAGCCTTCTTTAACTTTTACCTGTTTTGGTTTGCGGATTGTTGCACCACTTCGTGAAGCTGAAACAATTCCGCTGTCTAAATATGGCTTTTTAAAAATAGCATACGCCAGTTTCTTTTGCTCTTCAGTATCTTGGCTTTTACAAATTTGACGACGTAAATCATCATTTTCAGAACGCCTTTTGTACATCTCAAGAAACTCTTGTTGTTCAGGGCTTAATTTCAAATCACGTATAAAGTAAAAAACAACGACACAAAGCAGTATCAATAAAAGAATTATAGAAGACATTCATCCCCCTTAGGTTTTGAAAACCAGAAATTTAGATAAAAGATTTATATAAAAAAGATCAAGTTAAATACTTGACCCTTTTTAACACAAATAAGTATTCAACTCAAAGCGATTTACTAAGAGCTCTTGCTTTTTCAAGATCTTCTGGTGTATCCACACCAATAGGCGCTTTCTCAGTCATTGCAACATAATAATTTAAACCAATATCCAAACCACGCAATTGTTCAAGTTTTTCTTGAACCTCAAGCGGCGAAGGGTCATTTGCAACAAACTGCTCTAAGGCACTATATTTATATGCATAAAAGCCGATATGGCGTTTCATAACAGCGGCACCATGCGGAATAGGCTCACGTGAAAAGTAATGCGCTTTACCATTCATATCTGTTACCAGTTTCACCATGCCAAAATCTGTTTTATCGGCATCATCTGAAATTTCATGTGCAAAGGTTACAACGTCCACCCAGTCGTTTTTTTGGAAAACTTCAACCGCTTCTTCCAACAGCTCTGGCGGTAAAAATGGTTCATCACCTTGTACATTAATAATAATGTCAGGCTTTTCACCCCCTTGCTCTATTTGACGTTGCACAGCTTGCCAAATACGGTCTGAACCAGAAGGAAGTTCACTATCAGTCATAATGGCTTTCCCACCATGTTCTTTAACAGCTTCAGCAATTTTATCATCATCACAGGCCACAAATACAGCACCAACATTTGCCTCGTTTGCACGGTTTACAACATGACATATCATAGGCAAACCGTTAATGTCTGCGAGCGGTTTCCCTGGAAGCCTTGTACTTGCCATTCTGCTTGGAATATAAACTTGAACTTTCATTTTTCCCCTTTAAATTTATGCAGCTTGGTTGCTGTGAAATTCTAAATATTTACGCATTGCTTTTTGCATTTCAGGCCATGAAGCGGTAGCAGTGCCTAATTTAGCAACCACAACACCACCAGATACATTGGCAAAGTGTGCTGCTTCTTCCACTGACATACCAGCAGCAACTGCCGCAGCAAACACACTAATAACAGTATCGCCAGCGCCTGAAACATCAATAACTTCTTGAACTTTGGCTTTTAAATGATGCGCTTTTCCTTCTACATAAAGTGTCATACCGTCACCACTGCGTGTTAATAAAACATAGTTTAAGTTGAATTTTTCAACCAATTCCGCAGCCATCTTTTCAGCTTCTTCATCTGTTTTAGGTTTAGGGCAACTTAAAAGTTCGCTTGCTTCTTGCGCATTAGGTGTCATTGCGGTTGTACCAATATATGCAATATTACGTGCTTCACCCTTTGGTTTTGGATCAATGAAAATATCGCCACCACGCCAAACTTTTTTAACATCTTCTAACATTTTATCATCCACCATACCCTTAGAGTAATCCGATATGATAAGCGTTGAAGTTTCTTTGCGCGCTTGTTCCAATACAGTCAGAACCCTTGTTCTATCATGGCTACTCAAGGAATCTGTAACCTCTTCATCAAAGCGTACAACTTGCTGAGAACGTGCAATTACACGTGTTTTACTAATGGTTGGAACTTCAGTTTTAAGGAGATATTTTGTTTCCATATTCATGGTATTTGCCATGGTTTCAAACTCACGGCCTAATTCATCGTCGCCAATGCGCCCTATCATAATAGGCTTTGCGCCTAACGCAGTTAAATTCGCAGCCACATTCCCTGCACCACCCAAGTGTGAATTACGCTTCGTGACACGTACAACAGGAATAGGTGCCTCTGGTGAAATACGTTCCACATCGCCGTATATAAAGCGGTCCATCATCACATCACCCAAAACAGCTACTTTTACATTTTCAAATGGGTTACTATTCAAATCAGCGGTTATAGCGATCATCATCAAATCTCTTTTCTAAATTCATATCTACCTCGCCCTCTTCAGGAATACCAATAGGTGTAATTGAAGGTGAATTAGCGCCTTCAGCATTGGTTAACATAGCACGAAAAGAACCAAAGTTCAGCTTTATCTCAACCTTAACAGGAACAAATTGTCCATCTGCTGTCACCCAAAGGCGAAGACGTGCTTTACTTTTCCCACCATCTTTTATCGACCTTGTTAAAATTGGTTGAATTTCAAAAACATCTTTTTTACCCAAAGCCGTATCCATACGCTCTTTTTCCAACACACGTAAAGTATAGGTATATTGACTATCGTAATGTACAACAGGTAAAGTATAGACATCTCCTACTTTTGGTTTATCATTCAATGACCTTAAGGCATATAAAGCTGAAATCATATCCCTTGTATACGGTTCAACATCGAAGCGAACTGTAGGTCTATTTTTATGACGATTTGTATAGGTGCATATATTTTTTTCATGATTATAAGTTACAAGCTTATCAGCTCTATAATCATTCTCTTTCAGCTCTGCCACATATGACTTACTTAGAAACGGCTGTTCTTTTGTGTGAACACCTTCAATTCGAATACGGTCACGCAACCTATAAAGAGAATTATATGTATCATCGGTCCAGGCGC
This sequence comes from Magnetococcales bacterium, assembly GCA_002689455.1. Taxonomy (GTDB): domain Bacteria; phylum Pseudomonadota; class Alphaproteobacteria; order UBA2136; family UBA2136; genus UBA2136. The sequence continues at coordinate 36,124 of NZGE01000040.1, read as the reverse complement.
GACCAATAATTTCATATTCATCTGCATCATTACGTAGTAATAACTCAGCATTTCCAACATGAACAAAGGACCAAGACACACTGAAAGTGAGCCTTTCCCCATCTTTTTTCCAGTCATAAGCAAAAGATTGCGCTGAAAAAGCACAAAATAGAACTGTAAATATTAAACTTAAAATTTTCATCATGTGTATTTTTAGTGACTTTATAAAAAATTGCAAGTGGCGCATAAGTGACACAGTGCTTATAGCACAAAACACCGCGTACCTTGTGTGTTTTTGCAAATAAAGCGTAAAATGCCCATAAAGTTTTTATGCATAAAAAAACAAAAAGGCACATTTTAATGATGAAAAAGTCATTCTTGGCTGTTGGTATTGCGTTACTCACCCTTACAGGGTGTTCTGGCAACCCTGTGGAAAAAGTTGAAGGTTACCTTGCTGAAAAGGATTTTACCGATGCAATGGAATGGTTAGCCGATAACATTGAAGATGAGCCTGAGAATGAGCTATATCACGAATTAGCCGTAGAAGTTATGTTAAAAGAATGCGCTGCAACGGCCTGTTTTGACAACAACCCTAAAAAACTAGATGGGCTAACAAATCATTTAGCTAAAATCAAACACAACGAGTTCAATGTAAGCGATGAACAAACCGTTTATTTATTTGATCGCTTAGAAAAACTTGCCCTCCAATTCACAAAAAGTGACCATCACCCAAAAGCACTTGCAGCACTTAACAAAGCTATGCCATACGGACCTTTGCACCAAAAATTTATTGGCATTACCTTTGAAAAGATAAGCCAACACATTAAAACCGGTGAAATTCCACCAGCAATTTCATTGTTAGATTCTTTAGCAAACAAAATCATTTTAAAAGACCCAAACCAAAGCGTAGCATTGCTAATGAAAGGCTACATTTCAAACGATAAAGATGATATTAACAAAGCTTTAGACAACATTCAAAAAGCAGATACAACATTACCTGTTAATGACTATGCGATAGATGCAATGCCTTATGCGATTTTCCAGCAAATGATAGAAAATAATCCAAACAGTGGTGGTCGTGTTTTTATTCATGAATTCAGAAATATTTTAAAAATAGCAAACATTCCATACTTTTCAACAGAACGTGGACAAGCAAAAATCGCAAACGCAGTATATGCGATGAGCAGAAACGAAGCATTTATTGACCGTGCTATTTTACATACAATGCCTTTGGAGAAAATCACATCAAACGCAGTTGATGTAACAGAAATTAAGCCAAGTGAAGTTAAAGCCCCTCTCCTAGAGACATCTAACACCACCATGACTGATACAAAAGAAAACCTTCAAGCCAATGGTAAAGAAGACATAACAACCAGACATAAAATGGATAAAGAGGAGTTTACATTACATATTGTAAAAGTGGCATTACTGACAAACCCTCGTAATGAAAAATCATGGGATATATTCTTAGAACCAGCAACAATATATGCCAAGAAAACAGGTAATTATAATATTTTGTATGAAGGTTTAGCACCTGGTGATATCCCTTCAAATATCATTCAGCAATATAATGAAGCATTGTTTAACATTTCAAACTACCTTATTGAGCATAATGAGAGCATTCTAGATGTTATTCAACACATTATTCTACCAGCAGATAATGCAGAGGTTATTAAAACACGTGTAACAAAACTTCTAAATGAAGCAATGATTGGTGCTGTAAATAATGCAAATTACGACCTTGTATACGCTTACGCGTCTTTCCAGCCAGATATTGCACGCCTTTCAAGACAAAAAGTTGTTTCAATTACCATTGATGCTTTAGAAAACAAATGGCAAAATAACGAATTTGAAGGCATGGATACATTATCAAAATTCTTATCTGAAACAATGGGTATTGATTTCAGCTTAGATAGCTTACTTTTACAAAGTTATGATGATTATTTAAGTCAAACAGGCGTTCAAAACAAACTAGACTCAAACATTGCTGACCCATTATTCTTAACACTTAGTGAAGCTGAAATTGATTTAGGAGATAAGTTTACATTTTTACAAAAACACTTCAAAGATCAGCCAGAAATTTTGGATAATTTACTCAAAAGTTTAATTGTAAAATCAGACGGCACTTACGGTATACCTGTTTCATTATACCGCCTTTACAACCACTTTAGCGATGCATTCAAAGAAGAGGACAAACACGCATACCTTATAAATGCCATTAAAAATAGCCTTGTAGCAGACACATCTTTAAGTGCAATTGATTATGCTGAACAAGGCGAAAAAATACTTGAACAATTTAGTGAAATCCCAAGCAGTTTTATTGTTGCAGAAACAATGAAGCGTGTAACAGATTTAGAATCATCCAAGCAACTTTGGGATAATGCGAGCGATAAATTTAAGCAATATCTAAAAGATACGCGCCCACAGTACACAACTTTAATGAATGCCATTGATGCATATGAGTCTGGCGACCATGAAAAAGCTGCCAAACTATTTACCATTCTATCGGATACCGATTTAATTGAACAGGCACGTCCGTATCTACAAGAATATGTAGATACGATAAAAGCTCAAGTAGGTGTATACGCACTTGCAACCGATAATTTCAAATCAACATCAGGCCTTGGAACGTTGATGATGTATATTGACCTTATCAAAAATGAAAAAGCTCAACAAACAAGCCAAGAATCAAGTGCAACAACCGTAGACAACCAAACAGATCTTCTGGCTGTCAAAGTTACACTTATTAGCCGACTGGGAGCGATCAAAGTGCAATCACCTGAAGATTTAACAGAGGACTTTGGTAAAATTGCAAGGTTGGAAATGACCGGTCGTATTAACCCAAATACAATGGAAATTAGTTTAATTGAAGAAGATAAAACAGGTAGCGATTTACCTTTACCATTTGAGAAAATTTTCGGCTCTGTGACGACATTAAACCTTGAAGGTGACCAAATTTCATATAACACCAAAAATAAAAAATATGCATTCAAACGTGTAAACAATTACAGTACAACCGAAGCAAACTTCCCAACGGGTAAATACGCTATTACACGTAGTGATGAAAAGAACGATGAACGCTCCAAACATATTTTACCTGTAGGAACAATTCTGGACCTTAAAGTCAATGAAAGACGTAAAATAACCCCTCAACAAAATGGCGTAAGTTTAGGTACAATATACCCACTTAAAGGGGAAATTATGCACCCTTCTTCATCTAAACCACGCACCATTGAAGGTTTCTATAACCCTGAAAAACAAGTGGTAACCTTTGCCTATAGTTACCCATTAACAAGCGGTGGCAGTTTAGATGCAATTCTCAAGTGCCAAACCAGTGGCGTTGAAATAATTTGTGCGGGTCACAATAAACATTGGGGTCGTCAACGTTACAGTTACATAACTTACGGTCAAAAAATTTACGTGCCTCAAGAACTCAAACCAACATCAACAAAAATTAACCGTTCACGTAATAGGTAAAGTGTGATTTACACGTATAATCACACAATCAAACTCAAAGACATAACTGGAGTATCTCGCCCCAGCGAAGACCCTAAATGGCTGACAGATTATTTTAAACAGCATGTAACACTGCGTACAAATGACATTATTGTTGATTTAGGTTGTGGAAACGGCGTTATAGCATTATTGCTTGCTAAAACTTTCCCAAAGTGCCACATACACGGAATAGATATTGACCCATCACTCATTCAAACAGCGAAAGAAAACGCAAAAGAAAATAATTTAACGAATTGCTCGTTCCAATGTATTAACATATTAAAACATTCATTTACCGAGCAATATGATCATGTCATCACAAACCCGCCATACCACCGCCAAGAAAAAGGGTTTAAAACCATTTCTAGCCACAAAAATATAGCGCATGGGGCAACATTAGATGAAATGATAAAATGGATTGAAACAAGCATTCAGTTAACGTCTGAAAACGGTACAACAACCATTCTTCAGCACACGCATAACATTGAAAGCTTAAAGCATACCTTTGACGAGTTTAAACACAAAATACATTACATAGAAACCTCACCAAATAAAAAACCAAAAAGATTTATCGTCCATATCAAAAAATAAAAGCCCTTACAAAGGGCTTTTAAATAATATTTAAAACTTAAATTTTGTTGGCACGGTAATGTAAATCAACCGTTTCACTTTCTTCACTAAAAATCATATAAATACGACCATTATCAGGATCGTAAGCACCATCAATTTTTGTATCAAGATCTTTTGCTTCAGCTAAAGGTACACCTTCTAGAATAACCTCGATGTAATCTTGACCCTGATAGCTTACAGCACGCTGCATAACACTACCGCCTTCACCATAATCGTGGCGTACGCCATTTGGGCTATAACCTTTAGACATATCACTTAAATAGTTTTTAAAGGATGTCATCGAGTTGTACGGATAGCGCATTGCTTTTGGTGACACCAATGCACTTACATTCATGCGCCAGTCACCAGAAGTTGTTTGATGTGGCCATAAACGGTGTCGTTCATGAAACTCTGCATTTGCTTGTTCAATAACCTGCAATTGTTCTTGCATGGCATCCGCCGCACTAAACATATTACCCCAAGGAACATTGACAACCAAGAACGCTCCTAAACTTGCAACCATAGCCGTTGCGAGTACCGCTTCATCAGCTGCTAAACCTGTTTTACTTTTTACTACTTTAAATAACTTACGCATTTCACTTCTCCCAGTTGTTAAAATGTTATCATATTCACATATTCGCAACCAAGCTTCCCATGTTGTATACAGCAATTACTATGCCAATTCACATTATATACTCGTGTTATCCTTGCAACACAAAGAGTTTCAGGGGCTTTGCACTCTTTATTTTCCCTGTACAAAAACATCCTTTAGACATATGGTGACCGCCCCCGCTAGGGGGCATGTGAAAACCAAAAAAAACACCTAAATTTTGTGATATATATGCACCGAAATACATTTACACATCACGCATACAAATGAATAATTTGAATATTATGTACGATAACCGATTGAGACTAATAAAAACTTACAGGGTCTACATCCACAACCACCCGTACGGAAGATGGAATTTTAGTACTACCTAACCACTTTTGAACAGCGTCATGCATTTTATCCCCCGACTTTACAAGTAGACGATAACGGAACTGATCTCTCAGTTTTGCCAATGGCGCTGGTGCAGGCCCTAAAACCTCTGCATTGGAAATATGAAAGTTATTTGCAAGCGCTTTAGAAGCAAAGGCAACACTGCGTTCATCTTTACCACTTACAATAAAAGCCATCTGCTTTTTAAATGGAGGGTCTTGCCACAACTTACGGCTTTGAAGTTCCATTTTTAAGAACTTATCCCGATCCATTTGCAACAAACACTCAAACAACGGATGGTTAGGGTCATGCGTTTGAATCATCACCTCCCCTTTTTTAGCAGCACGACCGGCACGACCTGCAACCTGCATCAAAACCTGAAATGTTCGCTCAGCAGCACGTAATTCACCACGCGCTAGCCCCATATCACCATCTATAATACCCACAAAAGTCAATTCAGGAAAATGATGCCCCTTAGCCACCATTTGCGTTCCAACCAAAATATCAATCTCGCCCTTTTCCATCTTAGCAACGACATCACCCATTTGACGATCGGTTTTAACACTGTCACTATCTGCCACGGCAATACGAGCAGTTGGAAAATAAGTTTCAAGCTCTTGCTTGATCTTGCGTGTGCCAGGGCCAAAGGCACGTAATTTCTCACTATCACATTTCGGGCATTTCTTTGGAATTTCTTCATGAAACCCACAGTGATGGCAAATTAAATAACTTTTATGAACAACCAACGAAGCATCGCAACTTGGGCAACCAACCCTATCACCGCAACCACCACAAATAAGCAAAGGTGCAACCCCACGACGGTTCAAAAACACCAACGATTGCTCGCCTTTTTCAAGGCGCTCTTTAATCGCTTGAACAATAGGCGCAGATATCCATTTATCTCCTTTACCTACTTTACTTTCCTTCATGTCCACAAGTTTTAAATGTGGTAACGTGGCATTACCATATCGCCCATCAAGCATTAAATGTTTATAACGACCTAAAAGTACATTGTTCCATGTTTCAAGTGATGGCGTTGCAGAACATAAAACAACTGGACACTTCCAAAAATGCCCTAAGGTTACGGCCATATCACGCCCGTGATACCTGAAAACCTCTTCTTGCTTATAAGAACTATCATGCTCTTCATCAACCACAATAAGGCGTAAATTTTGATAATTTAAAAATAAAGCAGAACGTGCACCAATTACCACACGAGAAAGCCCCTTTGCAATATGCCACCAATTGCGTTTACGTGCCTTTTCACCTAAATTGGAATGCCAAAGCGTTGGAATAAAACCAAATCTTTTCTCAAAACGTCCAACAAGTTGAGGTGTTAATGCAATTTCGGGAACTAAAAGTAGAACTTGGCTTGTATCATCTTCTTCTAGCAACCTTGCAATACTATCAAAGTAAACCTCTGTTTTACCGCTTCCCATCACACCATCTAAAAAGAATGTTTGATGTTTTTTTAAGGACAATGCACTGGCAATTTCAGCAGCCGATGCCTTCTGTGATGCGTTTAAATCAGGAAGTTGAATATGAAACGAAGGTTTTACATCTGGAATTTCTTCCCACACCAATACACCTTTGATTAACAACCCCTTCACAACAGATACACCAACACCAGCCGCTTCAGCCAACATTGCTTGCGATGTAAAGGCATGTGCAGAATGGGTTAGTACATTTATAACCTTATCTCGTGTGGATGTACGCTTATCAAGCGGAACATTCCCTAATACCAGTTTTTTATCTGGTTCAACTTGCTCAGGAATTTTACCTGCAATCAAAGATGCACGCACAGGATCACCAGGTAAAGCAAATGTATAGCGTGATGAAAATCGTAAAAAATTAAGACCTTGCTCACTCACTGCAGGAACATCATCCACCAGCACAGCTTCTTTCAGCTTAGAAGCATCACCCAAAAAGGATGAAACCTCCTGCATTTTTATCACAACCCCGAAAACTTGCTTTGTACCAACCTCAATCGCCACAAAAGAACCTAAAACAGGTTTACTTTCAACATATAAAACATAATCCAACAATTTAGGAACCGCCAAAGACGTTGCCACTGTAACTATAAAATTGTTGCTTTGATGCACCACTTTTGTATTAAACCTTATAAAGCTGCTTGTAACTTTTACCGTAAACATGACAATATAACAATTAAAGGGGCAAGTACAGCCTTCACAAGGTTTTTACATAGTGAACGGGTGTTGCAAAATCGGTCATGTGAATAACAATAAAAACCACATGCAAGAACGTGCACACAATATAATAAAAGGCGCCACCGAAATGACGCCCAAGCAAGAGGGAAGCTTGTACCAAAATGTTTAGCTAACCGCCGGCATTGGCCATTTAGATAAACATTTCGCTACTGCTAATTATATTATGGTATACATAACCTTCATTTAAACCCCTTGAAATTATTTTTTTAAACATTAGTGCCAGTTTTTTGAGAGGGATTGGATATAAATATGCAAGAAAATACAGCTAAAAAATTAGAACAACTAATTGATAAACAAGACGTATTAAACTACCTAGAAGAAAATAAAGAGTTTTTCCTTGACCATGTTGAATTATTTGAAAAAATGACACTTCCACGCAAAAAAGGGGGTTCACTTGCCAGTTTTTCAGATTTTCAAAACGCAAAGCTTACGCAAAAAATCACACAACTTGAAAAACGTTGCAAACGTATTATGGCAACCGCTTTACAAAACATTGAAAGCGCCAATCAGATCAATAAGCTTACAATCGACCTTTTGCGTAGCCAAAACAAAGAAAGCATGATGAACCACTTTAGAAATGTTATCGAAGATGAACTGGGTTTGGACAGCGCTCAAGTCATTCTAAAATCAGAAAACCATGTATCTTACGAAGATTTGTGTGTAAATGTTTTTCGTGACAATCGCAATGTAGTTCTTAGAACATCCGACTCCGAAAATGTTTGCCTACACAGCGGTGGTGGCGATAACTGCATCAAATCAGAAGCTTTAATCCGCCTTACAAACACACATGGTGACAATTTCGGTATTTTAACACTTGGCAGTCGTGACATAGAACGCTTTCATGAAGGACAAGGCATTGACTTATTAGAATTCCTAGGCAGCGTTATCAGCTATAAACTTGAAGAATTCATAACTTACAAAGGTTAAACACACATGCTTCCATACCAAAATAAATTTTTAGATTACCTAAACCATGAAAAAAGGTCATCTCATCACACTATTTTGGCATACGAACGTGATTTAAACATTTTCAGCCAATTCTTGGGAAACCACTTAGGACAAGAACCCACAGAAAATGACCTAAAAACTCTAACTGACGATCAACTTCAAAGCTTTATGACACACAGCATATTAAAGGAACAAGTGTCAAAGCAAACGGTAAACAGAAGACTTTCCTCAATCAAAGCATTTTTCAAGTTTCTGAACCGTAAAAAGATATTAAGAAATGATCAAGTTTTTTTAGTACACAACATGAAAGCTGAAAAAGCCCCACCTAAAGCCATATCCCCTAAAGAAGTAATTGACGTTTTAACCAAGCTACGCCCACCCAAAGAAGGTGCAAACATGGCAAGCAAACGTAATTACGCACTTGTACTTTCCATGTACGGGCTTGGCGTACGTATTAGTGAAGCCTTGTCATTAAATGTGAAAGATGCCTTTGCCGACCGCATCATTATATTAGGTAAAGGCGGCAAAGAACGCTCCCTACCTGTTCCTAAGCCAGTACGTTCAGCACTTGAAGAACTTGCAAAAGAACGCGGCATTGAAAAAGGCGACGAAGCATTATTCGTAAACGCACGTTACAGCGAACGCCTAACAGCCCGAGCGGCTCAAATTATCATTAAAAACATCCGCCAAGAACTAGGCTTACCAGAACATTTAACACCGCACACACTACGCCATTGCTTTGCAACGCATTTACTTGAAAATGGCGCAGACATTCGTACACTACAAGAACTTCTTGGACACTCATCATTAAGCGCAACGGAACGTTATTTAGCTGTTAATGCTCAAGAACTTAAAAAGTCGCACGATGAATCACACCCTTTAAACAAGTAGTACAACAGACTCATACAAAAACTTAAAAGCCAAAAGGGTTATAACCCATTTGTAAATAAAAACAAAAACATGCTCAGGCAATTTTAATAAAACATGCTTACCAACATATGTTCCCATAAAACCTGTCAGAGCCATAAACAGCATTAACAATGCATAATCCGCATAAGAAAAACCAATTAAACCAAAAACTAAACTTTTAAGACCATGCTGAACAACCATGGAAGCCGCATGGGTAGCCACATAAATCTCTTTTTTCTCAGACGATCTATGAATAAAAGCAGCCGCAAGCGGCCCACTTGCCCCCACAAAAAGGGAAGCAAGCGTACTGAAAAACCCACCCATAACAGAACGTAAATTCGGCGGTAAAAAGCCAGCCCTTTTAGGCGTAGGAAGCCAAACAAGGTATAAAATAAACAAACCCAAAACAAGCTTCAGTATAACATCAGATAAGCTCACCACAATCTGCGACCCTACAACAGAACCCAGAAACGCACCCACAGTAAACGGCAGGAAAATCTCTAAACTCAAATAAGGCCTCATTAAAAACGCTCGAAAAAAATTAGACCCCATTTGCACAACCCCATGCACAGGCAAAACAACCAAAGGAGGAAAAATGGAAAGCATGACAGCCAAGAGCAACACACCTCCGCCAATACCCGCAACAACCGTTAACAATGACGTAAAAAATGAAACGACAACTAAAAGCCATTCAGCGTAAGTAAAAGCGTTTAACTGTGCCAACAAGAAATCCATACTTCAATATACCATAAAAAAGCGCCACACTGGCGCTTCTTAATTATTTATACCAATCCGAAGAATCTTCATCTTCAACATAATCCCGAGGATCACCTGGATCAAACTCCTCAGCAATAGCCTCCTCTGTTGGTAAAACCTCACCACCTGTTAAAAGGTCTTTATCGCGCACTTTACGTAAATTATGAACCTCTTCCACCAAGCGTGTTAAAATCTGTTCTACACCTTCACCACTGTGCGACGAAAGAACTATCACATCTTTATTACAGGCTTTTTCTAATTCCGCCTTCGCTTCTGCAATCGCATCATCTTGCAAGGCATCTGTACGACTAAGCGCAACAATTTCTGGTAATCTTGAAATTTCAGAACCATACATCTTATCAAACTTTTCAAGCTCACTACGTAGCACAGTATAATCATCAGCTATTGTTTCACTACAAGCATCCACAAGGTGTAATTGGGAAGAACAGCGTGACAAGTGCTTCAAGAAACGGTGCCCAAGGCCATGTCCTTCACTTGCTCCTTCAATCAAACCTGGCAAGTCAGCTAAAACAAAGTCAGTCTCATGGAATTTAACCATCCCCAAATTTGGGTGCAATGTTGTAAATGGATAATCAGCTACCTTTGGCTTAGCCTCTGAAACTTTAGAAATAAAAGTAGACTTACCAACACTTGGCTTACCAAGCAAGCCGACGTCAGCCAAAAGCTTTAAACGTAAACGAACATACATTTCTTCATTTTCGCCACCTTCTGTAAATTGCCTTGGCGCACGATTCTGTGAAGACACAAAGGACGCATTCCCACGACCACCTTCACCACCTTTAAGCATAGTAATTTCTTGACCATGTTCCAACACATCAATAATCATATCACCTGTTTCATCGTCAATAATTTCAGTACCAAGTGGCACCTTAATGTAAATATCATCACCCGCTTTACCAAAACGGTCTTTACCAGCACCGCCCTCACCACGACGCGCTTTAAAGTGCTGTGTATAACGAAAATCAATCAGCGTATTCATATCTTTCTCGCCCACAAAAATAACTGAGCCACCACGCCCACCGTTTCCACCATCTGGGCCACCTTTTGGAATAAAACGTTCACGCCTAAAGGACACACAGCCATTCCCCCCTTTACCTGAGGCAATAAAAATTTTCGCTTCATCTAAAAACTGCATGGACTGCGCACCTTAATTTAAATTCATTCATTAGAGGTTATGGTATAACCCAAAACATGTATACATTCAAGAAAAAACACCCCGCAAAGGGTGTTTGTATTTCGTTAATAATGAGTTGTTTTAACCAAGTGAAAAGGCTGGATACCTTGCATAAAACTTTCATCACGCGTTTTTAAAAACAAGTAACAATCCACATCGGTTGTACGTACACCCGCATTTTCAGCCAAAAGCTCGCAAGCCAGAACAGTTGAAGCACGTAAAATCTCTTCTTGCTCGCTACCAGAGGCAAACAAATTTTGATTATCAATTAAATTCGCAAGCTTGGCATCGTACTCCAAAACACCTAATTGCCGCAGCACTTGCGGTAAACGGTAATCAGCATAAGCTGTAAAGTCAGACTGAACATCCAACCCACGCGCACGCAAATTACTTGCAACAGTACCCAAAAACAGCTGAACCTTTTTAAAGAACGGATCAAGGTAAGCACTTTCATATATATTTGAAAGAAGCATAGCAGTATTTAAGCTCCAAACCCGATCCTTCAAAAAACGTGGATAAATTTCAGATTTAAAATCATCAAACCCAGCCAATGAAACCAAAATTTTTACACGCTCATCAGCTGCTGGAATGCCAACAACAGAAAACAAGGCCGTGTAATGATGAAAGGTTTCGTCTGCATTTAGGTGCAAACCTGGAAATTTACCATGATTGTATTGATGAATCATCAACTGGGCCAAACCCGCAGACCCCTTTAACTTGGGATTTCCCTGGTAATGCCAATGCTGCAATGTACCGCTATCATCTTTAGCCCAAAAGCAAAACTGCAGTGAAATCATAACCAAAAAGTAATAACAAACTTTTTGAATCAACCCATCATCACAACCAGCAGATACTTGCAGATCTTCAGGTAGATAAAAGTCCCAGCTCGCCTCTTCCTGCGTTACCGCAATATTTGAAGCAACTTCAAGAATCTTATCAGAGTTAATTTTAACCAAAGTTTGATTTAGAGTTAATTTCACGCAACGCGCAATAAATTTTTCACGGTAATTCATTTTGAATACCTCTCTTTTTAAAAGATAAATTTAAGTCATACAGAGTTAAAACCTAATTAAACCTACAAAGATAAAAATAAAACACTAAGGGCGACTATAAGCAATACCAGCTTTACGATAAGCCCACGCCCAAAGTACTATCAAATAATAATAAACAACAATAGAGACTGCATTTATAGCTAATGCCAACAAATAGGAAAAAGACCATTGACCACCCAAAACCATAACCAAGGTTTTAAGAAGGACAAAACCTAAAAAGCCTAATAAAAAGATAAGCATTCCAGCCAATATCATGCACTTCCAAGAACCATTAAAAGGCTCATGAACAATATCCTCACAAGAACGCTCAAACAATTTAATCATAAGATTACCTCGCAAAAAAGGAGAAGAAACGTTAAAGATTACAGTTAACCCATAACATACAGTAAACACTCACAAAATCAACAAAAAAGGGCGCTTAAAGCACCCTCTTTTAAAATTAGAACAGAAATTGTTTATGCAGAAGCGTCTACAGAAACGTATGTGCGGTTTTTAAAGCCAGTGTAAAACTTAACTTCACCACCTGTTAGTGCAAACAGTGTATGATCTTTACCCATACCAACGTTTTTACCTGGGTGCCATTTAGTACCGCGTTGACGAACAATGATGTTACCAGAAACAACTGCTTCACCACCGAACTTCTTAACGCCTAGACGGCGGCCTTCGGAATCACGACCGTTTGATGAACTACCACCTGCTTTTTTATGAGCCATATCTTAGTCTCCTCTACTCTCTTACTTGTAAAAGCTTACGCTTTTTTTGCAGCTGTTTTCTTAGCTGCTGGTTTCTTTTCTTCTGCTTTAGCAGGTGCTACTTTACCACCTTTTGCAGAAATCTCTTCAACTTTAAGAACAGTTAGGTACTGACGGTGACCCTTCTTGCGCTTGTAACCTTGACGACGCTTCTTCTTAAAGATAATAACTTTCTTATCGCGAATTTGTTCAACGATTGAAGCTGTTACTGTAGCACCTTCAACAACTGGAGTACCAACTGTAAGTTTTTCGCCATCAGCCAACAAAAGAACGTTATCTAAAGTTACTTTTTCACCTGTTTCGCCAGCAAGCTTTTCAACAAGAACTGTGTCGCCCTTTGAAACTTTAATCTGCTTACCACCGCATTTTAATACTGCGTACATTTTAATTTACCTGTTCTATATCTAATTCAACAATTTACTCTATTTATTTGCCTTAAACAGTAAAAATACCATAAAACAAAAGCGAGATTTATCCCGTCAATGGCGTTTTTTACATGATGTCACGTAAATTGTCCACACCTTTTTCAAGAAAAATTTATTTTTTGCAAAAACGATGCAAATCAAAGACTTTTATATGATATTTTAAATTATTGACATCATTTTTTAATGCACGTCAAAATTGTCAGTTTTTATATTTTATGGATACCTATAAAGAAATGTAGGATGTGATTCCTTAATTAAAAAGAAGAACAAAAGTGCAAAAAAACCTACAAAACAAAAATAACAATAGAAAGGGAACCTATGCTTAAGCTTTGTACAACTTTAGTTTTAGGCGCGTTCCTTATATATGGACTAGATGATTTAGGCGTTATTACAACGGATGACTTTGAAATGATCGAGCAACCCTCGGCACAGCAAAGACAAGTTGAACCAACACCAAAAGCAACTGGGAAATTTACGGACCGAATAGTGCAGAAAAGGCAAGAAATGAAGGAGGCGTTATAAACACGGGGAGAAATAACGGGTAGAAGTGAAACCTTTAATTCGCTTGAAGTTGAATGAAGCTTCCCTCAAAAAGTTTCAAATGTTTTAAAGCCTTGGCAACCCCAAGGCTTCTTTTTCGCATAAACACCACACCTTACTGTCAGGAAAAAAGGCGAAACAACATGCGCATTAAACGGAAAGCAACATGCAAACAAATGAAATTTATATGAAAAATTGAGAAAGCGAAGGCAAATAGCGTAAAACAGTCTTTTTTCCTTTCGCTTTTTTGCAATTACCACTTCTTAAATGTCCAGCGCGCATCATGCGATTTTTAAATAAACACAAACAATGCTTGAAATGTATACAGTAAAGGTATATTTATAAACCTGAAAACCCACCTTTACTTTTCCCTTCCTTTAAGGAAATTTTATGAACATTGCAAAAATTTTATTTAAAGAACCATCAGCCGATGATTACAACCCTGCCATTCACATGACAGATAAAGAAACGAAAATCTTTCCATTTTATTTATTAGCGATGGCAATCTTCCAAACCATCTTTCAACTCACAGGGTTGAGTGAGCAAACATTTTGGTATGCAACGACAGAAGCTATTATCGTGGCATATATTGTAACCAAATCAGGATATATTGGACGGTTGATACACGGAAAGGATGCACTTTTAACAACAGCCCTAACCACGGTGCCCTACCTGATCGCACTAACTATCACATCACTCTTTATGGACAGCACATTTTGTGAATTGACCGCACTTGCAGTATTCACTTATTTTTACTACCGAAAATTTAAAGCCATGAAAAATTCCACACCTGAGCAATAGGAGCCTGTATGTTAAAAAACATATGGTCGGACGACAACCCTGCCTTTAATCCTGTGTTTCACCTAAGCATCACAAATCTGCGAATTTGGGCTATCATAACCCTTTTTGCTTCTTATTTTTTACATGCTTCAGATATGAACACAGGCCTTTGGATCATACGCTCTGTCAGCGCTGGTTTTGTAGGCGTTTTAATGTTGAAATGCACTTACTGCTATGAAAAAATTTATGGAAGCAACTTCAACAACGCCACCGTTATGTTTGCACTTATTATAAGCTTTATTGGCATTACAGTGCACATGATACACGACCCCTTGTGGCGGTTTATTGCCTTGTACAGCATTCTTATACCTGTAAGAATTGCTTTAGGATTAACCTACAAAAAACACAAAAGCAAAACCAAAGAAATTAACTACCCTTAACGATAAAAAAAAGCCCGCAGATGCGGGCTTTTTTATTTTGTTCAGCTTACAACTTTTTAGCTGTCGTTTTTTTTGCGGTGGATTTTTTAGCCGTTTTTGAAGCCGCAGCCTTTTTAGGCGCTGCTTTTTTCTTCAGCTTTTCATCTGGGCTTGATTTTTCATCTAACTTTTCACCGTCAGATTTTGGAAGCTTACGCAAGCGTGGGCCTGCACGTAAAATATATTGTCTACGTCCTTCTGGTTCGTGGTAAATACGCACAAGCAATTCACCCAGCACACCCATACCAATAAGTTGAACACCCATTAAAATAAGCATAACAGATAAGAACAGAAGCGGTCGGTGACCAATATCACCACCAAAAAGCTTAATTAAAAACAAGTAAGACATTAACAAGCCACCAGGCACTAAACAAGCCATACCTGTCATACCAAAAGCATGCATTGGGCGGTTAATGTAACGCAGTAGGAACTTCAGTAGAATCAGGTCTAAAACAACACGGAACATACGACCAATATTGCCGTATTTAGAAGTACCAAACGCGCGTGCATGGTGCGTTACTTCCACCTCAACAACCTTTGCACCAAACTGCGAAACCACAGCTGGAATAAAACGGTGCAGTTCACCATAAATGCGCATATTCTCCATCACTTCTTTACGGTAAGCCTTTAAAGAACAGCCTGTGTCGTGCAGGTCAACCTCTGTCATTTTTGAAACAAGCTTATTGGCTGTACGTGACAAGAAGTTACGGAAGTCATCGTCTTTACGTTTACGGCGCCAACCTGAAACAATATCGGCATTTTCTTTTTTAAGAACATCCATCATCATTGGAATATCGGCAGGGTCATTTTGCAAATCACCATCCATGGTCACAAAAACATCGCCTTCGGCATGGTCGAATCCAGCTTGCATCGCCGCTGTTTGTCCGTAATTACGGCGTTGGTAAAGCGGCTTTAATTCAGGGTAATCCGCTTTTAAGTCTTCCATAATTTGTGCACTGTCGTCCGATGAACCATCGTCCACACAAATAATTTCCCACTTATACTTTGTGGCACGCATCACCTCTGAAACACGTTCAAGTAGGTGGGGCAGGCTTTCCTCTTCATTATAAATTGGAACGATGATTGAAATATCTTTACTCATAAAATAACAAATCCTTAACGTTGCTGTAAATGACGGCGCATATTATCCATGGTCATTTTTACCAAACAATAACCGCCTTCACAAGATGTTTGACAGGCATACTTCGGTGCAATTTCCTGCATAGCATCTAATTTTTCTTGTTTAAATACAAACCAAAGCGTTGCATCTTCTTCTGGCATCACTTCATTTAAAAGCTCCTTTGGGGCATTTAAGTTTTTAAATGGCACACCCGAAACAAAACGTACAGACGGCTGATGAATTGCCACAAAATAAAGCTTATCTTTTTCTGTGTTAAACTCTTGTTTAATTTCTGTACCAATGTTCGCCAGTGGTTGCTGAATAAACTTATAAACCACAGGCACAACGCTTACAGCAACCAAAAGTAAAACCATAAAGTTCACAGCCATTAAAATAATCACACCAGCACGGTTTCTTGCGTAAATATAAAATAAACCAAGTGGCACACCAATAAGTGTAAGCACGCCCAAAGCAAATGTAAGTGACGAAATGTGAACGTCTTGCTCAAGCACAAATTTCGTTTGCGCTTCCACGTCTTTAATCTCAATGCCGTGACTGTTTTGTAAATAATGCATTAATGACTGCAAAAGGCTTGGCAGTTGGTCAATACGACCAAGGGCAATATCTGGCACATATTTAAACAACAAGAACACAACAGAAAACAATACAACAATCGGCAATGCCCAAACCCAAGAATAAGAACGCAGTGGTTTATCCCACATTTTCTCAAGACGGTAAGCAATCATCAAAGCCGCACCCGCATAAGAAGGCAAAATGTAATGAGGAAGCTTCGTCGCAGAAAAACTAAACAATACAAAAATAACCACAAACCATAAAAAACCAAGGGCTGGCAAAGCCTTTTCAACATCTTCTGATGCAAGCCTACGTTTAAACCCACTTACAGCCGTGCGAATAGCATTCGGCAATAAAAGAACCCAAGGGAAAAAGCCAATCATCAAAACAAACACATAATAAAAGTGTGATGAACTTTGCGTGTTCCCCATACCTTTTGTAAAGCGTTCAATGTTATGCACAACAATAAATTCATGGAAGAAGTCGAACCCTTTAGCGTCAATAACAAATTGAACCCAAGGCACCAAGGTAATAAGCATGGCAAGCAACACATAAAATGGGTTAACGCACTTCAAGTTATAAATGAAGTTTGGCTTAAACAAAACAGCTAAGCCAACAACAAAAGCCGGAACAACCAAACTCACAGGCCCTTTAGCAAGCATTGCCAACCCTAAAACAACACCGACAAATAAAGGCGCAACTTTAGAACGTTGTTTGGCGTATAAATTCGCAATTAACCCCATAGTGGCCATCACCACAAAAAAGTTTAATGCCATATCAGCCGTAGACGCTTGCGAAATAACTAAAAATGAAAGGTTCGCACCTAAAATAATGCTCGCTGTAATGGCCAGACGTTTATTACCTGTCATGCCCGAAATAAAAGCATAAAAACCAAAAACAGTTAAAAAAGCAAAAACAGCCGAAGGTAAACGGGCTGCCAAAGGTGTTTTACCTAATAAATCCATCGAAATAGACTGCACCCAGTAAATAAGCGGTGGCTTATGGTAGCGTGGTTCACCATTATATTGCGGGGTAACATAATCACCTGTTTCAAGCATTTCATAACTTGCTTCGGCAAAAATAGCTTCATCCACATCAAACAAGCCTGTTAAATTTAAATTCAAGAAGAATAAACCTGCAAAAATAGCGAAAGTAATCCAAATCATAGATGACAAGGACTGGTTGAGTTTATGGTTGTTTAACACATGTTTACTATTTGGCATTTTACTTAATTTCTTTTCTTAATTTAAATTTCTCGCGGAGAACCATTCCAAATACATACCCTAACACAGCACCAACCAAAACGTCACTGAGATAATGCGCCCCAATGCCAACGCGTGAAAAACCAATAAGCGATGCCATAACCACTAAAAATAAGCGTATTTTCAGACCATAAAACGGTAAAACACAGGCAAGCCAAGCGAAAGTTGTCATAGTGTGCCCTGACGGCATACTGTGCCATTTCGCCCCAAAAGAAAGCCATGTAAAGTCATACTCTGGTAACATTTTAGGACGTGGTCTTGCGATAATATGCTTCAAAATTTGAACACATAAACCCGACAATAAATAAATAACAATAGAACTATACCAAACACGGCTTAAAGCATAATTTTGGCGTTTGTAGTAAAAAATACCCATAAATACACAAATTAAAATTTGCACATGATCTTCCCCCAACCATGAAAGAAAACCCCAGATATTTTGAATATATAAAAACGGCGTAAAATTCACCATAAATTGGTGAATGCCTATATCTTGTTCAGATTGATACAAATAAGCCGCCAAACAAAAGGAAACCAACGACAGAAACCATCCCATAAAAAAAACTTTTTTGGACATATTCTCACTTAAAAACGCCAAAATGAATTTTACCCCTTGTTGTTTGCTTGCTTAGTATCTAAAATTTAAAAATAGGGATACAACAAATTGCAAAAATTCGCAACGAGATTGAATACAAATAACAAGATAAGGATTATGCTATGAGCACATCAGCATGGGACGAAATGAAACGCGTACGCGAAGATGAATACTTTGTAAAAGAAGAAAACAAATCAAAACAAGCATTGCATGACATTTTAGAAGGCATTGAAAAACGCCACAAACAAACAGAAGAAAAATTCAAAAGCTTTACAAAGGGTAACAACCCCATTACGGGCGCACCCCTTTTTAAAGCCCAAGTTGCAGGGCATTATGTATTAGATTGCCCAGCAGATGACATGCTTTTGGTCAGCCAAGCAACAATGCTTTCACTGATAGAAGCCTTGCAAAATGACGATAAAAAGGCTATAGGTGCTTGGAAAGCATTTTTACAAAACCAAAGCAACAGTGAATGACCCAAAACAATTCAAACAACAGCCATACCTTTCATTTAGTTAAACGTCTCGTCAAAGATTATTTGGCACCACATAAAGGGCGTTTGGGTATGGCTGTTTTTTGTATGATTATTGTTGCGGTTTGCACAGCCCTGACCGCAAAGATGATTCAACCCATTTTAGATGAACTTCTCATCAATAAAAACGAAGCTTTGTTTTACATTGTACCAGGGCTTACCGTTCTTATTTTCTTTATTAAAGGTGTAGCGGGTTATTTTCAAAATTACCTTATGGAATTTATAGGTCAACGCATGATTGCCGACCTACAAACAAACCTTTACAAGCATGTTATTCACCATGACCTTGCCTTTTTACAAAAAGAAACGGTTTCAGGTTTAACCAGCCGATTTGTATTCGACTTACACCAACTTAAAAAAGCCCTTTCCAACACCATTACAGGTGTTTTAAAAGACGTACCGATGATTATTGGTTTAATTGTTTTAATGGTTCACCAAAACTGGAAGCTTGCACTTATTTGCCTCACCATTATTCCATTGGCTTCAGCGCCAATCATTTATTTTGGGCGCCGTATGCGTAAATACAGCGGTGGCACACAAGAAGAAATGGGTTCTTTAGGTGGCATTTTAAAAGAAAGCCTTGGGCATATTCGCCAAGTAAAGTCCTTCACCATGGAAAATTACGAAATTGACCGCAGCAATAAAAGCATTAACAATGTATTTAAATTGCTTATTAAAATGGCGCGTGTCCGTGCACTTTCTTCCCCTGTGATGGAGCTTTTAGGCGGTTTAATTATTGCGGGTGTTATTATGTATGGCTGTTCGCTAATTTGGAATGGTGAAATGACAGCGGGTGAATTCATGTCCTTCCTGACTGCGGCAATGAGCATTTACCGCCCCCTTAAAAGTGTGACCAACATCAACAACAACCTGCAAGAAGGTTTAGCTTCTGCCGAGCGTACATTTAATTTAATGGATAGCCCAGCAACCATCACCGAGCAAGAAGGTGCAGCTGAACTTCAGGTGAAAAAGGGTGAAATTGAATTTAAAAACATTACCTTTGCATATGAAGAAGGGCAAAACGCCATTGAAGGCTTAAACCTAACTATTCCTGCTGGTAAAAAAGTGGCACTTGTTGGTGCTTCTGGCGCTGGTAAAAGCACCATTTTAAACCTAATCCCCCGCTTTTTCGACCCGAAAGAGGGTGAAATTTTGATTGATGGTCAAAAGGTGAGCAATGTTACTTTAAATTCCCTGCGTCAAAACATTGGCCTTGTGACCCAAGAAGTTGCACTGTTTAATGACACAATCGCCAATAACATTGCGTACGGATCACAAACAGCCAACCGTGAAGACATTATCAAAGCCGCACAAGATGCATCGGCTGATGGTTTCATCACCGAAAGTGAAAACGGTTACGACACTGTGGTTGGTGAAGACGGTTTCAGCTTATCAGGCGGTCAACGTCAGCGTATTGCCATTGCGCGCGCTATGCTTAAAAACGCACCCATCCTGCTTTTAGATGAAGCAACTTCAAGCTTGGATACACAGTCTGAAAAGAACATTCAAGATGCGCTCAACAAACTGATGAAAGGCCGTACAAGCCTTATTGTGGCGCATCGCCTCTCCACCACACAAGATGCGGACATTATCCACGTTTTAGATAAAGGACAGGTTGTTGAAACGGGTTCACACCAAGAATTACTTGAAAAAAATGGTATCTATGCCAATCTATATAAAATGCAACAACAGGCATAAGGTTGAAAAACTGTGAAATTTTTAATGAAAAAGTTCCTAAAAACATGGCTAGGTCAATGGATAATTGCGCTTTTGGTCGGCGGATACATTCTTTTATTACGCCTGACATGTAAATTCCACTATAAAAATAAATCAGTGGTCGACACCTTAGAACAAGAAAACAAGCCTTTTATTATTGCCATTTGGCATGGCAGATTGTTGCTTATGCCTTACCTGTTCCCTAAAAAAGTTAAAGCACGTGCCGTAATTAGCGACCACAGTGACGGACGTATTGTTAAGTTTGCGGCAAAGCTTTTTGGCTATGCCACCATTGTAGGATCTTCAACCAAAGGTGGCGTGCGTGCCTTTAAAGAAATGATTATCACCATTAAAGAAGGTGAAAGCTTATTTATTACGCCTGATGGGCCTAAAGGTCCGCGCGGAACCTTCCAAGCAGGTGCAGCCGAAGCCGCCCGCATGACAGGCGCACCCCTTATTGCAGCTTCTATTAGCTGTAATCCTTCAAAATTCTTCAAAAGCTGGGATAAGTTCATGCTTCCAAAACTGGGTAGCGATGTTTACATTCACTATCACGACCCACTTATTATTCACAAAAACGCCAGCGAAACAGAGCGTGAAATTTTTTACCAAGACTGTGAAGATGCTTTACATAAAGTTGAAAAAGAGGCCGACGAGAAAGCAGGCATTAAACCCGCATCAAGCATTGCGGAAAAACCAACCATGCAAAAGGCATCGTAATTTTCACCATGCTTTATTTATACCGCACACTTTGGATTCTTCTAGCCCCTGTGGTGGATATTTGGTTTTTAGCACGCCTGTATAAAGGTAAAGAAGATAAAAAACGCTTTATGGAACGTTTAGGGGGCTATAAACAGCAACGACCAACAGGAAAGTTGGTATGGTTTCATGCCGCAAGTGTGGGGGAAAGCCTTTCCATTTTACCGTTGATTGAACAACTGTTAAACAACCATAAAGAACTCAACGTTCTGGTGACAACAGGCACAGTTACATCGGCATCGCTCATGCAAAAGCGTTTACCAAAAGGCGCTATTCATCAATATGTTCCAATTGACTTTTATTTTGCTGTTAAAAGCTTTATGGAACATTGGCAACCCAACTTAAGTGTATTTGTTGAATCCGAACTGTGGCCAGAACTGATAAGCCAAGCACCCAACCCCATCATCATTAATGGACGTATGAGCAACCGCAGTGCCAAACGTTATGCAAAACATAAAAACTTAACAGGCTTTTTATTCAACCGCATTCAACTTATTTTGGCACAAAGTGAAGATTCATACGAAAACTTCAAACAAGTGTGCGATACACCAGTTGAAAACAGTGGCAATTTAAAATTCGATGCGCCAACAGCAACATTTGACCAAGAGTCCATGGACAAAATAAGCCAAATTCTTGAAACCCGTAAAATTCTTGTATGCGCCAGCACCCACCAAGGTGAGGAAGAAGTGATGGCCGCCTTGCATGAAAAAATGAAAAAAGAAATACCTGAACTTATTACCATTATTGCACCACGCCACCCAAACCGTGGTAAGAGCATTCAAAACACACTCAAAACAAAAGGTTTCAACTGTACCCTACGCAGTGAAGGTGAAGCACCCGAAAATATATACATTGCCGACACATTGGGCGAAATGGGCTTATGGTATAACTTAGCCCATGTGGTGCTTATGGGTAAAAGCCTATTCAGCGGTGGTGGGCAAAACCCATTTGAACCTTTAAAGTGTGGGCGTGTGACCGTTTGCGGTCCTTCCATGGAAAACTTCAAAGAAATGATGCACATATTTAAAGAACGTGAAATTATTTTACAGTCTGAAAATATGGCAGATATTGAAAAAGACCTTGTTTATTTTCTAAAAAATGATAAACAAAGAACCCTAGCAGAAAAGAAAATTAGGGAAAAAATGCAAAACTTGGGTGGAGCAACAGCTGAAACACTCAACCGCATTGAAGATTTTTTAAGTTCTATTTAGGGGGAATAAAATGCCAAGGCAAGCACCAGAATTTTGGCAAAAAAAATGTTTAAAGTCATATGTTTTATGGCCACTTTCGTTCATTTACCAAGGGCTTGGTAAACTGGACAAACATTTAAAAGAAAAAAAGGCTGAACGCCCAAATATTCCAATTATTTCAGTAGGTAACATTACTGCAGGAGGAAGCGGAAAAACCCCAATTGTTGCCATGCTTGCAGAACACTTCAGGAAAAAAGGTGAAGTTGTTGCCATTCTTTCACGTGGGTACGGCGGTCAAATAAAAGACGCCCATATGGTAACCCGTGATGACAGCACCGAAGTGGTGGGCGACGAACCTAAAATGCTGTTTACAATGGACGTTGCAGACCAAATTTGGGTTGGCCCAGACCGCCGTGTAACGGCTAAGCTGGCTTATGAAAAAGGCGCAACGCTGCTTATTTTAGATGATGGATTCCAACACTTTAAACTGCCACGTGATGTGGATATTTTAGTGGTAGGTCAAGACGGATTTGGCAATGGTTTTACCATTCCAGCAGGCCCTCTGCGTGAACCTCTTAAAAATCACAAACGTGCAGACTTTGCCGTTGTAAGCCAAAAAGCCAATGTTGAACTTGATATCCCTCAAATTCAAATGAAACGCCGTCCACTTGAAAAAGACATTACAGCCTTACTTGGCCGTCAACTGTTTGCTTTTTGTGGCATTGGTAACCCATTGCAATTTTTTGAAGGGATGATTAAAGCCGACCTTGATATTGCAGGCCGTAAAGTGTTTGGTGACCACCATAAATACACAGAAGAAGACCTTAAAATGCTGATTCAAAAGTCAGGCGGGCATCAGCTGGTCACAACACCTAAAGACGCTGAAAAGCTACCGAAAGACTTTAAAAAGCGTTGCCGTGTGGTACGCCCTGCATTTGACGATGCTTCTAAAGAAAAAATCATTGAACTTGTGGAAGAAAAGCTTGCCAAAGTTCGCAAACAACAAAATAAAGGGCAAGACGCTGCTTAGAAAAGCCATATATTTATTTCAGTATATTCTTTTGCGAGCAATGTTCGCATTGTTTAAAATTGTGCCCTTAAAAATTGTAAGCAAATTGGGGCAATGGTTAGGAACTTTTTTAGCAAGCTTACCAGCAAGCACAAACCAAATGGCACGTTACAACATTCGTTTGTGCTTTCCTGAAAAATCGGAAAAAGAAGTGCGTGAAATTCACGAAAAAGCCACACAAAACTTCATTCAAACCCTGCTTGAAATGCCAAAGGTTTATAGCCTCAACAGCAATAATTTTAAAAAACATGTTGAAGTGGAAGGCATTGAACATTTACGCAATGACACCTCGCGCCTTATTTTAACAGCCCACTACGGCAACTGGGACGTTGTGAACAAAACCATTGGTCATTACGGCATTCCAATGGCAAGCATATACCGCAAAGCCAACAACCCATACGTAAACAGCTACATCACCAAGCTAAGAGGGCAAGACAGCGGTTTGATGATTGAAAAAGGTATCCCAGGCGCCAAAAAACTGATTAAAGCCGTAAAAGAAGGTATGTGCGCTGGCTTTTTAAACGACCAGAAGATGAGTGACGGCATTGCAAGCACATTTTTTGGTCAAGAAGTAAAAAGCCCTTCTGCCATTGCCGACCTTGCCCTTAAATATAACCGTGAAGTTGTGCCTGTTTTTGCAGTACGTACAAAACTTGGACACTTTAAAATTAAGTTTTACCCACCTGTAAAACTTAAGAAAATTGGCGAATCCCGTAAAGATAGCGCACATGCGATTCAAATGTTTAACAACATTATTGAAGAGCAAATTAAAGAAGATCCAACACTTTGGTTATGGCATCACAAGCGTTTTACACGTAAAATTGACCAAACACTTTAATGATTTAAAATAAATTAAACCCCTGAAGATGTCCCGCTCCAGAAAAACTTCACCATGGTGTTTACACCCAAGCAAATAAACCCTGCTAAAGCAGAAGCCACCACCACCCAAGTTTGAGCGTGACAAGCAAATGCACCCACAGAAAATGTTAAAACATACGGCCAAACACGGCCAATGCTCATGCCCACGCCTAAAATAAGCCCCATACGAATACCGTCCATCACACCGCCAGCGGCAATGCCCATGGCTGCACCAAAAAGCGCGTGGCCCAAAGCCCAAACAACAGAAACCCCAATCACACCAAAGTACACAAATGTATGCACCCAACTTGGAATTTCATATGCCAAATTGTCATAATATTCATAGGTTAAGGCTAATGTGCCCATCATCAAAACCGTGTGGATAATCCCCATAAATAATCGCACGTGTGTCTATTCCTTATTTTAAACTTGTCTGTTCTTTGTATAACAGCATTGGATTTAATGCCATTTTACCCCAATAAAGGCCAAAGTGCAAATGTGGACCAGTGGAACGCCCTGTTGAGCCTAATGTTCCGAGGATATCGCCTTTTTGAACTTCTTGTCCTTCTTTCACATTGATACTGTTTAAATGCGCATAAAGTGTCATCATGCCATAGCCATGTTCCACAATCACCAAGTTGCCATTAAAGTATGAATTTGGTAATGCCAAACGCACAACACCTGCTTGTGGGGCATGTATAGGCGTTCCTGTTTTTTCAGCAAAATCATAACCTTTGTGCCAGCTGCGCTCTTCCCCATTGTAAAAGCGTCGGCTACCGTAAACACCCGTAACCGTGCCACTTACAGGATATGAAAAGTCTTGTAGAATATAGTCAATCGATAAGGGTTCGTGCGCTCTTGCAGCGTTAATTTTATCGGTATCGCTTTTAATTTGCGCCCAGTCAGCTTCACTTCTTGGTGTTACGTGCTTGTCCTTCACACCTTTTATATATTGTGTTTCATATGCATGGGTTTTAATTTTAAAGGGCACTGTATGATTATCACCCCCTAGAACTGAAATTTCTAATTTTTGCGAAGGTTCGGCTAAGCGTTCAATCCCCATAAAAAACTTACCCAATTCATCGGCTGTTGTTTTTTGTTCACCTAAAGTGAGTTTCGCAAAAGGAACTGTTTCCCCATGAATGTAGCCACCTTGTTCAAAGTGTCCTTTTAAAAATTTCAAATAAGGCGTGCTTTCAAAAGCCCAGCTTACTGAAACATTCAACATCAATAGTGCAAAGAGTAATATTTTCTTCATGGATAGCAGTGTGACAAAAATTGATTTGAAAATCTATAGTCCGAAAAAAAAGAGAGCCCAACCCCCTTTTTTTTAACCACATTCAGTGACTTTTATAATACCCCTAAGCAAAAGTCTGGCTCTAACAAGATTGTAGATAAACACCCTGAATAATAATTAAATTATAAGACCCTAAAAAAAGTATAACAATACCCCTTTAGTGTTACTTAGTTGTTTTAACGTTCACCGCAGCATCAATAAATTGTATTTTCAAACTATCCGATTGAATTTCTGATGCTTTACGAACTACTTCACCTGTGTCAGACGTCACATATGCATAGCCACGCTTTAATGGACCTTCGTAAGAATAACTTTCAAGTAATTTGTGCTGTTGGCTTAACTTATGCTGATTTTCAATCAATTTTTTCTGTAAAAGCTCCACCGATAAGCGTTTTTGTAGCCTTTCCAGTTCAACATGCTTGGACTTTTGTAATTGTTGCCAGTTTTCAAGCTTAAACCTTTGCATATACGGCTTAAGCATTTGCCCTTTAAGTTTAGTGAAATTGCTAAAGGCACTATAAAAGCGCTCACTGCGTTCATCTAAACGCATTTTAGACTGATTTAAATAACTTTTGGGGTCGCCCAAAGCTTTTGATAAAAGGTGAATATGTTTTTTAAGGCCTGACGTGTAATTTAACGTTGCTTGATCGAGCTTACCTTTCATCAGTGACAGTGTGTAAACAAGGTCGGCACGTACTGGCACAACCATTTCCGCTGCCCCTGTAGGTGTTGGTGCGCGTAAATCGGCTACATAGTCACATAAAGTTACATCTGGCTCGTGCCCAACTGCACTGATAACAGGAATAGAACATTCAAAAATAGCACGCACAACAACTTCTTCGTTAAATGCCCATAAATCTTCTAAAGAACCACCCCCACGTGCCACAATTAAAACATCAGGTTGTTCATGCACTGGTAAACTATGAAAATAGCGCACACCCTCGGCAATTTGTTCTTTTGCGCCAACACCTTGAACCAATACAGGGTAAAGCTGAACATGTGTTGGAAAGCGGTCACGGATACGGTGAAGCATATCCTCAATTACTGCACCTGTTGGTGACGTAATGATACCAATTTTATGGGGAATAAATGGAATTTCTTTTTTATGTGCAGCATCAAACAAACCTTCTGTTTCAAGACGTGCTTTCATTTCTTCAAACTTTTGCATTAAAGCCCCAAGGCCTGCAAGTTCAACCCTTGTGACAATCATTTGGTAATTACTGCGTGCCCCATAAGTGGTGAGCTTACCGTAAACCACAACATGCTGACCATCTTCAAGGTTCAGTTTTAATTTATCCGCACTGCTGCGCCAAACAATGGACTTAACCAAGTTTTGATCATCTTTTAAATCAAAATAAATATGCCCTGAAGCGGCTTTTTTAAGACCCGAAATCTCACCTTCCACCGCAAGGGATGAAAACTGCCCTTCCACAGCTAAACGCAACTGGTTTGACAGCTGTGAAACCGTTAACACATTATCACGTTTCGCTGGCGTAGTTGCCTTTTCTTCATGTGTTTCAGCATATGAAAATAGGTCGTTCATGAGACACTCTTTCTAAACCATGGGTGTTTAATAAGTGATTTTATCACAAATACATTTAAAGGAAATTCAAGCAAGACATGCAATATGCTTAAAAAGAGCATAAATTTCAAACCTAAATAAAAGTCATAAAAATAAACAGATAAAGCAATTATATAAATTGAAATTATGAACACCCACGTTTTATTTGAAACCTCATTCCATTTTAAAATATTTACTTTTGAGAACCAGTTTAAATAATGGTAAGTATATGTAAAAGAAAGCAGAAACATAACCTTTGAAAGGCTGGATTGTGACCAACCTAAAATGTTTTGAATCTCACGAATAATCTTACTGAAATTTTCCTGCCCAACTGTTACATAATCAGGAACTTGAGCTGAATATTCAGGTTCCAGCATGAAGCATAAAGAAACGCAAATAACATAAACGATACATGATATATAGCCCCATGTATCATTTGACTTTAAAGACCCAAATAATATGAAAAGTAACGTAAACAAAGAAACATGAATAAGCGTTGGTAAAAACAAACCAATCCAAGCGGCAATTTGAACATTTAAGCTTAACATGCACATTAAAATGAATAGAGACGCTACTATCCAAAAAACAAACGACTTAAATCCTTGGCTTAACACAGCACCAATCGCCACACAAAATGGGATGGCAATGTGTATATAACCAAATGAAAACATCAGCAAAATAGTGGATAAAACCATAAAACCTGCAATCCATCTCCATAACTTTTCATTTTGAATAAAATATTGTCTTTTATGCATCCAAGGAATTTGAGTTAAATAGTGAAGAGGCCCTAATATAGCAT
Source organism: Magnetococcales bacterium (assembly GCA_002689455.1). Classification (GTDB taxonomy): domain Bacteria; phylum Pseudomonadota; class Alphaproteobacteria; order UBA2136; family UBA2136; genus UBA2136. The sequence goes on along the minus strand of NZGE01000040.1, from coordinate 7,664 downwards.
AAGAAAGTACAAACACATGAAAAGGTAAAATGTACGCCAATGCCAAAGACAATAGCATTAATATAACATTAACAACATTCACATGTGACGTAGTCATTACTCAGCGCCACCCACCACAACGGTCATTAGGTTTTCTGGGTGCAAATATTTATTCGCCATGCGTTTAACGTCTTCTTTTGTTACTTTGCCAATGCGTGTTGTCCACATATCTAAGTAATCCATCCCAAGGTTTTCAAGTTGCATGGTGTTTAAGTAACCTAAAACTTTACTGCTAGAATCTAAACGCAGTGGGAATGAACCTTTTAAATAAGACATAGCGCCTTCATATTCTGCATCAGAAACACCTTGCTTTAAACGCTCCATTTCTTCTTTAATCAGGCGAATAGAAGTGGGTGCATCTGCATTTTTCGTGCTTACGCTGGCAATAAAGCTACCGCCACCAGGCATCGGTTCAAAATAGCTATAAACACCGTAAGCAAGGCCACGCTTTTCACGAATTTCTTCCATCAAGCGAGAGTTAAAACCACCACCACCTAAAATGTAGTTCATAAAATAAGCTGCGTAATAATCTGGGTTTTCACGTGTGATCCCCTTATGCGCTAAATAAACAGTGCTTTGCGGCACATTCATTTCTTGTTTAACCACAACAGGTGTTACATCTGGCGTTTGAGTTGGAAATTCATTTTCCACTTCACCTTCTTTAAAGCCAGAAAAAATCTCATCTAAGTACGTTGCAAGTTCCGCTGCTTGAATATCACCCACAACGCTGACAACCATATTTTTCAAGTGATAGTTTCGGTCGTAAAACCTTTTCACATCAAAGCGTGATAAATTTTGCAAGGAAGATTCTGTACCGCCCGCTGGGTGCCCGTAAGGATGGTTTTCATACAAATGTTCTTTTAATAACTTATGTGCAACATGGCTTGAATTTTGGCTTGCCACTTGGATGGATGTTATTTTTGCGTCTTTTACACGTTCAAAGTCTTCAGCGTCAAAACGTGGATTTGTAATGGCTTGACCAATAAGCGCAAAAGATTTTTCTTTATTTTCCGATAACATACGCATTGAAATTGTACTGCTTAACTGCCCAGCGCTAGTTGAAAACAAACCGCCCAACTTTTCAACTTCTTTGGTAAAAGTGGCAGCGTCCATATCGCCTGAACCTTCCGACAAAAGGGAAGCCGTTAAAGAGGCAATGCCGTTTTTATCTTCCATATCAAAAACACTGCCAGCCTTAAAGCTTATATTCACATTCACCATGGGCAAAGTGTGGCTTTCCACAAGCCATGCTTTAATACCAAGTTTAGGGGTCACAACTTCCTGAATATCAACAGCCTGTGCTGTATTTACAATTAAAAAAGTTAAAGCCAAGAATAAAAAACGCATGTTATTTCTCTTATCATTTTTATTAAAATTACGCAGAACATCATACGCAATTTTAACCAATTAATAAAGGTAACTTCATCGCTTTAATGCCATAAAAAAAAGGCAGGTGCTTAGGGGAACACCTACCTTACAAGTTTAGGGAATCCACTTGTTTAAAAAATGACTTCAACAAATTAAAAAACAAATGGGTTGGCAGTAGTACAACAAATAAACTGATAAGTCTAGTTTATTTTTTAAACTTTTTTAAAAATTATAAAAACTTAGCATCAGGTACCAGCAGACCCGTGGTGGACTGTTTTAATACCATGTACTTTTTAAACACACGTAAAAGGTCATCCTTGGTCACTTTTTCAATGTCCGTAAGCCAATTGTCAAAGTCTTTCGCTTCACCCCCTGCCACTAAAAATTTTCCAAGGCCATAAGCTGCTGCAAAAGGATCATCACGTCCGTAAACATCTAATGACTTTAATTTGGTCACCGCGCGTTGAATGTCCTCTTTTGAAATGTCACTTTCAACAAATTCTTCAAGCTTTTCATCAAACGCTTTTTCAAGTTCTGAAAGCTTAACGCCTTCTTTCGGTTGAATCATAAAATCAAAAGTGGTTTCGCCACGTGCTACAGGGCTGTAGTCCACACTGACAGAATCGGCAAGCTTCATATCCTTCACCAAGGCTTCATAAAGGTAACTGCTTGCACCACCACCTAAAATTTGGGAAAGCACATCCAATGGTAAAACATCTTCTGTTGAAGGTTCCGTTCCAGCCATACCTTTAAACAAACTGGTTGTACGGTATGAACGCACAAAGAAAGGCAGGTTTACATCTTGATCAATTTTCTTAAAGCGTTTTGCTTCTTTAAACAATGGTTCAACAGTCCAAGGTTCATGTTCAATTTTTTGCGTGGAAGGCACTTGGCCATATGTTTTTTCAACCAATGGCTTTGCTTCAGCCGTTGTAATATCGCCAATTAAAATCAAAATCGCATTGCTTGGCTGATACCATTTTTTGTACCAATCGTGGTTCATTTCATATGTATAATTTTTAATATCTTTTTCCCAACCAATGACAGGGCGACCATAAGGGTGGTTTGGTAAACTATAGTGTGCAAATTCCTCAAAAAATTTATTTTGAGGTTTGCTATCAATACGCCAACGACGCTCTTCTAAAATAACATCACGCTCTGGCTGAAATTCTTGATCGGTAAACGTTAAACCTGTCATTCGTTCGGCTTCAATTTCCATCATTTTAGGCAGGTTTTCTTTGGCAACCTTTTGGAAATAAGCCGTATAGTCGTACGATGTAAAGGCATTGTCTTTACCGCCGTGGCGTGCCACAATTTTTGAAAATTCTTGTGGCGGAATGTTTTCGGTCCCTTTAAACATCAGATGCTCTAGCATGTGCGCTAAACCCGTTTTTCCCTCTTCTTCGTCACCTGCGCCTGCTTTGTACCAGACAAAGTTCACAACAACGGGCGTGCGGTGATCTTCAATAACGTAAACATCTAAACCGTTTTCAAGTTTGAAGTTTTCAAAGTCTAACCCCCATGCTGAAAGTGGCATGAGGGCAAGTGTGAATAAAGTGAATTTTTTAAACATTCTTTTTCTTTTTATGTATTAAGTTGTTTATAAAATTACTGAGACGCTTCTTTTTCTTTACGTGTCATTTCAGCAAGTTCTTCTAAAGTTGGGTCTTGGTTTTCTTCTTTATTAAACATGCTAGAAAAGAAACCTTTTTCTTGTGCTTTTTCTTCTGCAGAAACATCAGCTTCTTCGGCCATAATTTCACGGATTGACTTGTTGCGTGTGTCCCCACCTGCTTTTTCAATCAGCCATGAATCAGAAGTTTCAACTTTTGCTTCAGGCTTTGTTTCTGTTTCAGCACCTAAAATCAGTTTCTTTGCTTCTTTACGGCCACGTGTCAGTGCAACAGGTTCAGCTTTACGTGGTGGACGTAGTTCAAAGTTTGGCGGAAGTGTTAAAGGCATGTTTTCAAGCACAACTGTTTCGTCTGGTCCTTTTTTTCCAGAAATACAGCCTGTTAATGCTGTGGCAACCAATAGTAAAGCCATTGTTTTTTTCATGTTATTTGTCTTCCCCTTTGTCAATTTCCAATTCTTCTGTGTCATTGCTTTCCACATAAGCGTCATAAAGCATTATAACAACACCCAAACTAATAGCAATATCTGCCACGTTAAATGTTGGCCAATGCCAGTTTGCATAATAAAAGTCTAAAAAGTCTACCACGGCACCGTGCATAAACCGGTCAATCCCATTGCCAACAGCGCCGCCTAAAATAAAAGCTAAACCTAAAATATAGCTCATACGTTCTTTGTGTTTACCAAGGTAGTGAATAATCACCACAGCCACCACAAAGGCGAACAAGCCTAAAATTTCAGGCATGTTTTGAATGTTCATGTCGGTGAGCATACTAAACGATACACCTGGGTTAAAAGCCAAGCGCAGGTTAAAAAAACCATCAATCACGCTTTGAGGCACAGGTGTTAAATTTTCTAAAGCCATTTGTTTTGTAATTTGGTCTAGCACCACCCAAAAGGCTGCAACTGCCAAACCAAACCACCTAAGTGCGATATAACCTTTTATTTTACATGCCATATTAAGCCGCCTTTACATCTTTTTTATTTGCTTCTAATGCGATAGCGTCACGCTTGGTTACAAATTCACCATTTGCAATTTCAACAGCTTGATCCTTTGGAACATATTTCCATGAGCGCAAGCATTTTACGTAACTTTCATTTTGTGGAAGCGATTCAACAGCAAGATCACCCGCTTCAACCTCTGAAACAACTAAAACATCGGCAAGCGTTTCAAGGTTAAAACTGGTTGCATTTTCAAGTTGAACCTTTGCTTCTAAGTTTGACTTGATAACACCTTCACTGCGCTTTTCTTCCATTTTAAGGTTTACAGCATCACGCAGGTTCCAAACAGCTTCAAACTTTTCATCTAATTCAGCGTTTAACCATGCATTTTCAAGTGCCATAAAGTCTTCTAGGTGCAGTTCAGCATCTTTACCAAAAGCTTCTTTCCAAACTTCATCGGTTGTAAATGGCATAATTGGTGCTAAATATGTTGTTAAACCTTTTAACAAAACATTTAAAACAGTTTGACAAGAACGGCGACGGTTGTAAAACGCAGCACCTTCTTCTGTTTCAACACGTGGGTCGCAGTACAAGCTGTCTTTACGGATATCGAAATAAAGGTTTGAAAGTTCTTTCGCACAGAAGTTGTGTAAAAGTTCATACACGGTACGGAATTTATATGCGTTATAAGCTTCTTTCACTTCGCTTAACATGCCGTGCAATTTATGCAGAACCCATTTTTCAAGCTCTGGCATATCATTGTAAGCCACTGTGTTTTCTGCTTCATTAAAGTCGTACAAGTTACCCAGCAAGAAACGGAAAGTGTTACGGAAACGGCGGTAGCTGTCGGCCACACCTTTCATAATTTCTTCACTGTAGCGCACGTCTTCGTTATAGTCGGCACCTGCGACCCAAAGGCGCAAAATATCCATACCATAGTTTTTAGCAATCTCGGCAGGTGTCACCACATTACCGATAGACTTCGACATTTTTTTGCCTTCACCGTCAACCACAAAACCATGTGTAAGCACTTGTTTAAATGGTGCGTGACCATGTGTTGCCACACAAGAAGTCAGTGACGAATTAAACCAACCACGGTGTTGGTCGGAACCTTCAAGGTAAAGGTCAGCTGGTAGGGTTTGCCCCATCATATCTTCCACCACGTGGGCGTAAGTTGTGCCTGAATCAAACCAAACATCCAGAATGTCGGTTTCTTTCACCATATCTTCGGCTTTCCAGCCTTTAGACTCTAAGTAGCCCTGTGGCAATAGCTCTGAAACGCTCAGTGTTTCCCAAACGTCAATACCGTCTTTGGCAACCAAACTTGCAACATGTTCAAACACTTCCATTTCAAAAGTATATTCACCTGTTGGCTTATGCTGCATAATGGTGATTGGCACACCCCAAGCACGCTGACGAGAAATACACCAGTCAGGCTTGTTTTCAATCATCGCAGTAATACGGCGCTGACCATATTCAGGCACCCAACCTTTTGCTTCACCAATGCGTTTAATTTCGCTGAGTGCTTTTGCACGAACCGTTTCACCACCCGCCACATCAGCTGGTTTATCCATTGCCACAAACCACTGTGGGGTTGTGCGGAAAATAAGCGGTGCTTTTGAACGCCATGAAATTGGGTAACTGTGTTTAAATTTGTACCAACGCATTAAAGTTGCGTTTTCTGTCATTTCATCAATGATTTTTTTCTGAGCATCCCATATATTCATACCTTGTAATTGAACGCCTGTGTTTGGCAGATCACCCACAGTTTCATCGTATGAACCATCACCATTCACATGGCATTGTAAATCCAAACCGAACTGTTGACCGATGATAAAGTCATCAGCACCGTGTGATGGTGCCGTGTGCACAAAACCTGTACCACCATCTTCTGTTACATGGTGACCTGGTAGCACTGGCACATCGTAGCCATAAAACGGGTGTGTTGCCACAGTGTTTTCAAAGTAGCTACCGTTTACAGATTTTAGTTCTGTGTATTCAGTAAAGCCAACCATTTTGGTAAAGTCTTCCACCAATTTTTTAGACACCCAAACTTTGTCGCCCACTTTGGCAGTTGCTTTTTCAAACACGCTTGTTGCTTCAAGCAGAACGTATTCAATGTCATTCCCGTAAGCAATGGCTTTGTTGGCTGGCATTGTCCATGGTGTTGTTGTCCAAATAACAATAGCCTCGTCACTGCCTTTTATGAAAAACTTAACGTAAATAGCAAGGGACTCTTTATCGGCATACTCTACTTCAGCTTCAGCCAGTGAAGTTTCTTCCACCGTGGACCACATAATAGATTTAGCGCCTTTATAAACTAAACCTGTTGAAGCCATGCGCCCCAGTTCAGTTACAATACCTGCTTCGTTTTTAGGGTTCATGGTAAGGTATGGGTTTGCAAAGTCAGCCATAGCGCCAAAACGTTTACCGTCTTCAATTTGTGCAGCCACATTTTCTTTGGCAAAATCACGACACATGTCACGCAGTTCTTTAACCGAAAAATCCTCTTTTATTTTGCCTTTGGCTTTGAAGTTTTGCTCAATTTTCCATTCAATTGGCAAACCATGACAATCCCACCCTGGGGTATATAAGCAGTTGTAACCCATCATTTGCTTAGAGCGCACCACAAAGTCTTTCAGTGCAAAGTTTAAAGCATGACCAATATGCAAGTTACCGTTAGCGTATGGAGGTCCACAGTGTAGAATAAAGTTTTCACGACCTTCTTTTTCGCTTTTTTCACGCAGTTTAGTATAAAGGTCTTTTTCCTGCCAGTTCTTCAACCATTCAGGCTCACATTTTGGCAAGCCAGCACGCATTGGAAAGTCGGTTTGTGGAAGGTTTAAAGTTTCGCGGATATTTTCAGACATGTCGCTTATATTCTACTTTTCTATATTATCAATTAAACTTAAATAAACTCGGCCTTCTTTTAGGTCCGGCATTTCAGCCAGTGGGGCAATAAAGGCTTTGTCCCCTTTTATTGTAACAGGTACAACCACAGGCTCATAGCCTTGTGGGTCATCAGTATACTGCACTTTAGCAAAGTAAACACCCTTTTTTATAGGGCTATAACCACTTAAATGCGCTATAAGATTGCAATAATCGTCTTCGTAAAGGTATGTTTTATAAGTAACTGGTTCGCCCAGCTCTAAACCTGCATCCTTCACGTTGCCTTCTATAAGCCTTTCACGTACTTGTGTGGAAGAATAGCGCAAGCCATTCTTTTCAATTACATCTTCAATAATTTCAACTTCAAAACCATATTCAGGCGCCAGTTCTTTCAGTTTTTCCGCATTGCCTGAACGCCCTTTACCAAAGACAAAGTCTTCACCCACAATAATACATTTAACATTCAAGTCATTTTTTAAATGCTGGATATATTCTTCAAATGTTAAGCTGGATAACGCAAGGTTAAACGGCTTAACAACCACCACCTCAGCACCAAAAAGTGCAAGTTTTGAAATTTTTTGTTCAAGTGACATAAGCTTTTTAGGGGCATCTAACCGTTTAAAAAACTTTTTAGGGTGTGGGTAAAATGTATAAACACAAGGCGTTAAACTTTTAGATTTAGAAACCCGTGCCAGTTTTTCAAGTAAGGCCTGATGCCCTTTATGAACACCATCAAAATTCCCAATTACAATGGCAGTGCCATTTGGTGCATTTAAAATGGAAAAATTGTTTTT
>NZGE01000039.1 GCA_002689455.1 Magnetococcales bacterium | reverse complement strand
TTCCTTTTCGTCAAGGTTTGAAACTTTATTAGCCATATTACTTTTCCCTTTGTTCAATACATTTTAACAATTTTGTTATATTCCCCAATTATTTAGCTTCGGGGTTGATCTTTATCGGTGGATTGTATACTTCAAATAAGGCTGATGCAAGAATTTTTTTGAATTTTTGTGTACATAAAATGCTTAAAAGATTTGCAAAAGAAAACCCCCTTGGATGAGGGGGTTAAGTCGTTCATATTTATGAGGTTGGTTCTGAATCGATAGCTGTGCTTTCGTCACCAACACTTTCAAGTGTTTCAGGAACGTCAGACACAGGGCATTGATCTTCAATTTCGCAGGCCGGTTTTTCTGGCGACACGGTTATTGCTTCTAACGGTTGTTCGGTTTCTTCACTTGTAACCGAAGGCGTGGATGTGACAGCAAGAGATGCTTCTGGCTCAGTAACCGTAATAACGTTTTCTTCAGGCGTTAAAATAGCCTTTATACTGGCAATTTGACCTTCTGAAAAGGTTGCACGGTTTAAAGCGGTTTCTAACTGAGTTGTTAAATCAGTTATTTGCTTGTTCAGCGCTGTTACTTTAGCTTCGTGTTCACCTGTAAGGGTTTCGGTTGCCGTTTTATGCGCTTCAATTAAATCCGCTTTTTCTTGCTGTGCTTGTTGTATGTCGTAAACAAGTTTGTTTAATTCCGCTTCGTCTTCCGTAGCAGCTTCTTGCAAACCTTTAATTTGTGCATTTGCAAGGTTCAATTTTTCTTGAAGATTTTTTTGAGTCTCTTCAGCGGTTGCTTTAGTCGTTTGAAGTTCACGTTCCAATGTATTTCGTTCCGTTACAACATCTGCAAGTTCTCGAATGTTTTGTGCGTTACCATTTCGTAAACTGTTTATTTCAGCTTTTAAAGCTGAAATGGTCTCAGCTTGTTGTTGTACCTGTTTGGGGTCAATACAGCCAGTTAGTAAAACAGTTGTAGCAAAAGCTACGTATAAAAAATCTCTTTTAAAATTTAACATTAAATTTCCTTAAGGGGTGGGTGCGGAAAACCGCATTTTTAAAAGATACAGGGCATGGCCCAGTGGTTCGAAATTATTCGTAAATATTAAATAGTTGTTTATATATGAAAATACAAGCGCTTCATGCATAAAAAACACCCTTCGTAAAAAGGGTGTTTTGTTCGACGTTAAGGTTGTTGAAGTTGGTTTTGGCTTTGTGCCAAACCTTCTAAAACCGTTTTAAGAGTTTGCTCCAATTTAGCAATGCGGGCGTTCGCATTTGCAAGCGCAGTGTTGGATTCTTCAAGTGCTGACTTGGTTTCTTGAAGCTGTGTCTGCAAAGACTCAACATTTTCGCCCGTTTGCTTTGCTGTTTGCAGTTGCTCTTCTAAAGCTTTTACTTTATCGCGCAAAATGCCGTTGGCTATAATGGCACTTTGTGGGTCCATTGCAATGGTGTTACCGTTTGTAGGAACTGTTCGAGCAGGTGTTTCAACACGTAGTGGAACATCATCCAAACTTACAGTGGGATCAATACCTAGCTTTTCTTCCATTTGTTTAATGACATAGACAAGTGGGCCAATAGCGCCAGCGGCTTCTTGTTCGGTTTGAACGCTTACAGCAAATAAATTGCCTTTAATGAAAGGTTCGCCGTATTGTTCACGGTGCATTTCTGATAGCTTTGTTGCACGGACACGCAGTTCAGCAAATTTAGCTAAGTTGTTTTGATTTACAGCAGGGGCAGTTTCCACCTGTGCTTCTGTTTGAGGGGAAGGCTGTGGCGCTGAATCATCCGGTGAAAAAACGCCCCATAAGATGAGAAAGAAACAGACAGTAAGAATTACAGCTTGAATTGGATGAAGTGATAGACCAGAAGGTTGGCTCATTATTCGTCTCCTTCATCTTCTGTTGAAAGTGTTGAGCGAATCAGCGCTTCATATTCAGCCAAACTTTCTGAAACAGTGGACTTTTGCGCTTGGGCTTGTGCCAATTGCGCTTGTAAATTCTCAATTTCAGAAGCATTCACTTGGTTGCTGTTTTGTGCTTCGCTAAGCGATGCAGTGAGCTTGGCTTCACGTTCGTCAGCGGCTCTAAGTTCTTGCTGAAGGTCATTGGCTGACTGTTTCAGGTTGGCAATTTGTGTTTTAAAGGACTGAACCTTATCTTCCACAATTTTAGCTTCTGCTCGGCACCCATAAACATCTTTACAGGTATACCGTTCTACCATTTCTTTGAAAATACGATTGTAAGCATCAACATGATGTTGAAACTTTTCGTCTGTATTATGGTCAACAGAAATTGTATTGAGGTGTTCATTATCTGTGTAAATCTCAATAGTTTTATCTATAAAATTATAAATGGTCACGTCTATGTGATTACCAGTTTTGACAGATTTGACATGTGAAATGTCACTAGCGTAATAAAGTTGCTCTATTGAGGCAGATGGTCCGCCGCAGCCACTTAAAGTTGCCGTTATGGCCAATATAAGGCCAGCCAATTTTTTGTTTAGGTTCATAATGAATTCCTGTAGTGTGGGGCTTGAATAAAGCCATAGAAAAAGTGAATGTCGGATTTCAAGTTATATATGTATACATTTGGTTTGATTGTCAAGGTTTTAGATTGTGTGCTGTCAGGTTTAGGCAAAAAAATAGGCTCCTTGCAGTTGTTTTTAAAATAACGCCCGCAAGGAGCTTTCGTTAAAACAGGGTGCAAGTGTTACAGGCTTATAGCCATTTGGTTTTAATTAGGTTGGTTGGTTATGAACCTCCAAAAATCTTCATTCTTTTGTTTGATGTTACTGTAAGACTGCTCAACATTCATAACAAAAGGTAAACGCCAGCCATGGTGGTTAATTTGAGGTCCTACAACATCAATTGAAAACCCTAAATAACACATTTTATTAACCAAACTGGTTTCTGTAAGGCCTACAAGGTGTGTTTTTCCCATTTTTAAACATGTTTCCATATTCAAACGCATAAGCGCCGATGCAAGCATTTTGCTTGAAAACTTAATGCTTCGTGCAAGCGTGGGGCTTGTTTTCTTGATGTTTTGAATAATAGAACGTACTTTCAGTTGGTCAACGCAAAAACGGCTAATTTCTGCACAATGAGAAATAGGAGGTAATTGGTTGCTGATTGCTTGGTATTTAAAAATTGGCATTTGCTCAAAAATAAGTCTTGAGGTTGCAATAGGTGTTCCATTTTTAAAACATATCAGATTATGATGCGCTTGGGCATCCAAGCCATCACGTTCTTCAAGTTCTTTGTTGGGAGGCTCGAAGCCTTGTTGCTCTACATATACATTGTAACGTACACGGTGACATAATTTTTTCTGGCTTTCAGTTTCAGCAACACCAGAAATATAGTGGTTATTGAATTGTGAAATCATATTTGCTCCAGTTGTAAAGAGTAAATGAAGAAAAGGTCAGTAAAGTTATAATTTATCTGTGTTATGTTTTTGGTATGAGAATAGATAAAAACAAGGCTTTGGTTGCTTTTTTTTTGAGTAATCCATAAAATGGACGCATTCAACCTTAATAAACAAAAGAAATATAAATAAAAAAATGCCTGAAACCTTTAAGTCAATTGGCCTGATGAGTGGAACATCTTTAGATGGTGTAGACGCTGTACTGCTTGAAACCGATGGTGAAAAACATATTGTTCATAAATGTGCGCATTACCGTCCTTACACATCAGCATTTCGTGAAAAAATGCAAAGACTAGCGATGGAGGATTTGCCATTGGTTGACATGATGCGTTTAGAACATGAGTTAACAGTTGAACATGCAGAGGCGGTTTCCTCACTTTTGAGTGAAGCCTACCTAACAGCGAAAGATATTGACGTTATTGGCTTTCATGGTCAAACCATACGCCATATTCCAGATGAAGGTTTAACGCTTCAAATTGGAAATGCTTCGTTGCTGGCTGAAAAAACGGGGATTCCTGTTGTTTCAGACTTTCGTCGCCGTGATATGGCTGTGAAAGGGGAAGGGGCACCACTTGCGCCGCTTTTTCACCAAGCTCTTTTTAGCGGAGAAGAGCTTCCAACGGCCATTTTAAACATTGGTGGTGTCGCCAATTTAACTTGGATGGGCGAAAACGGTGAACTTATTGCAGGTGATACAGGCCCTGGCATGGGGTTAATTGATGCCTTGGTGAAAGAACGTAGCAATGGCATGAAGCTTTTTGATGAAGACGGTGAACATGCAGAAGCTGGTACTGTAGATGTTCAAACTGTTTTAAAAGCGTTAGATTTACCATTTTTTAGCAAGCACTTTCCAAAATCGGCCGACCGATATGACTTTGACAGCATTGATGTTTCAGCCCTTTCTTTAGAAAATGCATGCCGAACTTTGGTTGAAATTACAGCTAAAACAGTTATTAAAAGCTTAAAAGACCTTCCTAAAATGCCTGTCCGTTTATGGGTGACGGGTGGTGGTGCTAAACACCCTGTTTTAATGCGTTGTTTAAAAGGTTTGTGCCAAGCCGAAAATGTGGAAGTGTTTGAAGTTTCTGAACTTGGCTTAAATGGAAGCTTTATGGAAGCAGAATGTTTTGCGTGGCTGGCTGTTAGACGCTTACAAAAGAAACCACTTTCAGTGCCTTCAACAACAGGTTGTTTAAAGGCGGTTTGTGGCGCAACACTCACAGCTTAGCATGATGGTTTTTGCATAAAAAACTTGAAAATTAAGGAGAAGGGTTTATAACTGTGAAAATGAACAAGGTGAGAACCAGTTAATGCAGTTATTAATCTCGATCGTATTTGGGATGGTGTTCGCTTGGGCTTTAAAGCGTAATTTAGGCCCGTCACCGCTTGGACACTGGCGTTTGGTTGCAGGTGGTTTAGCAGGTGCATTCCCCCATATCGATTGGTTCTTCCAAATTTTTGGTTCAAGTTTTTATCTCGCTTATAAAGATAGTATCACTTGGTCCATTCTTCTTATGCCAATTTATGCCAACTTAATTGCCTTTGTTTTATCAATTGTAAGTAAAAAGGAATGGAAGCACTTTGTCCCTGTGACATTGGGCGTTATGTTCTTAACTTGTGTGATGGCAATGCTAACAACACGTGGGGTTCAGCCGTTTGCTCCGTTTTCTCATAAAGTTGTTTCTGTGGGGCTTATTTACCCGTTCGACCTATCGGTTATGGGGTTAAGCGTTTTAACCATTGCTTTTGGTTTCTTGCTACCCAAATTTAAGCGTGACTTGGCAATGCTTGCCGTTGTTTTAATTTTTATTTACAGTATTGTGCTGACAACGTTTTACTTTAAAGCCCGTGGTTTTGCCAAAAGCTACGCAGAAGCTTTTAATTTGGAAGTGGAGGCCTATCACATTATCCCGCAACCAATCTCTGCCTTTAATTGGAGAATCGTTGTGGAAACATCCGATCAGCGTTTTCACGATACCATGGTAAACTTATTCCGTGATGAAGAAGTTGAACTAGACGGTGAAGACAGCCGAACCAACCGTATTGACAGTTTGTACAAGCCAATGGATAAAGCCGTATGGCGTGTTTACCGCCGTTATGGTTACAAAAACAAAGCCTTTGCAAAGTCTGCTTGGGTTTCTATGTATAAGTCTAGCGACCAGTTTAAGCGCATTTCACAGTATTGGGTTGCAAAAGATGTGATTCGTTATAACAATAATTCCTGCGCACGCTTCCTTGACTTGCGCCGTGAAGGCTCACGCAAGGTTCAAGAATATATTTTCATGATCTGTAAGGAAAATAATGGAGCGGCATTATACCGCTCCACAGGTGATGGTGATTACTCTTTATTAGAGATGATATACTGACAAAGACGCTTAGATAATTCGTCTTGGTGGTTTGTGTAAAAGTGGTCAGAACCTTCAACTTTCGAGTAGTGTAGTTTAATTTCTTTTTGACGCGCAGTTTTCTTCAACATGGCTTCAACATCTTCGTAAGGTGTAATTTCGTCGCCTGTTCCAACCAAGAACATGCCGCTTGTTGGGCAAGGGCTAAAGAAGCTGTGGTCGTAGTTGCCAGCAGGTGTAGAAACGGCGATAAAACGGTGAATATCAGGGCGGCGCATCAGCAGTTGTAGCATCACCCAAGAACCGAATGAAAATCCAGCAACCCAAATTTGTTTGGCATGTGGGTGTTGTGCGTGTAACCAGTCAAGTGCAGCAGAAGCGTCGTTAATTTCGCCCACGCCATTGTCAAAAAATCCTTCTGAATTTCCAACTCCACGGAAGTTAAAACGCAACACTGAAAAACCACAACGTGCAAATGATTCAAACATGCGGTAAGTAACCTTGTTGTTCATGGTGCCGCCATGTTGTGGGTGAGGGTGCATAACCACAGCAATAGGTGCTGTTGGGTCGGCTGCTTGGAAATATTTCCCTTCAATGCGTCCTTCTGGGCCTGCAAATGTAATATCTGGCATGAGTACTTTCTTTCTTAAGTTGAGGGCATAAATTTGAAATGCTTTGCCCAATAAAATTGTTCATACAATATCAAATAATATATATAAAAATCAAATTTTTGTTTAAATAGTTGAATTTAAATGATTTATTTGCTTTTTTATTTAAGGGCTTGGGGTTGATTTTTTATAACTTAACCCTTACAAAGTATATTGAAATTTTTTGTAACACTTTCTTTTTTAAAATGTGGCGTTCTGCCACTTAACCTTTAGGAGCCTTTTATGGTTAATTTAAAGAAATTTTCAGCTGTTTTTGTGGGTGCTTTGGCGGTTGTAGCGTTAACGGCTTGTTGTGATTCAAGTCAAGGTTCGAATCAAAATGCTCAAATGCAGCATTTTAAATATGTAGAAGGTATGCAAAGTCATTACTATGAGATGGTTAGAGATGGAAATATCGTAATGAGCGTAACATATCGTTATATAGCCAACAGCAGTCGTGTAGCTGACTATTATATGTCTGTTGTGTTTGCGCCAGTGCCTATGGTTATTTTGCGCGGGGATAACAATGATGTTCATCAATTTTACTATTTAGATAGCCCCAATACACCTGAAAGTCTCAAAGCCTTCTGGCAAGTAATGTACGAGCGTGCAGCAGAAGACTCTGTAACAATGGGTTACACCATGGCAGAGCCGCTGGTTTCAGTGGATACACAAAGCTTGGCAGACTTTGAAGCCGAAATTGAAGCTTTAAAATCTGATATTGAAAGCTACAAGGCTGCGCTGGAAGAAGCTAAAAATCAATTGGTTGACTTGGGTAAAACCGTGGACACTTTAACAGCCAGCCTGGCAAAAGCCGAAGCTAATCTTGTAGAGGTCACCAAACAACGTGACGCTTACAAACAAGCGTTCGAAAAGTTTAAGTCATCCATTCCTTCTTTCGAATAGGCCTATAAAATGCGCTTAAACACCCTCAAGTTGAGGGTGTTTTTTTATGCAATTATTAATTGTCTTACTAAATAGGTATGCTCTAATTAGTGTGCAATATATTACTATCGGGGAGTGTTCTTTATGCTTATGCGACGTTACAATATTTACTGAGGATGATTAATAATTGTATAAAAAGAATATTAACCGAGTAAAGGTTGTTAAATATGTCAGTAGAAATTGATACAAAAGCAATTGATGCATCTGTTGGTAAGCAACTTAAAAAGCGTCGAAAAGAATTAAAACTTTCCCAAACCCAGTTGGGCGATATGTTGGGTATAACATATCAGCAAATCCAAAAATACGAATCTGGTGCAAACAAAGTAAGCCCAGGACGTTTGGTACATCTTTCTAAAACCCTAGGCGTCCCACTATCTTATTTCTTTGTAAACATTGAAGATGTTATTGATGTTTCTGAAATAAAGCCGCATGAATCAAGCCGTTCGGTTCTTCTTAACCCTGAAAAGTCAAACTTGTTAGATGCTTATGATAGCTTATCAGAAGATATAAGACGTAAATTTTACGACCTTCTTACGTCCATAAAACAAAAATAATAAATTGTGTGCGTAAAAATAAAAGGGAGCATTTGTTCCCTTTTGTTTTTTATTGAAATTTATAGTGTTTTTTCAAAAAAAGTATCTTTTAAAGCCACATTTTCTAGACAAATGAAGGGGAAAGTGTTACAAAACTTCAACAAATTTAAGTTAGAAGATTAACCTTGTCAAAATAGGCAAAATAATATGCAAGTTTCTTTAGAAAATACAGGCGAACTCAGCCGTAAATTGAGTATCACAGTTCCAGCGGCTGACATTGATGCAATGGCAGCAGAACGTTTGGAGCAAATTGCTAAAACAGTTAAAATGCCAGGCTTCCGCCCAGGTAAAGTTCCAATGGACGTTGTAAAACGCCAGCACGGTGACCGTGTTATGGGTGAAATTACAGAACGCGTTATCAGTGAATCTCTTGCAAAAGCAATGAAAGAGAAAGATGTCCGTCCAGCAGGTCAACCAATGATGGATGCTGGTGCTGGCCTACCTGAAGAAGGTAAAGACTACAGCTACAGCGTATCATTCGACGTTTATCCTGAATTTAAACCTGCAAAAGTTGCAGGCATTAAACTTACTAAAGAAGTTGCTGAACCAACAGATGAAATGGTTGAAGATCTTCTTGGTCGTTTGGCTGAATCACGCAAGTCTTACAAGAAAAAAGACGGCGCAGCTGTTAAAGGTGACAAAGTTATCATCAACGGTGAAGGTTTTGTAAAAGGTGAAAAAGAAGGCTTTGAAGGTGGTAACCTGAAAGACTTCCCAATCATTCTTGGTTCTGGTTCACTGATTCCTGGTTTTGAAGAAAACCTAGAAGGTGTTAAAGCAGGCGACAAAAAAGACGTTGAAGTTGACTTCCCTAAAGATTACCACTCAAAAGATCTTGCTGGTAAACCAGCTATCTTCAAGTGTGAAGTTCTACGTGTTGAAGAAGCTGAAGAAGCGAAATTTGACGATAAATTCGCGACAATGTTTGGAGAGAAAACAATGGACGACTTGCGCACTAAAATTTCTGAGCAGCTAACAACTGACCTGAACAACGCAAGCGAGCAACGCCTAAAGCGTGAATTGTTCGATAAAATTGAAAAAGACAACCAGTTTGAATTACCTGCTTCAGTTGTAGAAGCTGAGTTTAACGCTGTTTGGAATGCTCAATTAAATGATCTTAAGCAACGTGGCATGGGTATTGAAGCACTTGGCAAAAGCGAAGATGAAGCAAAAGTTGAATTCCGCGCACTTGCTGAACGCCGTGTACGCTTAGGCCTTGTTTTAGCTGAACTTGGTAAAGAGCATAAAATTGAAGTTGGTAAAGCTGATATTGAAGCTGAGATCGAAGCTGTTGCAGCACGCAACCCAGGCATGGAAGATCAAGTGAAGCAGTACTACGCTGACCCACAACGTCAAAACGAAATCGTAGGTCCTTTATTCGAGAAGAAGGTAACAGACTGGATTCTTGAACAATCAACTGTCACTGAGAAAAAAGTTGATACAAAAGAACTTATGCAAGAGTTTGGTCAGTAAGCCATACTTTTATAATGGAAAAGGCGCTCTTGAGCGTCTTTTTTCATTATAAATGCTGTCATGTACTTTTTTGTACACGTCCACCTTGCCGTAAAGATAAAATACATCTCAATATTACCTTTTCTGGCGGAGGCTCATTTTCGGCTACGTTTTTTATGTAGCTATCACTTTTAAAGAATAATTTACCGCACACCTTAAAATATTACTTACTTCGCAGCACAGCATGGAAAAAGGCGCTTTTTAGGCGCCTTTTTTATCGTTATGCGTCAGGGGCAGAGTCTATCCACTGTTTGACGTTGTTATAAATAAGTCGAATACCAATCCATTTAATGCCAACAGCCCAATACAAGGGCAAGCTTAGCAAAAAGATGATATGCGTTTCATCAAATGGGATGGCAAATACAATTAAAGAGCACATAATTAACATAAATATGCATATAGCGTAGATTGCTGTTGCTATTATGTTTATAAAGTCATGTGGTGTTTTCCGTTCTTTATCCATTAAAATAAATATGACATCATAACGTAAATCTATATAGGCTATATATACACATAATAAACAAAGAACTGTAACGAACCCTAAAATGTAAATTGCAAAAGAGGTGACTGTTAATGCTAAAATAGTACGAGCGACAATAACTTTACGTTTTTGTTTTTCGCTATCACCTTCTTTGATGAATAAACCAGGCCATGGAAGTGAGATTTTCATATATGTTCCTCCAGAGTTGAGGTGGTGAAAAAGATAGAATGTAAAAGTATATGTGTTGTGTAACTGATTTAAATGTATACATTTTTTATGTTGTGGTCAATAAAAAAGCAGGGCTT
Source organism: Magnetococcales bacterium (assembly GCA_002689455.1). Classification (GTDB taxonomy): domain Bacteria; phylum Pseudomonadota; class Alphaproteobacteria; order UBA2136; family UBA2136; genus UBA2136. Next base: position 9,545 of record NZGE01000039.1, on the reverse strand, counting down.
TAAACCCTGCTTTTGAAGTTTTTAAGGTTATTATGCAGCGCTAGAGCCTTCAAGCATTTCTTGTAGTTCACCAGCTTCAAACATTTCACTGATAATATCGCAGCCGCCAATAAATTCACCCTTTACATATAGCTGAGGAATAGTTGGCCAGTTGCTATATTCTTTAATACCTTCACGAATAGCGTCATTTTCAAGCACATTAATATCCACATATTTTGTGCCCATATGGTTTAAAATTTGTGCTACACGTGCGCTGAACCCGCACATTGGAAAGTCGGCGTTGCCTTTCATAAATAATACAACGTCATTGCCTTGAATAAGCTTGTCAAATTCTGCTTTAAGTTCTGGGTTCATGTTTGAATTCCTTTGTTTGTCATGTATGTTTTTATATTAAGTTAAAGCCTTTAAAGGGTCAAGCCTCGCACACTTATGTCTGTTCATTTTGCTTAAATATGGTGTGTTTAAAACCTTCTTTAAAATGTTGAAGCTCTGTTCTTAAAAACTGTGGGTAAAGGTTTAAGTTTGGAATATCATTTAAATTTACCCATTCAAGGTTAATTTCCTTGCCTTCCGTTGTGGCTTTAGGTGGTGTGAAGCCTTGTGGCAGTTCAATGCGAAAGCATGGTGAAACTTCGTGGCACGGTTGACCATTTTCTGAGAAGAAATTTTCAATGTAGCCTGCCAGTTCACAAGGTACATTTTCGATGTGAAGTTCTTCTGCTATTTCACGTTTGACTGATTGAAGTGATGTTTCACCAAACTTAATGCGCCCACCCAGCGGGAACCAAAAACCTTTTGGATTTTTCTCGAGTAGAATTTTATCATTTTGAAAGCAAAAACAAACCACACGGTGGTTAAAAAATCCTTCGTCTGTTTTAAGTGTTAAGTCGCCTTTATCTGCTTGCATGTTTAGCTGCCTTTCATGAAATTTGTACAAAATTTAAGGTGCGATTATAGCTTATGCAGTTGCTTGTTTTTCCGCTTCTGATGGTGTTAACGTGCTCATTTGTAAGGCGTGAATAGGGCCAGAAAAAGCATCGCCAAGGGCAGCGTAAACCATGCGGTGGCGTGCAATTCTGTTTTGACCTTCAAATTCTGTACTTACAATAACAGCGCTTAAATGCACACCGTCGTTCATAGGGTCTAAAATTTTAACGTCAGCGTTTGGCATGGCGTTTGAAATCATTTGTTGAATTTCTTCTGGTGTCATCATGGTCATGTTTATAGTCCTTTTAATGTTAGGGGTGGGGCGGGGTTGTTTTGCATGGCCACCACCATTTCAGCTTCTTTATTGGAAAGTGCTTTAAAGCAAATGTTTCTCGCTTTGATTGGGCAGTTGTTTTCTTCGCTTAAGTGTAAAAGGTGCACTTTTTTAAGGCCATCTTTTAATTTTTCTAAGAGTTTGGCTGTTTGCTCATTTGACAGATGCCCAAGGTCGCCAATAACACGCTGTTTTAAGGCATAGGGGTAAGGCCCTGCCATGAGCATATCACGGCAGTGGTTGGCTTCCACAGCCAGTGCTTTAACGCCTGTTAGCATGCTTTCAATGTGTGGAGTTACGTGTCCACAGTCGGTTAAGTAGCCAAGTTTAGTGTCTTCATATCCATCTTCATAAAATGTGAAAGCGGCCGTTTCTCTCGCATCGTGCGGAACTGTAAAAGGTGTTAAATTTAAACCTTCAATATTAAAAATTGTGCCAATGTTAAAATGGTTGAGCGGTACACCTTTTAGGTCGGCAAATTTGGCTGTGCCTTTGGTCATAAAGGTTGGGATATTATATTTACGGGCAAGGGGGGCAACACCGCTGATATGGTCGGCATGGGCATGAGTAACCACAATAGCGCTGAGCTGTGTTGGTTCCATGCCAAGTGATAACAGAATTTTTTCGATGTTTTTAATGCGAATGCCACAGTCCAGCAACAAGTGTTTGTCTTGCTTTTCACCCCATGAAAGTAAATTGGCATTCCCTTTTGATCCAGAAGCGAGCGGTGTAAGCGTTAAGTTTGACATTTCTTAGAGCTTTCTAGACTGGGCATAGCTGTAATGTTCGCCTTCGCCAATAATAATGTGGTCAATCAGGCGAATGTTTAAAGTACGCAGTGCTGTTTTAAGTTCTTCTGTTAATAAATTGTCTTGCATGGAAGGTGTTGGATCACCACTTGGGTGGTTGTGTGAAACAACAATGCTGGTGGCACCATGCTTAAGGGCATATTTAACAACTTCTCTTGGATAAACTGCCGATGAGTTAACTGACCCTTTAAAAAGACATTCATCTTTAATGAGGTTGTTTTTATTGTCGAGATAAATGGCGTGAAATTCTTCATGTTTGAGAGAAGACATTTTGGTGTATAAATAGTCAGCCAGTTCAATAAAGCTGCCCAAATTTACTTTTTCACGTGCTTGGTGTTTGCCATATGTTTGGTTAATGCCAGAAGCAAGCTTTAGGCTGAAAGCCGTGCTTTTACCAACGCCTGTAAAGTCGAGGAGGTCTTTATAGTCGGCGTCTAGCACTTTGGCGAATGTGCCAAAATGGGCAATCAATTCCTTTGCCAGTGGTTTAACATCTTTTCTTGGAATGCTTTGCATAAGTAAAAGTTCAAGCATTTCATAGTCCGCAAGGGCGGTTGTTCCCACTTCTATAAATTTATCGCGTAAGCGTTCGCGGTGTCCTGAAGCGTGATCAACCATATGGCTATACCGTGCTTATACGTTATATGGAGGGCAGTGGTAACCCTTTGGTGATTCCGTTAAAATTTCAACGCCTTCATCCGTCACAGCAATGGTATGTTCAAACTGAGCAGAGAATTTACGGTCAACTGTTTTAACAGTCCATTCATCGTCCATCAACTCTGTGCCAGCTTGCCCCATGTTAATCATTGGTTCTACTGTGAAAGTGTGCCCTTTACGCAGTTTCATGCTATAGCTTGGATGGTCGGTTGCGTAGTGAACAACCATTGGGTCACTGTGGAAAACTTTACCAATACCGTGGCCGCAATATTCTTGCACAATGCCATAACCTTTTGGCTTGATGAAGGCTTCAATAGCATTACCAATGTCCTTCACGTCGCTACCTGATTTTACAGTGTTGATGCCCACCATCATGGATTCATAGGTATCTTGTACCAGTTTTTTATGCTCATCTGAAACGTCACCAATGAGGAACATGCGAGATGTATCACCGTGGAAACCGTCTAAAATAACCGTGACGTCAATATTTAAAATGTCACCACTTTTTAAAACATCTTTTTCACTTGGAATACCATGGCAAACAACTTCGTTAATACTTGTGCAAATAGATTTTGGAAACCCACGGTAATTTAAAGGCGCAGGCACGGCACCATGTTCTATGGTGAAGTTATGTGCAAGCTCATTTAGTTTTTCAGTGGTTTCACCTTCTTTAACAAAGGGTGTTAAATAATCTAAAAGTTCAGCAGCAAGGCGGCCTGCGGCACGCATTTTGTTAAGTTCTACGTTGTTTTTTGGCTTTTGCTTCATGGCCATTTTTAAAAGTCTTCCTTATCGAGTAATTGGGTATAGGCTAGTTATAGCTCAATTTTAAGTGGTTTTGCAAGGGTAATGCCTGTTGGGTTAAGTTCACAGGCGTAACATAAAACCTCTACACCAGCTTTAACGGCTTTACGTAAAATTTTACCATATTCAGGGTCAATGCTATCAGCGGGTTTAAAAGCTTTACAGTCACTGCGCTGTGCAAGGTAAAACATAACAGCGCGGTTGCCTTTTTCAGCTTCTAAAATAAGCTCTTCTAAGTGTTTTTGCCCGCGGGTTGTAACTGCGTCGGGGAAGGTGGCGTAGTTACCTTCACGTAGGGTTGTGTTTTTGATTTCCACATAGCAATCAGGCTTGTTTACATCTGTTAAGAAAACATCAATACGTGATTTGCCTTCCTTGCCATATTTAACTTCACGTTTTGCATTTTCATAGCCTGTAAGTTCTGGGATATCACCTGCAACAATGCTTTCATAAACTAAGCTGTTTGGTATATTGGTGTTAACGCCTACAAGGCTTGTGCCAACGTCAATCATTTGAAAGGTATATTGTAGCTTTCGTTTTGGGTCATCGTGGTGCAAGAAGTAGGCGTCACGTCCTTCTTCAAGCAAGCCTTTCATAGACCCAGTATTGTTTGTGTGGCTAATGATGCTTTCGCCATTCTCAAGCAATGCATCGACAAAAAAGCGCTTGTAGCGCTTTTGGAATTTTGCTTTGATGAGTGGCTTTTCAAAAATATGTTTAGACAAAGTTTTTTAATACCTCTATGCGTTTTTCAATGGGTGGATGTGTCATGAATATACTAAAAATACCCGATTTCATAAAGTTAAATTTTGGCGAATTTTCAATGAACATTTGTTTTACTTCGCTGTCCACATGGTCAATTTTGTCATGCCCGCTAATTTTTTCAAGTGCAGAAATCATCGCTTCTGGGTTTTTGGTAAGCTCTACTGCGCCTGCATCTGCCATAAACTCACGTTTTCTGGAAATGGCTAAACGGATAAGGGTTGCAAATAAATAAGCAATAACCATGGCAATAAGCCCTGCAATAACAGCGGCACCGCCACCTTTTCGGTTACTGCCACCGCCACGCAACATGCCACGCGCAACAAGTTCCAGTAATGTAGAAATAATGCCCACAAAGATAATGGAAATAATAAGCAAACGGACATCACGGTTTAAAATGTGTGTCAATTCGTGCGCCATCACAGCTTCAACTTCTTCATCGTTTAGTTTTGCAATTAAGCCCGATGTAAGTGTAATTGAAAAGTTGCTGTTGTTTAAACCGCTGGCATAAGCATTTAAAGCCGAGCTTTCAATAATTTCTAAGCTTGGCACAGGTATACCACGGCTGATACACATATTTTCCAGCATATTATAAAGCTTTGGGTGGGATGAACGTGTGATTGGGTTTGAATGGGTGAGGCGACGGATCATTTTTGTGTGAAAAAACCATGCAATGGCAAACCAAACTGCAACACCTGCAAAAATGTATGGTGATATTAATATGGTTTGTTCTTGCCCGAAAGTTGAACCTATTTTAAAAGCGTCAAAGGTAAATTCATTTTGATTGGTTTCTTGTAAATACTCAGCAGCACCGGCCACAGTGAGCGTAACCCAACTAATAAAAATAAACAAAGCGGGAAACATGGCAAGCAATGCCATGGACATGATGTTGTTATTCCAAATGTGGGTTTTTAAGCCAACTGATCCAATAGCCATTTAAAATGCCTTTATTATTACTTTAGTTAAATGAAATTTCAGGCGCTTTTTTAACGGCCTCGGCTTCTGCAGCGTCAAGCTCGAAGAAAGCTTCTTCATTGTAACCAAAAAGGCGTGCCAAAATTACAGCAGGGAACTGCTGAATACCTGCGTTGTATTCACTTGTGGCGTTGTTAAAGTAGCGGCGTGCAGCGGCTAATTTATTTTCAATGTCGGAAAGTTCGTTTTGCAAGTTGTTGAAGTTGTCACTTGCTTTTAGGTCTGGGTAGTTTTCTGCAACCGCAAGCAGGTTCATCATCGCACCGCCAAGGGCCGCTTCAGCATTGCTTTTGTTTTCGCCAATACCTTTTGTGTTCATGGCTTCTGTACGTGCAGCGGTTACTTGTTCAAGAAGTTCTTTTTCGTGAGATGCGTAACCTTTAACAGTTTCAACCAGTTGTGGCACAAGGTTGTAACGTTGTTTAAGCTGAACATCAATATCGCTAAATGCGTTGTTACGGTTTTGCTTAAGCGCAACAATGCGGTTGTAAAGAATAATAAATAATAAAACCACTGCACCTGCAATGATATAGCCCATATAGTCACCCATGTGTTTATACCCCTTTGAAAAAATTAAACTATTGTTTGAATTATGGTATTGTTTGCATATAAATTCAAGAGAATGTGACTTTTCAAATGTGTTTCGTTTCTATATAGTGTGACACATGAGACATAATAAATTATTCGTATTCGATATTGAAACTGTGCCAGACGCAACTGCTGTGCGCAATTTAACAGGCTTTGAAAGTGATGATGTGAATGAACTTCGTGAGGAGATTTCACGCTATCACCTTGAGATAACAGGCGGTAAAAATGACTTTCCACGTCAACCTTTGTGGCAAGTTGTCGCCATTTCATTTTTAGAAGCGAACATTCACCGTGATGGTGGCGAAGAGTATTACGAGCTGGTGCGTGTTGAGTCTGGTCAAAGTGAAACCGAAAAAGGTTTAGTTGAAGGTTTCTTTAAATATTTCGATAAAAGTACCCCAAGGTTAGTCAGTTACAATGGCCGTGGCTTCGATTTACCCGTTTTAAAATACCGTGCTATGAAATATGGTGTGCCAGCAAAGGCATTGCACGATAAAAGCAATAAATGGGATAACTATTCTTCCCGTTACAGCGCTGACTTTCACTGCGATTTGATTGAGCAGCTAAGCGACTATGGTGCATCTGCAAAATGCAAAATGAACGAAGTGTGTTCTATTTTAGGTTACCCAGGGAAGTTTGGGGTTGATGGTTCAAAAGTAACCGACATGTTTGATGCTGGGGACATGGCAGGCATTCGCCATTACTGTGAGGCTGATGTTTTAAATACGTATCTTTTATATTTACGTTTCCAACAACACACAGCGATTACATCTAAAATGTCTTATAACACATCTGTTCAAGAGGTTTTAGACTATATTCAAAACAACAAAGCTGAAAAACCATATCTAGAAGATTTTCGAAAGGAATGGGAAGTTTGCTGCAAAGGTAAGTTTATACTGTAATTTGGCAATATGCGAAAATAAAAAAAGCCCTCAACGGAGGGCTTTTTTAGTAACGATAGTGTTAATTTGAAGTGTATTTACGTTCAACATGCTTGCGTACAAGGATGCTGAGTGAGCTTAAAATAAGCGCTAAAAAGCTGGTGGCTAAAATGGGTAAGATATTCATTTCAATATGAGGTGCAAGTTCAAACGTTTTTAAGGTGATTATGCTGCCGACATAGGTGCAAATGGCAATAGCAAGCGTCCAATAGGGGGAATGAATGCTTGCAATGAAGTAGGCTAAAAAAGCAACAGCAGTGATGAGGGTGATGGTTGTCATGTTGACCTCGTGTATTTAATGTAAAAGGGAATTATGTGATAATATATATGTATGTCTTTTTATAGTTCTATCACATTTTTTATGCAAGCTTTGTTCTTGAAACTGTTTGGAATGTTTCTTATACCTTAATAAATTTACTTGTTCTTTTACTTTTTATTTCTTTGAGAGGTTTCTCATGAAAAAGTTCTTTCAATGTACAAAGCGTCAACTTTATTGGGTTGCATTTTTATGGGTTGCGATGGTTTTTGGTTTGTATGCTTATAATGCAAATATATCTACAGCAATGGTTACACGTTATGCTCAGTATGATGATGTAAAAATGAGCTGGAATCATTTAAATACACGCAACTACCAGCAAAAAATGCCTGAACAGTTCGCCGTGTTGGTGAACGATATTCAACACCTTTCGCAAGGTGATCAATTTAAAGCGTTAATGAAGCAAACGTTTCAGTTTAACCTTGTAAATGGTGGTGAAACGGATACAAAAACACCTTATGAGCTTTTGCAAACAGGTGTGGGCGATTGCAGTGACTTTGCTTACCTTTGGTATCATCAGTTATGGCGGTTGGGTGTTCCTGCGCAATACATAACGCTTATGATAAATCATCAAGGTGAAACTTTTATGCATTCAGTTGCGGTTGCGCGTGATGAAATGGGTCAGTTAGTTGTATTTGATACATTAACGTTTCTCCCACTGGTTGTTCCATATAAAAAATGGAAAGAAATGTATGATATGAAGCTTCTGTTTGCGCAGTATGGTCAAACAACAGAAACTTTATATTCTGACGTTACTTTTTTTAACTTATAAAACGAATGAAAAGCTCTGCATTATGTGCAGGGCTTTTTTGTGCTTTAAACAGTTGACATGGAATGTTCTATAGTTTATAAACCCACAAAAGGTTCCACCTATTTGCTTTGATAATGATAAGCGAGCGTAGGGTGGCTCTTTTTCTGCATTGTAAGAAAGAGAGGGGTGCGCCTAAAAGCATCTGTTAAGGATACGCAGATATAAATAGAATTTTAGGAAATTGGAAAATGAACTTAACTGTAAGTCAAAAGCCAACTGAAGTAACACGCGATTGGTTCGTTGTAGACGCAACTGACCTTCCACTTGGTCGTCTAGCTTCTGTGGTTGCAACACACCTTAAAGGTAAACACAAGCCATCTTTCACAGCACACGTTGACGGTGGCGATAACGTGATTATCATCAACGCTGAGAAGATCCGTCTAACAGGTCGTAAAATGACAACTCTAACACACCACTGGCACACAGGCTATGTTGGTCACTTGCGTTCTATCAACGCTGAAACAGAGCTTGCAGGCGATCACCCAGAGCGTGTTGTTGAGCGTGCAGTTAAGCGTATGATGCCAAAAACAAAACTTGGCACAGCTATGTACAAAAAACTTCACGTTTACGCAGGTACACAGCACCCACATGAAGCGCAAAAGCCAAAAGCACTAGATGTTGCTGGCATTATTGCTAAGAAGTAAGTAGAAAGGATTTAAATTATGAGTATTGCTCAAAACATTAAAGCAGCAAACGAAAAAGCAGGTCGTTTCTACGCTACAGGTAAACGTAAAGACGCTGTTGCTCGTGTATGGCTAACAAAAGGTAAGGGTAAAATTACAGTTAACGGTCGTAAAATCGAAGAATACTTCGGTCGTGCGGTTTCTCGTATGCTTATCAACCAACCATTCGAAACAGTTGAAATGGAATCTAAGTTTGACGTAAACGTAAACGTACACGGTGGTGGTCTTTCAGGTCAAGCCGGTGCGATCCGTCACGGTATTTCTAAAGCTCTATGTGCTTACGATGAAGCGAACCGCGGTTCTCTTAAAGCACGTGGCTTTATTACACGTGATGCTCGTGTTGTTGAACGTAAGAAATACGGTCAGCACAAAGCGCGTAAATCTACACAGTTCTCTAAGCGTTAATTTTGGCTGGCGAAGGAGTAACTTTTATTCGAGTTTATTTAGACATTCTAAACTTCACTCTTTAAAAGTCACTCTTTCTTGCCAAACAACACATTGCAGAACTTTTAAAAGGTCGCCTTTAGGCGGCCTTTTTATTTTCGTAATACTTTGACTAACAGCCCTAACCGTTAGCATAAAAAAAGCCCTCGAATGAGGGCTGTTTTATTTAACTGTAAAAACGTCTATCGCAAGGTTTTTAAAACCTTCAGGGTCAGGGTGAAGTGCTATTTGAAGGATGCTACCTAGCTCTTCTTTATATGGTTTGGTTTTTATTTGCCATTTTTGAAATTCATCATGATAACCATGTTCGGCAAGTTCACAAATAAGAGACCTATGGCAAGAATTGTCATGATGTTCTTTTGCATATGTTTGACACCATTCTAATTTTTCTTTAAAGCTCATTCCAGCTGAAAATTTTATCTTTCTAAAAACTTTTGCATTTTCCAGCATGCGGGAAAGTCTTTCTATAACTTTGTTTTTATCAAAAGGCATTT
>NZGE01000038.1 GCA_002689455.1 Magnetococcales bacterium | reverse complement strand
TCTCTTTTACTATAGGGGTCTTTAGTGATATTTGGTAAAGTCCTTATTGAGGTACTTTCCATATTAGTAATTTATAATAAATTGTATACCTTGTCAACGGGGTGTAGTTTATATGGTTTTATTTTATACACTTAATGGGTGTTTTTTGTACTTTATTGCAATTGATGTTGTTTTAATTTAATGAATATGTTATCCATTTGTTTCGTTTAATGGGTTTAATTTAATTTGGGTATTTAAAATATGAGAAAAATTTTATTGGCATCTGTTTTTTCTATTGCATTAACAGGTTGTGCAACAGTATTCGATTCAGGTTCAAAGACAATTACTTTAACTCCTTCTGAAGGAAAAAAAGTTGACGCAGAGATTTATGCAGCTAAGGGTGTTGAAAAGGTACAGCTTCCAACTCAATATAGTGCTCAGCGCTCTAAAGAAGATATTGTAGTAAAGATTGTTGATAAGTGTTACGAGGAAACTTCTCATGTAGTGCAATCAACTGTTACTAATGCATTCTTTGGTAATATCTTATTCGGTATTTTTGGTTTGACAGGTACAACTGTTGATTCATCAAATGGTAACATGTGGACATATGACAAGTCTCATGTAGTTATTACCAACAAGAAAGATAACTGTAAGTAAAATTCTTGGATAAATTCTATACTAAGTTATTTACTTTTTTAGTATTTGCCTCACTTTTTATAAGTGAGGCTTTTGCGTTAAGCACTAACAAAGAATGGCTTAACTTGCTTCATTACCAAAATGGTAAAAGCTTAATATCAGATCGAAGTTTTTTTCTTTCGCCAGAAGGGATGTTTAATCCAGAAGATGAGTTGAAGGCTAATATAGAAAATTTATCTAAAAAAGAGATGTTGTCATGTAAGTTTCCTGCTAGAACATTATATTTAATGCAGAGGTATGAAAGCTTTCGTCCAGCAACTGATCTAAAAGATTGTACATCTTTTCAGGATTATTTAAATAACTTATCTGCAAAAGAAATTTATATAGTATTTGCTACAGAAAAATTTAATAGTCCTTTGTCTATGATGGGGCATTCTTTTATTAAAGTCGTAGGAGAGCGTGATGACTTTCATCCTACGCATTCACTTAGTTTTTTTGCAAATTTAGGTTCTTTTGATAATTTACTTACCTTTATTCCTAAGGCAATTTCTACTGGTATGGATGGTATGTATAAACTAGAGCCATACTCTCAAAGATATAATTCCTATGTAAATGAAGATGGAAGAAACTTGGTTTCTTATAACTTAGAATTAAATGCAGCAGAAGTTGAAAGGTTTATTTATCATGTTTGGGAGCTAAAGGATATCAATGTTTCTTATAATCTGAAAGATCATAATTGTGCTAGCGCTCTGGTTACGTTGTTGCAAGTTGTAAAAGATGATTTTTCTTTAGTTAATGATAAATCATATATTACACCTAGTGATATTATTAATAAGTTTATTAAAAATGATTTAATACAATATGATAGAACTGATCTTGCAAATGGTTTTGATTCTTACAATGTAAAGGCATCTGGTTCTAGTAGGTATGGACTTTATGCATTACATAGCAACGATGATTTTTATTTAAATTTTAAGTATAGCCTAGCTTATCAGGATATAATGGATCTAAACTTTGATAATGATCATGAGTTTGAAGTTAAATTATTTTCAGTTGATATGAATTATACCCCAAATAAGCTTAACCTTGAAAAATTAACTTTATTTGGAACTAAATATTTTAACCCTGCGAGTGTAAGTGACTTTAATTGGTCTACGATGTTTGAGGTGTCTTTTGATAATGAAAGATTTGATATTAAAGATAGTTCTTTAAAGCCATATGTTTCTATATCGAGAGGTGTGACAATATCAATAGGTGATAAGAAGCATCTTATGCCTTACTTCTTCTTGCAAGCAAGTTATCATCATAATGAGTCTAAAGATTTAATGATTTCTCCTCGATTTGGGTTTATTTCTTATTTAAATGATAAAAATAAAATTGTTTTAGATGTTCAATCTTACAAGAAGGCTTATGAATATAAATATTCACGAAAAAGTGATTTGAAATATTCATACTACTGGTCAGGTAATAGGTCTGTAAATGTTGTTTCTTCTTTTATAAAAGGTCAAGGTGAACAAAATAGCCATAAATCAATAGCTATAGGGTTTTCACAGTCATTTTAAAATAATTATATAAAATTATAATTATGTTTGCATGACACCGTATTCTTTGAGCCAACGGTAATAAGTTTGCTCTGTTATTTGCATTTCTCTGCAAGCCGACGCTGCGGTTTGGCTTGAGAAATGAGCACTTTAATAGTGCGAAGGTGGTTGTGTCAAAACCCCAATATATGGTCCAGTTTTAAAGCTAGTGTTTAATGATGGTAATAATGATATGTTTAAGGACAAAACCATAAAATAATCAAATAAGGATAAGAACGATAAATATATAATATATAAAGGGAGCAACATTGCCTTGAATAAGTTTTGCTTTATTCTAAAGAGGGTTAGTTGGCAACTAAAAACAAAATTATGGGGCAATATGAATAGACTATTGATTTTATCTTTAGCCGTTTTCTTAACGGCATGTTCAACAAAAAATGTAAATTTTGAAGACGCTGTTTTTGTTGATAATGCAAGAAATTATTCACAAGACTTACCAAGTGAAATTAAAGGTAATGAAGCACGGTTAATTGTTACACGTGATTCTGGATTCTTTGGCTCTGCGTGTTCTCTTAGAATATATATAAATGAATTTCAATTAGCAGAGCTTGAACCATCTGAAAAGGTACTTTTGAAATTAAAGGAGAACGATTACATTTTAACAGTTAGTGGAAATGGAAAAGCATTATGCGGATCAGATAATTGGGATGCATATGAAGTGAGTATTGATAAAGGGCAGACGAAAAAACTACGAGTTGGTGGTGATATAAACAAAGGTTTTTACATTCGCCCAACTGCATTTTAAGGAGAGTGTTATGAGTAGATTTTTCTTTTTATCAAGTATATTTTTTTATACTTCCAATATATTCACACACAATGGAACCGACCATAGAAGTTATTGCTGAAGTTTTGGATGTGCGTGATGGTGACACTGTAAATGTAATGGCACACCCTTGGCCTGGATTTTCTCCAACAACAGTGATCCGTATTTCTGGCATTGATACGCCTGAAATGAATGGTAAGTGTGAGGCTGAACTATCCAAGGCTGTTAAAGCAAAAGAATATCTTGAAAGTATTATTTCCAAAGAAGTTATTTTAAAAAATGTGCGCTACGGTAAATATGCGGGGCGTTACGTTGGCGAGATTGTGACTGATAAAGGCGTGAATGTTTCGGATGCGATGATAAAAGCTGGGTATGCACGCGCATACAATGGCGGAAAAAGAAAAGGGTGGTGCGATGAATGAGGCTTTAATACACTACTTAATTTCAATGTGCTTGATAGGAGTTTCGTGCTTTATCTATTCAAGACAAAAATTTTATGAAAAAGGCAGTGAAGAATACAAGCGCTATGATAAATGGACATTGTTAAGTGTTTTTGTATGGCTTATTTATACTGCAATATTTGTTGGAGGAAATTATGAATAAAATATATATTAAACCACTTATTCAAAAAATATTGTTTTTTGCGTTTTTAATTATTTCGCTAAACGCGTTTGCCGAAGGTAAAACAAAAGAAGACTTTGAAAGAGAGCGTGTGGAACAGCAAGCTAAAAGTGCAGAGCTGGAAATGGAGATTTACAAATGGGTGGTTATTTTTAATAAAGCTGAAGGAACAGAAGGTGCACAAGCTGAACTTAAGCGATTGGTTAACACCATGGCTGAAGAATGCACAGGATACATTCAAGACCTTCAAACAGTGGCAGCGGATATGTCTATGAACTTGGCAAGAATGATGAATCAGCAAGGGCAGATTAATGAGTGAGAAAAAGGATGAATTTTCTGGTGAATTTACACCAGAGGGTGGCTTTAAATTTAAAGCTATTGGTGCTATGGCGTTTGTGAGTAAGGGTGCCGAGAAAATTGGTAAAGGACTTGCTTCAAGTACAGTTTCTGCAATGGCTTTGCTTGCGCCAGAAAGATTAGAAAGAGCGAGTGAAGCGCTTGCCTATCGCCATGTTCAACTTGAAGGGGCGAAAGCCGTTGTTAATCAAATTCAAGATGGGACAAAAACTTTGCATGAAGGTAAGCTGATTGATGTTACCCCTCAAGATGTTCAAGAAGTTGACCCAAGTACATTGATTATTCAAGCTGCAGAGCGTGAACGTATTGCGAGCGATTTGAAAAAGGAAATTGTTGTGGCGGAAGTTGCAACCAAGGCGGCGGAAATGTTGGAAGATGTTCCTGATGATGCAATTTCGGATGAACCACTTGGTGATGATTGGGCCTTACGTTGGAAACAACATGTTAAAAACGTAACAACAGAAGACGCAAAAGAACTTTGGGCGAAGCTTTTAGCAGAAGAAGTTAAAAAGCCGGATACTGTTAGTTATCAAGCGATGGACTTTTTAAATACAGCTTCAAGACAGGATTTACAATTATTAGAAAAGTTGAGCAAATTAGTGTTAAATGATTTTCAACATATATTCATTGAAGGTGAATTGAGAGAATATGTTCTCAACTTTATTGGTTATGATAATATAATGTACATGCAGTCTCGCAGTTTGATTTATGGTTTAAATGATAACAACACCCTTACCTATACTGCTGATATTGGACAGATGCATAACGTGATTTTACGTTCAAAATTATTTATTGTTTTTGATTGTCAGGTGAAGCGGAACGTAAATTTTAAAACTTTGTCACTAACACCTTTTTGTCGTGAACTGATGAAATTTACCAACTTTGAAAGTTTTGATGACGTGTATGAAGATATGTGCGCACAAGTCGCTATTAAAAAATTCAATGGTGTTGGCACTAGTACAATTCACACTGGTTGGAAATCTACCCCTTAACTTTCAATATCAGAAAAGGCGATGCCTTCGTTTAGCAGTTTGTTGATGAGGCGGTTGGCTTTAGCACGGCTCCCTTAGTAATATTCACAAAATGTTTTATATGCACAGACGAACATTTAATTCCCATTCAACCCATGTACCCTTGAGCCTAGTTTGTCTTTGTAGAGGTTTTCGTAGGTTATGACTTGTTTGAGGGTGTAGTTGCTTGGGAGTGTTTGCAGGATTGAGTAGCGGAAGTTTTGCGCATAGTTTGGATCTGTGCTTAATAATGCTTTGAGTTCTATATTGCCGCCGTGACCATTTTTAGCATAGCTCTCCCAGCGTCCCCAGATGCCTTTGTTGCCTGATGCTGACCCTATGTATTGCATGCCTGTGTTTTGATCGAGGATAAGATATATACCGTTGACGGATGATAAGTTGTGATACCAGTCCCGGTTGGCGTCGGGGTTTTGTATTAGGCGTTGTAGTTCGTCATATTCAAGTGTGAAGTCTAGTAGGTCTGTGAAGTTGCCTATGTAACCTTCTTCTAATACCTGCACGATTTCTTTGATGTTGTTATAATTTTGGTGCCAGCTTCTGCCAGCTTTGCCCCAATCGATAACAACGCGGTCGTTTAGGTGCTTGAGTTCTGGCACTTGCTTGAGATCGTAGTGGAATAAACCGTCCATTTCTTCAACACCGTTGACTTTGTATATTCCGAAGAGTGTTGAACGATTACGTTCATTGCCAATGAATGAAATAATATAGTCGCAATCTTTAAAAACATGGGTTGGTTGCTCTCTTTGGTATATTAAAAGGGTGTCTCTATTTTTTAGCATGTCACGGTATTCAACTCGAGCGTCTTTGTGCCTTACAAGTTTGACTTTGACATTTTGGAAGATGTCTGTTTGCGAGTTTAAAAAACTTTGTAGCGTGATCATCTGATAGCCCTTTCATTTTTCAATAAAAACGGCACCAATTAAAAAAAATGGTGCCGGGGTGTTCAAAAGTCACTACCAGAGGACCGCGACGCTTTTGCCGAGGCTATTGTATAACGACGCCACCCCGACATAGTCGAAGTGGCAATTTTATTTACGGCAGATGCCACTGCCGCTGGTAGTGTAGGGTTTTGAAGCCCCGGGACATGATTATTCATGCCTTGTAATGAAGTATAAGCATTCTTTGCTGTAAGTGAAGTTCTTTCTTAAGAAATATGGTGAAATAAACAAAAAATACATTTTTACCCTTAAAAAGGCTTGATTTTATATAAATATATGCGATAGGCTTAATATGTCTCGAGCAAAGAGTTTCTTGTAGCTCAAGCGCCTTGTTCTAGGAAGCGCCCGAGATTTAGAACGAAAATATATAACTGGAGTAAAGCTGATGATGAAGTTTTAATCGTCAGTGTAGATAGGTTATTTTTGTTCTAACGCCACTGCACTGACCTAATAAAAAGGAAAGGTGTAGAACAATGGCTAAAACAGAACAAGTAACAACAAAAATTCAGTATATTCCTACTGAAAATTTAAACCCCTATCAAAACAACGCTAAAAAGCATCCTGAAAAGCAAGTTCAGCAGATTGCGGCAAGCATTCAGCAGTTTGGCTTTATCAACCCGATTATTGTCAATAACAATAAAGAAATCATCGCAGGGCATGGCCGATTAGAAGGTGCGAAGGTGCTTAATCTCAAGCAAGTCCCTGTGATTTTGGTGGATCATTTAACCGAGGCGCAAGTGAAAGCATACCGTTTGGCGGATAACCAACTAACGATGAACTCTGGTTATGATACCGAACTTCTGCGTGTTGAATTGGCAGACCTATCAAGCTTAGATCTAGATTTCGATTTGGATATTACGGGCTTTGAGCTTCCTGAAATAGAATTTCTACTTGAAGGTGAAACGCCTAAAGAAGCTAGTGCTGATGACGAAGCCATTGAAGATGATGTGCCTAAACGTGCATCGTTTGGTGATGTCTGGCAGTTGGGTGAGCATAAGCTTATTTGTGGTGATTCAACAAAGGTTGAAACCTACCAAAACCTCATGGGTGAAGAACTGGCTGATGTTATTTTAACAGACCCACCGTATAACGTGAAAATTAGCGGTCATGTTTGCGGCAACGGCAAGGTTCAGCATGAAGAGTTTGCTATGGCTAGTGGTGAGATGACCGACGCAGAGTTTGTCGCTTTCTTAGAAGCTTTTATTCAGCACAATATTGCTTTTAGCCGCGATGGTTCGCTGCATTACATCTTTATGGACTGGCGCCATATTTACGGCCTACTTCACGCAGGGCAAAAGCATTACACCGAACTTAAAAACATCTGTGTCTGGAATAAAGACAATGGTGGCATGGGGACGATGTATCGTTCCAAGCATGAGCTTCTCGCTTTATTCAAAAACGGAAAAGATCCACATATAAACAATGTACAACTGGGCGTGTTTGGTCGTTATCGCACGAACGTCTGGGATTATGCAGGCGTGAATAGCTTTGGTAAGAACCAGTCAGACCTTAAAATGCATCCAACTGTTAAACCTGTACCACTTCTTATTGATGCCCTGCGTGACAGCACGCACAAGGGTGGCATTGTATTGGATTCTTTCGGTGGTTCCGGTTCAACGCTCATTGCCTGTGAAAAGTCAGGCCGTAAAGCCCGCTTAATAGAATACTCTACACATTACTGTGATGTCATCCTTCACCGCTGGGAGACCTTTACAGGTGAAACGGCCGTTAAAATTTATTCTGAAGATAAGGAGGTATAATTATGAGCGATAAAAAGAAAACAGACGGACGTAAGTACAATCAAGCGCCTGAAGAGTATCAATTCAAAAAAGGAGTATCTGGCAATCCCAAAGGGAGACCTAAAAAGAAAAAAGATACATTTATGGACGAGATAAAACGTGTCTTTGGTCAAATGCATGAAATTAAAGTCAATGGAACCACCCAAACAGTTTCAACCAGGGAGCTTATCCTTCAACAAATGGCACGAGGTGCTGCCAAAAGTGACCCTCGAATGATGCAAATGAGCATCCCTTTTATGAAATCTATGGATGATGCGCCTGAATTTGAGCTATTACCTGAAGATGAGAAAATTATTCGAAATTTCCAAGCGCAGTTTAATGAAAAAGGAGAAAAAGTAGAGGAGGATAATGATGAAGATTGAAGATGTACAAAACCTTTACCGGCACGATTTAAGCTCTTTCTTTCAATTCGCCTTTCGTGAGCTGCACCCTTATGCTCATTACCATCACAATTGGCATATTGATGTTATGGCACATTATCTAAGCCTCGTAAGTAAAGGTAAAATCAATAAGCTGATTATTAATATGCCGCCACGCATGCTAAAGTCTCAATGCGTAAGCATTGCTTGGCCAGCTTGGGAGTTAGGTCGTGACAGCCGCAAAAACTTCTTGTGTTTACATGGCAGTAAAACCTTAGGGTTAGACCTTCATGATAAGAGCTTAGATTTAATGCTATCCACGCGTTATCAATCTCTTTTTCCAATTGCACGTATTAAGGAAGAGAAGAATAAACTCACAACAGCATTTAAAGGTAAGCGTCAATTTATGACACTTAATGGCAAGCTTACAGGTTTAGGTGCAGATACCATTATTATTGATGATCCTATGAGTACAGAAGAAGCTAAGTGCGATGAAACCAGAAAACACATCAACCGACAATTCGATGAAAATATCTTACAGCGTTTAAGCAATAAGAATGGTTCTATTGTTGTGGTCATGCAGCGTTTACATGACAATGACCTGACAGGACACCTTTTAGCTAAAAATGAGAATTGGGTGCATATAGATTTATCTGCAATTGCTCTTAAAGATGAAGTATGGAACTTACCTTACGGTAAAACATACCACCGCACCAAAGGTGAAGTTTTACATGAGGCAAGAGCATCTCAATCAGACCTCATAGAAACACTACACTCTGTTGGTGGCTATGCTTTTGCTTATCAATACTTACAAGGTCAATATAAGCCTAAGTTCGGAGAAGATAACAAAGGTTGCCTATGGATAGACCCTATGCGTGAAGATGAATTTTATGACGTGCGTGAGAGAGGGTCTGGAAAAAGTGGTTTTTACCATTTTACAGAAGCAGACCTTATCTTACCTAAAGTTTTTGGCATTGGCGAAGACCCTTACCCTAACAATATGAGGCACATGTACACGATTGAAGAGTTTGAAATAGCCGCTGAACAATTACGCATATCTCAAGGTTTAGATAAACAGCAAGAATAGACTGGACTTCCACCCTAAAGGAAGCATTCATGGTGCAAACGAAAGAAAGTAAAACCATGAATATAGATGATATAAAAAGATTACCTTTAGATATATTACGCAATGAGTGGGAAAAAGCGTGGGGTAAAAAGCCTCATTTACGCATTGGGCGGGTTATGCTTGAGAAGAGCCTTATTTATAAGCTCAATCAAAAACCGAACTCTGAAATGGAGAAGCGTTTAAAACAACTCATTAAAGACTATAAACAAAACCCTAAATGTTTTGACGAACGTGTTGAAGCACTCAAACCTGGAACTCGACTTGTTCGAAATTATAATGGCGTTAAACATAACGTAATCGTCAAAGAGCAAGGTTTTGAATATAAGGGGAGGGGTTATTCAAGTCTCTCACAAATTGCCAATGAAATTACAGGTAAACGCTGGAACGGCTGGGTGTTCTTTGGATTGAAGAAAGTTTAATTCAATGAAAAAGATTTGCGCTATTTACACCCGAAAATCTACCGATGAACGCCTAGATATGGAATTCAACACGCTGGATGCTCAAAGGGAAGCATGTGCCGCTTATATTCTAAGTCAAAGATCTGAAGGGTGGAGTGCTTCAAAAGAGCATTATGATGACGGTGGGTTCTCTGGTGGATCACTCGATCGCCCTGCGTTAAATAAACTTATAGCTGATATTAAAGCGGGCAAAGTGCATGTGATTGTTGTTTATAAAATTGATCGACTTACAAGATCGCTGATGGACTTTGCGAAGCTCGTCGATATTTTCGATGAATATGGGGTGACTTTTGTTAGCGTGACACAAAGTTTTAATACCACAACATCAATGGGCAGGCTAACCTTAAACGTGCTTTTATCTTTTGCTCAATTTGAAAGAGAGGTTACAGGTGAGCGTATCAGAGACAAAATTGCAGCGAGTAAGGCCAAAGGTATGTGGATGGGTGGCAGGCCGCCGTTTGGTTTTGATATTGAAAATCGTCGCCTTATTATCAACGAAGAAGATGCGCCAAAAGCTAAATTGATATTTGAACTTTATTTAAAGCTTGGGTGTGTCAAAAAATTAAAACAAGAAATTGATAAGTTAGATATTAAAAGCCGCAAACGTACTTCGGTTAAAAAGGGGTTAGAGTATGGTGGCAAACCGCTTAGCCGAGGAACATTATATAGCCTTCTTAAAAACCCTGCCTATATTGGTAAAATTTCCCACAAAGGTAAAATACACGAAGGTGACCACCCTGCCATTATAACAGATAGCCTATGGCAAGAGGTTCAGTCTCAATTGCAAGATCAGTCCGCACCAAGAGAACCAGAAAATAGTAAGCATAAAAATCTTTTAACTGGCATCATATTTGATGAAAACAATAATCCTTACACACCTGTGTTTACGGTTAAGAAGAATAAACGATATCGTTATTATTTAAATGAATTTATAAATCAAACAAAAAGTCACCCTAACCATGTGATTGCAAGGTTGCCAGCTCATGAAATTGAAGCTGTTATTGAAACCAACGTACGAAGAAATATTTTAAAATTACTTGAAACTGAGAACTCTGAAATTCAAAAATATATTCAAGAAAATCAAACTCAAATTCCGACATATAAACTTATCAGAAACACCCTCCAGAGCATTATAGTAATGAGAGATAGTTTGCACATAACACTTAAACCATCTAACCTTGAAAAGCTCATCAAGGAGTACCTTGATTTAAATATTAAAACAATTTCGAAAAATATAGGGCTTACCATTCCATATCAAACCAAGCGAGCTAAAAGTGGTGCAGTCCTCATAGAAACTGAATACCGTAAAGGGCTGGATAGTTTGTCAAAGTCCGATCTCAAAAAACTTGTTCAAGGCCATGTATGGAGAGAAGAACATTTCGAAGGCATATACATTCAAACCATTGCCGAACGTGAAAATATCTCCAGCCGTTATGTAAGAAAAGTTATTATGGCAAGTTTGGAAGTTTAGCTGGAATAAATCTTATTACTTAGATATCCTAATTAAAATTTACAAACAGGATAGGTAAACGTGGATACAGATATTAATATTAAGGTTTTCATCGACACAAATGCTTATGAGGGACTTTCTTATGACTTTCAAAACAACATTGTCTTAAAAAAACTCATAGATCTCCATCAGCAACCTATACATCCAATCAGTATTTTAACATGTAATATCGTCATAGAAGAATCGATAAAGCATATTGAAGATGCTGGAAACAAATTACTAAGTGATCTATCAAAAACCTTAAACGACAAAACAAAAAGAATTCCATGTGAGGTTTGCCAAACAAAACCAGGAAAGTCGGACCAAATAAGGCATGAAAACAGGCAAAAAGAATTATTCAAGAACCTATTTAAAGATGAAACTG
Source organism: Magnetococcales bacterium (assembly GCA_002689455.1). Lineage (GTDB taxonomy): Bacteria > Pseudomonadota > Alphaproteobacteria > UBA2136 > UBA2136 > UBA2136. The sequence continues at coordinate 5,906 of NZGE01000038.1, read as the reverse complement.
AAGAGATTCGAAATATAATTGCGAATAAAAGAAATATTGTAGAAGAAAAAACACAATCTATACGTCAAATATTCAATACATTTGAAACTATTGATAAGAACATCAATGAAATAAGAGGAGGAGAAATTCTACATCAATACTTTACGCAAAAACCCCCATTCCAAGATGGAAGAAAAAAAGCAGAATTTCCAAATGCATTTATATTAATTGGCTTAAATCATTACATTAACAACATAATTTCAAAACAAAAAGAAAATGAAAAGTATGTGTTTGTGATTATTAGCAAGGATAAGTCTTTTCATGAGTTTTTTAAGAAAAACTGTAAGTATGAAGAAACAATCAGTATAAAAAACGATATCAGAGAGTTTGTTGATGATCATGAAAAAGCTTATCAACAAGGTGTTAAGGTAATGGAAGCTGTAGAAGGCCTAAAGGAAAGTCTTAATAAGAATATTCTTGAGAGCTATAGTTTCGATAACGTTACAATATCAGATGAATATCCATTGCCTGCATTCCCTGAAATCTATGATATATTAAACGAGTCTATTAAGAATCTATCCATTGATAACTTGGTAAGCATTGAAGGCAACTCAGCCACATTTGAATTTTTATACGATCTTTCATTTTCTGTTGAAGTTCACGGCAAAGATCCAGATACTTATTCTAGTGGATTTGGAGGGTATGTATTAGACACAGAAGTGTTATATGATGTTGAATTTTTAGGTTTAAGAGGGAGCGTAGACATTCTTATTGATAAAGATTTTCACCAAATTTCTGATATCATAATCTATGATGAAGATCTATATGTTTCAAATGAAAATATAGTAAGAGCAGAAGCTATAACAAATTCTGATGATCATTAAAAATCCGAGGGACAAAAAACATAGTCGTAGAGAAAATGCCTTATTTTGCATGAGAAACGTACATGCTCACTGTCCTTCGGAATTTTTAATCCTGCCATTCGCCGCACATAGCGGGGTTTTTGGGGTGATATCCTCTGAGGGAACTTGAGAGGAAGACTAAGTGGCGCGCCCAGGAGGACTCGAACCCCCGACCCTTTGCTTAGAAGGCAAATGCTCTATCCAGCTGAGCTATAGGCGCACTGGAAGTGATAATAACAAAAGAACCGATGATTGCAAGAAATTTGTCGTATAAAAAAAGCCCCTATGTGGGGCTCTGGGATCGCTATTGGTTTTTAGGTGGTAATGCGCTGCGGCGTTGGCCGCCAGAGGGGTCGGGTCCATTGCTGGATTCCCAATTAGACCCATTGGGGTTATTACCGATGTTTTGTTCATCACCTTCAGAAGGCATACCTTCTTGATTGTTTTCCATTTCGTCACTGTTGTTTGCAGTGGAGGGAAGGGTGATGGTTAAACCTTTACCAGCCTTCATTCCTTGGTTTCCTTGTTCTTGCTGGCCACGCTGACCCTGTTCATTTCCTTCACCTTCTTCGCCTTCGCCTTGCGCTTGTTCCGCTTGACGTTTTTGAATTTGGCGACCGAGTTCAGATTTGAGTTTATCAAGGTTGTTGTCAGCCTTAACGGTTTGTTTGATGCCATTTTCGTCGGCCATGCCTTTTGCAATTTGCTCCATTTCTTCACCTGTCATTTCAGATAAATTTTTGATCGCATTTGCTTTGTCCAGCATTTCCTTTGAACGCTTAAGCTTGTTGTACCATTTTTTTATGGCAACTTGCTCGGGCGTTTGGCTGTTGCCGTCGCCTTTTTCTTTTTTCACTTTTGGAAAAATATCAAAGGCGCAATAACGCTCCACCGTTTTACCTGTTTCGTCTTCGTATTGAAGGCGTAAATTCAAAATACCATTTAGCAATGCAATGTCTTGGTTTGGTAAATAATATTTCTTCAGAACAATTTCACTCCGAAGAATGGGGTTGCCGTCAGCTCCAATGATTTTATTGCCGTTTTCATCCATAAGCGGGAAATGTTTGTAAACATAGTTTCCCATCTCATCGGTTTCAAACACTTGGCAGTTAAAGTTTGGTTTACCAACGTAGTGTTGCTCCATAACAGGGGCATAGGTTAAAACGGCGCCAAATAAAAGTGTCATTAAGAAAATGATACTTAAATTTGCAGCAGTTCGACCCCACTTGCTGTTATTAAGCGCCACCATGGCCACAAGACAAAGGATGATTATACCACCCAAGATCAGTATATAATTGTTAACTGAAAAGGTATCAGCTAACCAGTTGATGACGGTTGTCAACATAATGATACCTCAGTTTCCGTTATATGGGGCATAGGGCGGTCGCCTTAGTGCGCTTTTTCGGCTTGAAATAAATGGGTTTTGTATAAGGTCAAGCTGTGAGCCTTCCACAAATTTACCACGACGAATTTCAAACTGACAAACGCTAAGCTCTTGCCTGTTTTCGGTAAGTTTAGCAGCTGTATTGGCACTTGCTTTTAGGTCGCAAACAAGGCGTTCATTGGCTGCAGACCCTTTGAACACAACAACTTGAACGTCTACACACACTTCATCTTTTTTAGAAAACTCACCTTTATCGGCAAACATATGCAAATTGATATGATAGTAGCCGTCGGTTAAGGTTTGTTTGTTCGACTTTATAACCTCACGGTTTTGCAGTTCTTCTGCTTTTTGTGGGGCGTTTGGGTTACGAGAATAACCTTTATCGTCTTGGTCTAGGATGAAATATGGTGTTTTTCGATCAGGGGTTGAATAGCCCAAAATGTCACGAATTTCGTTGCCGTTTGGAGTTTGGAATTCACCAAGGATCCACGCGTCAACGTCGGCTTTTGATTCTCCAGGTGACCGATCACTGTCAATACAAGTATCCCAAGTTACAGTTACCTGAAGCGCCTCATACTCAGGGACTCGGGTTTCTGCATCTGGGTTAATGATTAATAGTAAAATAACGCAAGCCGCAATAAACGTGAATGCAATTGCAGACGTTAAATCGCTGGCTATTTGGTTACTTTGGTCACTGGATTCTCTTAACCGTCGGTTAGATTTACGTTTCATAATTGAAACCTCTGGCTTAAGTGCCTATTTGGTTAAAACTTCAGAAGCAACTTCCTTATAAGTTTTTTCATGGCAAAGAAGCCTAGCTATATGTTGTACTTTTTCACTTACAATGAGAAAAGATTGGCGATGCCTTGTTTCAAGACGTTTGTGCATCTTTTTCAAAAACAGTGAAAAAATTATGCCTAAGATACTTGTGATGAGAGCTATACTAATACCGCTCATAACCCCAATAACAACAACAAATGCATTGTCAGGCGTTACAGATGTCCAGTCAATTGACATAAAGCCCCAACAGATACCAACAAATGTTCCAAGCATACCCAACATGGTTAAGTTTTGCGCTTGTTCTACTTCATCGTGGGTATCAATGTAAAAAGCTTCGTCATAAGCCATTTCAAATGTTTCAATATTTGATTCAGACAACGGCGATTCTGTATTTAGCTTCATCATCTCTTTTAAGTTTGTAAGCAAAGCTTGCATAGGTGTGTTTTGGTGTTCTTTTCCAAGACCCTTTTTTAAAAGTACGTTTAACGCATCTTTAAATTTGGGGGCACTTGATAATTTAAAATCTACAAAATCGACAGCGCGTTGATTGCGGTTAAAGTTTTTAAAACTTTTATATTGCGACCAACAAGCGTTTAAAAGTGTAAGCACCAAAAAGATACTAAACACAATGCCGATCGTGTCTTTAGAGATTAAAAAATCAATTTTACCTGTAACACCCAGTAAAAGGACTGTTAAAACACCAGCCACAAACCACGAAAGCCAGCTTGTATGAATGCTATTTTTTTTCATAGCAGATACCTCAGTTAAGTAAGGTGTGAGTTGTAAGAATATTCTAGATTAAGCCTATAAATGCAGCGGCTTAAGCGCTAGATAAAAAGTTAAGTTTTATGATTATTAAGCTATTGTTCCACAATTGAAAATATAAGTAAAGCAAACATTAAACCCTTTTTGTTTGACGTAATGATATAGACCTTTTAAGCTTGTCCTGCTTTTTAAAAAGTAAGAAGAACGAAGGATTTTATTTTGAAAACAGCATTATACCCAGGCACTTTCGACCCTTTTACAAATGGCCATTTAGACATTGCCATGCGCGCAGCAAAGCAGTTTGACCATTTAATTATTGCTGTGAGTAAGCACGAAAAGAAAAAAACGTTGTTTAAACTTAAAGAACGTATAACTGAAATTGAAAAAGTGTTTGCTGAAAAAGGCATTCAGAATGTAACGGTTGAAGGTTTCACCAATTTACTGGCCGATTTTGCAAAAGAAAAAAATGCCAGTATTGTTATTCGTGGCTTGCGTGTAACGTCCGATTTTGAATATGAATTTAAAATGGCGCAATTTAATAATGAAATGAACCCTGAACTTGAAGTGGTTTATTTAATGTCTACCGCAGCGTATTTGCACATTTCGTCCACATCGGTTAAAGAAATTGCAAGTTTAGGGGGTGACGTTTCAGCTTACGTACCTTCTGGGGTGGACAAATTGCTGAAGAAAGCTTACGCAAGTGCCACTGCTTAAAACTAAATCGGGTGAAATTTCATACCAAGTGAAGGCAGGGGCATTAACGCGCCTTACTTGGGGGAATGAATATGCAAAGAACTGCGAAGATGTGAATGTAAGTCTTGAGCTTAAAAATTACTTTGCAGGTACCTTGAAAAAATTTAATTCAAAAGTTGAACCAGAAGGGACAATTTTTCAAAAAAAAGTGTGGCAAGCGCTTTTAGATATTCCATACGGAACTTTAGTGACATATAAAGACATTGCCAAAAAAGTAAATTCTCACCCCCGCGCTGTGGGTGGTGCTGTTGGTAAAAACCCAATTCCTATTATTATACCGTGTCATCGTGTTGTGGGGTCAAATGGTGCATTAACAGGATTTAGCGGTGGAAATGGCTTACCAACAAAAGAAATTTTAATTCAACATGAACAGCAAAATATAAATAAGGAAAAATAAATGAAAAAATTAAAACTATTTTTAGCGCTTGTAGCTTTGGTTGTAAGTGGGCAAGCCTTTGCACAGGTGGACGGTGTGGTTAAATTCCCTGATCCAGCAAAATATAAATACGTTAAAATGGAAACAAAATACGGCGATGTTGTGATGCGCCTTTACCCAGACGTTGCACCAAACACAGTGAATGCATTTTTAGCACGTGTAAGCGAAGGCTTTTACGATGGTGTATATTTCCACCGTGTTATTCCTGGCTTTGTGGCACAAGGTGGTGACCCAACACTTGTTGGTCGTAAAGCTGCGGGTTACACATTGCCAGCTGAGTTTTCAAACTTAAAACACAAACGTGGCACCATTGCAATGGCACGTGTGGGGAACGATATTAACTCTGCTTCTACACAGTTTTACATTACATATAGCCGTCAAAGCCACTTAGATGGTCAATACACAATATTTGGTGAAGTGGAAAGCGGTATGGATGCGGTTGACCAAATTAACAAAGGTGACAAAATGCTAAAGCTTTATGAAGTTCAAAAACGCACTTCTCAATAATTAATTCCCTTTTCAGATCGCTCGGCTACGTCTTGTAGTCGTCACGTTTGAAAAAGAAATTTCTTACATGGGAATTACGTTTTTCAAAGTAAATTAATAAAAAAAAGCCTCTCACTATGAGAGGCTTTTTTTTACGGTTCGAGCAAAAGTTTTTTGAATTCGCAATAAGATTCATATTCTTCTTTTGCAGTTTTATTTTCTTCAACAAAAGCGTTTATAGTATCAATGCTTTTACGAAGTGTTTGTTTGTTTTTTTCGTTGCAAGAATCAATGCCTTGCACATATATACAAACTCTGCGTTCGTTCATTAAAATACCGTTTAAGGTTTTTTCTAAATCTTCTATAGCTTGCTGCGCTTCTTGCACTAAATTTGAAGTTTCATTTGTCATATAGTTTTACC
>NZGE01000037.1 GCA_002689455.1 Magnetococcales bacterium | reverse complement strand
GCTGCCATGTGAAAAGCACGCTCAGCAAGGTTGTTAAATGGACGGTCTTCACCTTTACCTTGTCTTTTAACTGACTCATCAGTGTTTAAAGCCACCACAAGTAAGTCACCTTTTTCGCGAGATTTTTCCATGTAATCCATATGTCCACGATGTAAAATGTCAAAGCATCCGTTTGTGAAAACAACTTTTTTACCCATTTTTTGCTGTGTTTCTAAAATGTTTTTAAGGCTTTGCCAGTCATAGATAATACGGTCTTCAATGTGCATGAAAGGGGCTTTCTTAATATAATATTTAAAGACAGTATAATGTTTAGTTTTTTATTTTCAAGTTTTCCTTACAAAACCCTAGAAAGTTTTATGTTTAAATGTTAAAAATAACGCTGAAAATTTGAATAAAAAGGTGAAAACATGCTCACAGGTAACGACATTCGTACGAAATTTTTAAAGTTCTTTGAAAGCAAGGGGCACACAATTGTACCTTCAAGCTCTCTTATTCCTGATAATGATCCAACTTTAATGTTCGTCAACGCCGGTATGAACCAATTTAAAAACGTGTTCACAGGTGTTGAAAAACGCGACTATACCCGAGCCACCTCATCACAACGTTGTGTACGCGCAGGTGGAAAGCACAATGACCTTGAAAATGTTGGTCACACAGCACGTCACCACACATTTTTTGAAATGTTAGGTAACTTTTCTTTTGGCGATTACTTTAAAGAGGACGCTATTCCTTTTGCTTGGGAATTTTTAACATCAAAAGAATACATGGGCTTAGACCCAAACCGCCTTTATACAACAATTTATCACACAGATGATGAAGCTGAAGCTATTTGGCGTAGCATTTGGAATAAAGCTGGCTTTTCAGATGAGCAAATTGAAAAAGATGAACGTATTATTAAAATTGCCACGTCAGATAACTTCTGGTCTATGGGCGATACAGGTCCTTGTGGTCCTTGCACTGAAATTTTTTACGACCATGGTGAACAGTACTGGGGCGGTAAGCCAGGTACACCTGAGGAAGACGGCGACCGTTTTATTGAAATTTGGAACATTGTTTTCATGCAGTATGAAAAATTTGCAGATGGTACACAGAAAGAATTACCAAAAACAGGTGTTGATACAGGCTGCGGCTTAGAGCGAATTACGGCTGTGCTTCAACATCAAAACAATAACTATGAAATTGATCTGTTCCAAGAAATTATTCAAAAAGCATCTAAGCTTTTAAATATTGACTACAGAAAAGACGAGGAAACGACGGCTTCATTCCGTGTGCTTGCCGATCATTTACGTTGTGCTTCATTCTTGCTGACAGACGGTGTTATGCCAAGCAATGAAGGGAGAGGTTATGTTCTACGTCGTATTATGCGCCGTGCCATGCGTCACTTGAACATGCTGGGTGTAACTCAGCCATTTATGTACAAACTTGTGGGTGTGCTATGTGATGTGATGGGCGAACAATATCCAGAACTTGTTCGCGCCAGAGCAATGGTGGAAGACATGATCAAAACAGAAGAAGAGCGCTTTGGTAAAACGCTTTCTAAGGGTATGTCTATTCTAGAAGATGAAGTTGCAAACATGAAAACTGGTGATAAGTTTTCTGGTGAAGTAGCATTTAAACTTTACGATACATTTGGATTCCCGCTTGATTTAACGCAAGATGCTTTGTTGGCACGTAAAATTGAAGTGGACACAGAAGGCTATGATGTTTGTATGGCAGAACAACGTGCCAAGGCACGCGCTGCTGGCATGGGTGGCACAGGTCAAGAGAAGTTGGCACCTGTATGGTTCGACCTACGTGATGAAGTTGAAGCAACTGAATTTCTTGGCTATGAAATGGTTTCTGCTGAAGGGCAACTTCTTGCTTTGGTAAAGGATGACAAGAAGGTGGACGCTTTAACTAAGGGCGAAGAAGGTTTCTTTATCGTAAACCAAACGCCTTTTTACGGTGAATCTGGTGGTCAAGTAGGTGACATTGGTGTTATTAAAACAGAAACAGGTTCAGCAGAAGTGTTGGATACACAAAAATTGTTTGATGGTGCACTTATTCAACATAAGGTGAAGGTTACAGAAGGTTCGCTAAAAACAGCTGATACCGCAGAACTTAAAGTCAATGAAGGGCGTCGCCAAGCCATTAAATGCAACCACTCAGGCACGCATTTAATGCATAAGGCACTGCAAGACATTTTAGGCGATCATGTTTTCCAGAAAGGTTCTGTTGTGGACGAAAAACGCATGCGTTTTGATTTTTCTCATCCGAAAGCTTTAACGGCTGAACAAATGCATGAAATTGAAACATTTGTAAACAATATGATTTGGGAAAACACACCTGTTGTAACACGTTTAATGGATAAAGACGCCGCAGTTGACGCCGGTGCGATGGCCTTGTTTGGCGAAAAATACGACGACGAAGTACGTGTTTTATCTATGGGTGAAAATGTAAAATCGGTTGAGCTTTGTGGTGGTACACACGTTTCACGTACGGGTGACATTGGTTTATTTAAAATCTTATCTGATTCTTCTGTGAGTGCAGGGGTTCGCCGTATTGAGGCTGTAACAGGTCAAGGTGCTTTTGAGCATTTGGTGTCTCAAGAAGCGATACTTAAAAATGTAGCATCACTTCTAAAGTCAAAACCAAATGAGGCGGACGAACGCGTTTCTGCGTTACAATCAGAAGTTAAAAAATTAAAGCAAGAACTTAAAAATGCACAAAAAGGTGGTGGCTCGGCTTCAGGCAACTCACCTGCTGACCTTGTAAAAAATGCTGAAGATGTTTCAGGTGTTAAGTTTGTTTCGCTCGCTCAAGATGGCATGGATGCTTCATTGATGCGTGAAATGATCGACGATATTAAAAACGCTTTGGGTTCAGGTGTAGTTTTGGTGGCATCCAACAACGGTGAAAAATCTTCGATTGTTTGTGGTGTTACAAAAGACCTTGTTGGTAAATATAAAGCAGGTGACATTGTAAACGCTGCAGCTGCAACGCTTGGCGGTAAAGGTGGTGGTCGCCCTGATATGGCCATGGCTGGCGGTAAAGCAGGTGATTTAACGGCCGCTATTACTGCTGCTAAATCAGCTTTATAATTTAAAACATTTAAAAGAAGCTCTCGTATGAGGGCTTCTTTTTGTTTTTAATTTGATCGGTTGTTTGCTAACCTATTTCAAAATAATAATTTAAAGAAATTCATGCGCTTTTTACTGTCTTATATTTTTACGTTTCTACTGTTAACGCAAAGTGCTTTAGCACAAAACATTCAAAGTTTACCATCGTTTATACGTGCGCAAAGTCAAACACCTATTTTGCATGAAGGAGGGCGCGTTCAGCCTGTTTATTCTCAAAATGGTATGGTGGTTACAGCCGATAAAATTGCCAGTGAAGTGGGTCGTGAAATATTAGCGAAAGGTGGGAATGCGGTGGATGCTGCCATTGCAGTTGCTTTTACCATGGCAGTAACAATGCCAAGGGCTGGAAACCTTGGTGGTGGTGGTTTTATGATGGTTTATGATGCGAAAACCAAAACCACACGCGCCATTGATTACCGTGAAAAAGCACCTATAAAAGCAACCGCTGACATGTTCTTAGATAGACAAGGTAATGTGGACGAAAAAGTTGCAAGATTTTCACATAAAAGTGCTGGTGTACCAGGTACTGTCCGCGGGTTAGAGCTGGCTTATAAGCTTTATGCAACTCAAGAATGGGCAGACCTTGTTGACCCTGCCATTTATTATGCTTCAAAGGGTTTAACGGTTAGTAAAAGTTTATCCGATTCTATAAAGAAAAAGGCGGAACATTTGTGGAAATCTTTCCCTGCACGTGATGTTTTCTTTAAAGGACGTTCTTTTTATGAAGCTGGGGACAATTTGGTTCAAAAGGATTTAGCAAGAACGTTGGTTGAAATTGCAACCAAAGGTGCAGATGCTTTTTATGAAGGTGACACAGCTATTCGTATTGCTGTGGATATGAAAAAAAATGGTGGTTTGATTACAATGGAGGACCTTAAAAAGTATCAAGCTGTCTTGCGTGATCCTGTTGTAGGGTATTACCGAGGCTATAAGGTTGTTTCCATGCCTCCGCCTAGTAGTGGTGGTGTGCATTTGGTTCAAATGCTAAAAACACTAAATAATTTCCCAATAAAATCAGAGCACTGGGGGGCAGGCACTGCGGATACAATGCATGTGATGGCTGAAAGCATGAAACGTGCTTATGCAGACCGTGCAAAATATTTAGGAGACCCAGATTATGTGAAAGTGCCTGTTAAGGCTTTAACTTCTGACCTTTATGCTAATAGAACTGCGGAAGGTATCTCTCTTGGAAGTGCAACCCCTTCCGAGCTTATTGAAGCAGGCAGGTTTTTGCCAGATGAAAGCCCGCAAACAACGCATTTTACCATTGTTGATAAATGGGGGAATGTCGTTACCAATACATATACTTTAAACTTCAGCTATGGTAGTGGTCACATGGTGGAAGGTACGGGCATTCTTTTAAATAATGAAATGGATGACTTTGTGGCTAAAAAAGGCGTTGCCAATGCTTATGGTCTGGTTGGTAATGACAAAAATGCCATTGAAAGTGAAAAGAGACCGTTAAGCTCCATGACACCAACACTCCTTTTTGATGAAAAAGATAATTTTTACATGGCGCTTGGTAGCCCTGGTGGTAGTCGCATTATCACAGCTGTACTAAATGTGATTATGAATGTGATTGACCATGATATGAATTTAGCTGAGGCGATTGTTGCACCACGTATGCATCACCAGTGGATGCCTGACATTATTGAAGTGGAAGAGGGCTATAGCTTAGATACTTTAAAATTATTGCAAGCACGCGGACATAGCATTAAAGAAGTACCACCAATGGGAGCAGTGATGGCTGTGATGAAGCTGGGTGATGCTTATGTTGGCTTTGCAGATACAAGAAGGTTTGATGCGAAAGCAAGTTATTTGGAGGAGAATACTCAACCGATAGTGCAGGGGGTAAGGTTTACACCACAAGACGTTTATGATGTCTTTGAATAAGTTTCTTTTAATTTGTAAATTATTTAAACAACTTCAACCGAAACGATGCTTTTACGACCTTTTCTTGGATCATCCTCTAGAGTGAAGAGAACTTCCTGTCCTTTTTCAAGTTGGTCGTATCCCGATCGTTCAACGGCTGTGAGATGTATAAATATGTCCGCGCTTCCTTCAGGGTCTATAGGTTCAATAAAACCATACCCTTTATTTGCACAAAACCATTTAACAATGCCCTTTGTCATGATCTGCCCTTACATTTAAATACACATTAAATTGTAGTGATGTTTCGGTGCGATTTCAAGTAAAAGTTGTTAATAGTTACTTATAAATATCATTTTTAAGTGTTTTTATTTTTTTTAAATAGAACTTTATACACGTATATGGTGTGTTTTTTTGATGGGGAATAATTGCAAATTTTTGAATTATTTTTATTTGCTATGCCTTACTTTTCTTGAGTTTTTATAGTAAATGAATTATGCTGAGCTTTGCACAATGCATGAATAAAAAGGTATTTTATGAAAAGTCTAAATGATTTCTTATCTCTTTTAACAGACGTATGGGCTACGGAGGTTTTTAATATGACTGTAGGCGATATTTTTATCGCTTTTGCTATTTTATATACTTTTATACTTTTAAGGCAGTTAGTCGCTAAATTTATTTTAGCTTGGCTTAGTTTCTTAACTTCTAAAAGTAAATCAAAATTGGATGATGAAATTGTTGAATCGCTAGAAGGGCCAATACGGTTACTTCCTGTTACGCTCGGTGTTTTTATTTCCATGCAATACTTAGAAGTTGAAGGTAACTTTGATGTTATGATGACGAATTTGGTTCGCTCTCTCATCGCAATTACTATTTTTTGGAGTGCTTTTAATTTAACAAGTTATTTTTCAAATAAACTGGAAAACAGGGGGCGTGTTTTAACATCGGCAATGGTTGACTGGTTGGCAAAATCTGTTAAGGCTGTATTTGTTTTAGTGGGTGCTGCAACTATTTTAGAAGTCTGGGGAATTGAAGTAGGACCAATCATTGCAGGGCTTGGCTTATTTGGTGTGGCTGTGGCATTGGGTGCGCAAGACCTATTCAAAAACCTAATTTCTGGTGCACTTGTAATCGCAGAGAGACGTTTCAACAATGGCGATTGGATATTAGTCGAGGGTGTTGTTGAAGGAATTGTTGAAAAAATAGGTTTTCGTTCTACTGTTATTCGCCGTTTTGATAAAGCGCCTGTGTATGTTCCAAATACAAAATTAAGTGATACGGCCGTTACAAATTTCAGTTCTATGACACATCGCCGTATTTTCTGGACAATTGGGGTTGAATATAAAACAACTATAGAGCAGTTGAAGCAAATTCGTGACGGAATTGAAGCTTATATAACTGAGAATGAAGATTTTACAACACCAGAGGAAGCCGCCAAATTTGTGCGTATTGATAAATTTAACGATTCATCAATTGATATTATGTTGTATTGCTTCACCAAAACGACTGTTTGGGGTGAATGGTTAGAAATTAAAGAAAAGCTTGCTTATGCCATTAAGGATATTGTTGAAAATGCAGGTACAGGTTTTGCTTTTCCAAGTCAAAGCGTTTATTTAGAAAGTTTACCTGCAGACCAGCCAGAAGTGTTTAATCCACCAAAAGGAAAATCTATTAAAAAGAAAGCATCTTCAAAGTCTATCAAAACTGCTAAAAAAAAAGTAGTGACGACAAAACTAAAGGCTGAAAATGACGCAAAACCTGAAAACGTGGTTGATAAAAACCAATTAAACTTACTAGAGGTATAAGGTATAAATGAAAAAATCTAAAAGGCTCCAAAATCATGCTGTAATCATTAAATTTGCGGCATGGTCATATTTATTATTAGCGTTTTTATATCCAGTTTTTTCATTAAGCTCTTTACAGGCAAGTAAGGAAGTTAATGTTGCTTATTTTGTTGAAGGGATTGTTCAAGGAACTGGTGCTAGCCATGTTTGGTGGCTTTTCTTCACACTTATTCCTATGTTGCTTGTTTTTGGAGGTATTGGATTCTACTCAGCGGTGAAACCATATGCATTTAAAACAGCTGGACTATCTCTAGCATTTTCATGCCTTTCTGCTTTTGCTTTTCTAATTGGTATTGGCAGGTGGTCAACATTAAACTGGGGCTTTGGTGAAGCTTTTATGCGTTATAAAGAATCTAGCGATTTTTTAACAAAAATATTTGTTTTATCTAATGAAATTATGGGTTTTTGGATTGGCCATGTTATGGCTGAGTTATGCCTGTTTATGGCTATTGGTGCTATGTCTTTTGCGATGTTTTATTCAAAACGCTTCCCTTTATGGCTTTCAGGTCTATCAGGCTTATTGTTTATATTTGGAACTGTTTCCGTGTTTAGAGATTTAAACGAAGTTGCGCATCTTGTACATGTTACGCTTAATGCCTTTATGCTTATCCCTCTTTTCTTTATTTTACTTGCGATTGGGCTTTTCCGCTTTAAAGGGAAAGCTACGGAAAAGCCAATCGGACGTTATGCTAAACGTAAAAAAAACCCTAAGAAAAAAGGTAAGTTCCTTAAAAAAGCGAAAAGAAAGAAATCTTAAGCTTTCAACCCCTTGCAACTGGTGGTAAGTTGCACTATACCTGTAAAGCGTTTTATATAAACGTCTTAAATGTTAAATGAAAACAAAGAGAATTCTATAAATGGAAAGCAATCAGCATATACAAATTCGCCAAGAAAAAGTGAACGCTTTAAGAGAATTGGGCGTAAACCCATTTCCAAACAAATTTAAGCCTAAACATAAATGTGCTGATATTTCTAAACGTTTTGAAAATGATGATAAAGAAACATTAGAAAATATTTCGGAAGTTTTCGCGGTTGCAGGGCGTATTATGTTATTGCGTGAATTCGGTAAGCTTGCATTCTTTTCACTACGTGATGCTTCAGGGCGTTTACAATGTTCTGTTTCAGTGGACACAATCGGCAAAGACCAATACGACATTTTTAAAAAATATGTTGATATGGGTGATATTGTTGGCGTAGAAGGCACGATGACAAGAACTCAAAAGGGGGAATTAACCCTTGCGGCGTCACGCTTTGAGATTATCAACAAAACAAAACGTCCACTGCCTGATAAATGGCGTGGTTTAAACGATACTGAAACACGTTACCGCCAACGTTATGTGGATCTTATTATGAACGATGACGTTAAAGAAACGTTCAAAAAGCGCAGTATGATTGTAAGCGCTATCCGTGAATATATGACGGAATACGGTTTCATGGAAGTGGAAACGCCAATGCTTCACCACAAAGCATCAGGTGCTGCTGCAAAACCATTTGAAACCTACCACAACGCACTTTCTATGGAAATGAAACTGCGTATCGCACCAGAGCTTCATTTAAAGCGTTTGGTTGTAGGTGGTTTTGACCGTGTGTTTGAAATTAACCGTAATTTCCGTAACGAAGGTGTGTCTGTGCGTCATAACCCAGAATTTACGATGATGGAATTTTACGCAGCATATTGGGACTATCACGACCTGATGGACTTTAGCGCAAAACTTATCGAACATTGCGCACTTAAAGCAATGGGAACAACAGAACTTGAATATGGCGAGCACAAGGTTTCGCTTAAAGCGCCATTTGCAAAACTTTCTATGAAAGAAGCTATCCTAACCATTGGTGGCGTGAAAGAGGAAGATCTTGCAACAATTGAAACCATGAAAGAAGCGGCTTCAAAACGTGGTGTTCAGCTTTCAAAGTGGGGCGACTATGGTCAGTGCTTTCTCGAGCTATTTGAAGAGCTTTGTGAAGAAAAGCTGATAAATCCAACATTTATTTACGACTATCCAACAAGTACGTCGCCACTTTCACGCCCGAAAGACGGTGACGAAGAATGGACAGAACGTGCCGAACTTTTCTGTGTTGGCCGTGAATTGGGTAACTTGTTTAGTGAGTTGAATGACCCTGTAGATCAAGCTAACCGCTTCCAAGACCAAATCGACCAGATGGACAAAGGGAACGACGAAGCCATGGCGTACGATGAAGATTATGTACGTGCGCTAGAATACGGTATGCCGTACGCAGGCGGTATGGGTATTGGTATTGACAGACTTGTGATGTTGCTAACAAACCAGCCATCTATTCGTGACGTTATTTTATTCCCACATTTACGCCCAGAAAGTGGCGAAAGTGCTGAAGCCAAGTCTGCACCAACCACAGATGGTGAGGTTGTATCTGCTCCAAAACTGGACACTTCAAACTACAAGTTTGTTTGCGTGGTAAACAAAAAGGCTGAAACTGGTGCTGTGATTAACGCCGCCGTTAAAATGGCCGCAGGTTTAGGTGCTACATTTGGTGGCAACCTTAAAACATCTAAGTTTAAAGATGCGAATGATGCTGAGCACGGCAACGTGCCAAGCGTGCCTGTAGTAGTTTTAAAAGCGGATAACGCTAATAAAGTGCGCCAAGTACGCCAAAAAGCAGAAGAAGAAAAGATTGCTTACAGTGACTTTAATGCTTCCATGGCTATTGGCGATGCCTCTGAGCAGCGTAAAGTCCTAAGTGCGCTAAGCGATGACGATTTGGAATACCAAGGTATTTGCCTCTTCGGTCCAGAAGATAAGGTGAATGAGCTTACCAAAAAGTTTTCACTTTTTAGGTAAGTACATTTTTCAAAGAACAGGCGCCTATGAGCGCCTGTTTTTATTTTAAAATAGTTCGACTATTGTTGTAGTCGTCACAATTTTGCACTTAAAACATGCATCACATATTCACCAGATCTGGCAGATATTACTATGTCATATGGTTAAATGGCGTTTAGACACAAAAAAAGGAGATCCGAAGATCTCCTTTGATGTCAATTAAGACTCGCTAATTGCCTTGGCACATTGGAGTATTTTTATACTCCTCCTTGGCACAGGCAGCCGCTTTACCAGCAGCAGCACCATCACGGGAAGCGTTGCTTCCTGTGTAGCTTTGAGAGCCAGTAGTTCTGCGGTTCTCACGAACCCGAATCTGCTTGCTCGCATTTCCCTGTGCTGTTGTTTCCCGTTTGATAAGGTTACCATTGTCACCGTATTCCTCGGTGACTTTGATATTGTCATCAGCTTGGCGATTATCGCCATAGCCCGGAGGGGCTACAGACGCACAACCACCAAGGCCAAGGCCAAAAACAACAAGTGCCAGCATACTGGCTTTTTTTAAAGTGTTCGCTTTCATAATTTTTTCCTCATTGAAAAAGCGTTAAAGTTTAATTTACAAAAATTTTACTGTTCCCAAGGCGCAATAGTTGGATCGAAATCCTCCATTTGCTCCTGACGCTGTTGCGCCCAAGCTTTCAGGCGATTAACATCGCCGCCAAACTTTTGATAATCGTTTAGATTATCGTTCATTCTTTGGGCAGCGTTTTGCATCTGTGTTGCTGCACGCGTTTGTACTGCCTCAGCACGTTTGATGTCTGTTTCTAATCCACGGATTTTCCGCTTCATTGAAGAAGAATCATCATTTTGGGCATAAACTTTTTGCTCAGCAAGCTGGGCAGAAAGGTTGAATATGTCACTATCAGCCTGCTGGTAATCCAGCAAAGCCTTTAGATACATTTCCGTATTTCTTTCCCAAACACGGCTGATGCCGTTTTGTTTTCTGCAATTACGTTCATCCCATGCGTAACGACAGTTACGCTCTAGAACGATAACTTCATCGCCGTTGTTAGAGCGGTCTCCGAAGAGCCACGCCAAACCAACAATTCCAACGCCTATCGCGATCTTATCTCTGTCTCCAGAGGATAGTTTTGCTTGTGCAGGAGTTGAAACAGCTACAGTCAAAAAAACGGCCATGATGGTCGCAAATAGAGTTTTCATAATAGTTCCTTAGGGCGGGTTACGCCCAAGTAAGTGAATTTAAAAATATGATTTAAAAGTTTGTAGGTGAAAAAGTATCAAAGCACCACAAAATGTGGTGGTTTGCCATAAAAGGTCAAAAAGATACTTCATCTATTACCCTATTATATAGGTGAACATAAGCCTTACTTCAAGTGAATTCGGTAAAGTGTGTTGAATTTAAAGGGGTTTTACCCGTTAGTTTTTTAATTTTTAAGCGCCTGACAGCGCACGGCAATAGAGGATTCATTTGTAAACCTAATTGGCTGAACGGTCACAAGGCCTTATAATGTTTGGTAATATACATCGATGTTAGGAGGCTTTAATCCGATAAAACGCAGTGCGTTTTAAGAAAATGGAGGTTCTTCAATGTCGCCCGTTGGAAGTGGTGCCCCAGTGTTTGGCACAAAGCCGCCACTGTTTGCTTCCGCACCTTGGGTGCCATATTGGTCCACTGCGGCGGCTGGCACATAATCCTTAAATAATGTGAACTGTGGCAAGAAGGAAAGTGCAACTGTGGTTGTTGGACCTTTACGGTTTTTAGAAATAATACATTCTGCTTTACCTTTAATTTTTTGAAGGTGTGTGCGCTGTTCTTCGGTTCTATCCACCTCTGGTGGGAGTGTTTTTTCAAAGTAGTAATCTTCACGGTACAGGAACATAACAACGTCGGCGTCCTGCTCAATGGAACCCGATTCACGTAAGTCAGAAAGCATTGGGCGTTTGTTGTCACGGCTTTCAACGGAACGAGAAAGCTGCGAAAGTGCAATAACAGGAATGGCAAGTTCACGGGCAACCGCTTTTAACCCTTGGGAAATTTCACTAATCTCTTGCACACGGCCTTGTTTGGCACTGTGAGCTGAACCACGCATTAGCTGTAAATAATCGACCACGATAAGACCAATATCGTATTGACGTTTCATACGGCGTGCGCGTGAACGGAAAGCTGCAATAGGTAAAGCAGGGGTGTCATCAATAATAATTTTTGTTTCAGCCAGTGTGTTGGCACAAGCTTGAATGCGTGTAAATTCTTCATCATCTAATGAACCGTCGGTAATTTTGTGCGAGTTTACATGGGCTTCTGCACTAATAATACGGCTTGTAAGCTGTTCGGCGGACATCTCCATGGAAAACACACCTACGGCGGCACCACCGTGGCCATCGTTTCTATTTAAAGCTGTTGCTGCATTTTGCGCAAAGTTAATAGAAATAGCTGTTTTACCCATGGAAGGACGAGCTGCTAAAATAATAAGTTCGTCTTTATGGAAGCCACCTAAGGCTTTGTCAATGTCGGAAAGGCCTGATGTAACACCAACCAGTTTACCCTGATTTTTCTTTGCTTCTGCAATTTGGTCAATTACGTTTTTAAGTGGGTTTTTAAGGTCTTGGTAGGTCACAGTTGAGCCGTTTTCCACAAGGGCAAATAATGTTTGTTCAACACCTGCGATCATATCTTCAATTTTATTTGCTTGCTCGGAGGCTGGAATGTCCTGTGCGTCGTGCGCTAGGTTTTGTCCAACTTCAATGAGACGACGTTGCAAATAATAGTTTTTGATGATTTTTGCAAGATCACGCACGTGGAATGCATTGGATGCGTTTTCTAAAATTTTTGCTAAGTGGTTGGCAAGGTCACCGTCACCATCGAAAGATGTTTTCATATTCTCACGAATGGTCATTGGGCTGGCTTCAAAGCCTTTGGATAATAGCTGGCCAATGGAAGCGTAAACTGCGCCGTTAAATTTTACGTAGAAATGTTCTGGTAAAAGCTCACCTTCAACTTCATCATAATAGTCATTGTTCAGCATAAGCAAACCAATTAGGGCTTGCTCCACTTCAGATGAGTGAGGAAGTTCTTTGCCCACAGTCATGTTTTCTAGGTCACCTGACATTTGAAGATGCGGATTAATTGACTGTAATTGGGACATTTTGCTCATACTCTTTCATATTTTCTGAGCCTGTATATTACACAAATTAGCTTTAAAATTAAAGAGAGAACTTGCATTTAAAATATAAAAAAAGCACTGCAAACGCAGTGCTTTTTTCGGAGGGTTTTTTAGTTAAAATAAGAGATGTAAAATTCGTGTGTGTCATAGTGATTTATATAAAAATCTTCAACGCGGTAACCCAAGTTTTTAAGTTTTTGGCTGATATAACTTCTTGTAGAAGATGAATGGCCTTTTGCCCCAAGGGATACAACAATACCTTCATGGTACATAACTTCAGGCGAAGCCTTTAAAAGGGCGTGTAAAACTAGCTTATAGGGTTTTTCTGCGGGGTCATGTTCAAGAATTTGTTCAAGGCAAGAAAGTTGGCGTTCTATATAATCACGATTTTTTTTATGGGAAGATGCGTGCGGCATCAAAAAAATTTCATCGTGTGTCATGTTAAAACCTAAGTATATAAAAAGAAAAGGTTAGGTGTTTACAGAGGTGTTTATATCGGTTTTTTATATATTTTACAAACAAAAAAGCCTGCTTAAAGCAGGCTTTTAAAATAATTAACTGTGTATATTAAGCAGAAGTTTGACGTTCTACGTTTACAGTAATTGGAACGATTACTTCAGGATGAAGTTGAACACGTACTTGGTATTCACCTAATTCTTTCATTGGCGCACCAATAAGAATTTGTGATTTTTCGATGTTGTCCAAGCCTGCAGCAATGTCAGCTGGTTTAACAGAACCGTAAAGCATACCTGTTTCAGATGCTTGACGTGTTACAGTTACAGAAGAACCTTCTACAGTTTCAGCTAATGTTTTAGCTTCTTTCTTAGCAGCTTCAGAAGCAGCTTCAAGTTCTTTGCGTTGTGCTTCAAACTTCTCTTGGTTTGCAGCTGTTGCTGGCAATGCTTTACCTTGAGGTAATAGGAAGTTACGTGCGTAGCCGTTTTTCACGTCTACAGTTTCACCCATTTTACCTAGGCGAGCAATACGTTCTAGAAGAATAACTTGCATAATTTGTGTTCCTTTCTTCTTATCGAGCTGTGTAAGGCATTAAAGCAAGGTGACGTGCACGCTTGATAGCAATAGCCAATTCACGTTGTTTTTTGTTGCTTACACCAGTAATGTGACTTGGTAGCATTTTACCGTAAGGAGATACAAAACGGTTTAGTGTACGTGTATCTTTGTAGTCAATTGCAGGTGCTTTAGGGCCTGTAAATGGGCAAGACTTCTTGCGACGGAAGTAAGGCTTACCAATTAGGTTAGCAGAAGATTCACGAGAATCGCGACCTTCAGAACCTTCGTATGTTTTTTTATCTTCAGACATTTTAAAATCCTTTCTTAAACTTAAGCGTTAGCTGTGTTCGCCATAGGGCGTTTTGTTTTAGCAGGAGCGTCAGTTGTTTCATCAGAACCACGACGACGAGGAGCCATTTGAATTGAAGGCGCTTTTGTAAGCTCTTCAACGTTAACTGTTAAGAAACGGATAACGTCATCGCTAATGCGCATTTGACGTTCTGCTTCAGCAACAGCTTCACCGTTACCTTCGAAACCGATCATTGTGTAGTAGCCTTTGCGGTGCTTGTTCACACGGTAAGCAAGAGTTTTAAGACCCCACTGTTCTGTTTTAATGATTTTGCCGCCTTTAGATGTGATAACTTCTTCAAACTTTTTAGCAGTTGCTTCAGTTTGTGTAGAAGAAACATCAGGGCGTACAATGTAGACAAGTTCATAAAATGCCATAATTATATTTTCCTTTTGGTTACTTTTTAAGCAGCCACTTTCCCCATGAAAGTAGCAAGGTTAGCAAAGCAAAAAGGCTTGCTTGCAGGTGGAATATACGCAAAACTCAATAAAATTCAAGTAAAAAGTACCATTTTGTTAGGAAAATTATGGGGTTCTCTTGAAATGTGAAGGGGTGATGATTAAAAATCTTTCATACTTATCATCTTAACTTCCCTTTTAGGAGTTCTTCCATGAGAATTTTAGATCGTTTCTTTATGGTTCTATACCCTGTTTTAACAGCTGTTATATTATTTTTAATGGCAAAGCAGGTGTCAACCCTTCAAATTCCCGTAACTGGTGACCCTGCAGGTGATTCTATTATGGTAGTGGGCGTGTTTATACTTTTCCCAGTTGTTGGGTTAGGGTTCGCTGTTTGGCGTTACACAACAACATTAGCCTTTTCTACATTGTTTACAAACATGTGTGTTATCAACATAGCTATAGGTAGTATGTTTGGCGCTATTACCTTTTTTTGTTGGCATTAATTTCCATAGCATTTAATTTTCTTACTTTTTTAGAGCGTCAAGCGCTTGAAAAGCGTATTGAAGACTACCGTGCAAGTGCTGCGCCACACATTGGTATGTAGTTTTTTTCTTGCGATATAACTCACCTTTCATGGGTGGCTTTTTTTTATGTTTGGTATTATATTGTCAAATCGTCTGATATTAAACAAAAGGAAAAGCAAATGTTTCAGCCAGAAAAGACAATTTTCGTTTCACCAGGTCAAGGTTCACAAAAAGTGGGTATGGGTGTTGAGTTCTTTGAACATGTACATACAAAAGAATTGTTTGAAATGGCAGACGATGCGCTGAAATTTAACTTAAGTAAATTGATGCTAGAAGGTGACGCTGAAGAACTTTCTTTAACAGCTAACACACAACCAGCACTTTTATTAACAAGTTACGCAGCATATGCTTATCTTGCTAAACAAACAGGGAAACCACTTTCAGAAATGGCGTCTATGGTGGCAGGGCATTCTTTGGGTGAATACGCTTCCCTTGCAATTGCTGGTGCTTTTTCACTGGAAACAGGTTTAAAGCTGGTACGCACACGTGGTGAAGCTATGCAAAAAGCTGTTCCAGCAGGAAAGGGCGGTATGTTGGCTGTGATTGGCTTATCTATTGATGATGTAAATGTAGTGGCTGAAGAGTCTGGTATTTTTGTGGCGAACGATAATTCCGACGGGCAAGTTGTTCTTTCGGGTGAAATGGCAGGCGTGGATAAAGCGGTAGAAATCGCCAAAGCTAAAGGCGCAAAACGCGCGCTTAAACTTCCGGTGTCTGCGCCTTTTCATTCTCCACTTATGGCGCCTGCGGCAGACGTGATGCAAGAAGCTTTAGCTCAAGCGCAAATAAAAGACGCAACTGTTCAGGTACTTTGCAATGTGACAGCTTCACTTGAAACAAATGCAGAAATTTTAAAAGCCAACCTTATTGAACAGGTGACGGGTTCGGTACGCTGGCGTGAGTCTATGATTGTTGCGGCAGATAAAGGTGTGGAGCAAGTAATCGAGATTGGAACAGGTAAAGTTCTTACAGGCCTTACTAAGCGCTGTGATGCGCGTCTGTCAGGCGTTACCCTTAATACGCCGAAAGAAATTGACGCTTGGTTAGAATCTCTTGATAAAACAGCCGCTGCATAGAGCTTTCTTGTTAGTGTTTTACGAAAAGTCATCCAAGGGGTGGCTTTTTTTTTGCTGTCATTATATATTCACTGCGCAAATTAAAAAGTAAGGTTTAAAAGAATGTCTCTAGAAGGTTTAACATGTCTTGTAACAGGTGCTAGTCGTGGAATTGGTAAAGGTGTTGCTGAGGTTTTAAAGGCAAAAGGTGCAAACATTGTTATTTCAGGTACGAATGAAGAATCGCTGAAAAAAGTGGCTGATGAATTAGAGGCAACTTATGTTGTGGCAAATTTAAGTCAGGCTTCGGGTGTTGAAAAGCTTATTGCTGAAGCAGGTGATGTTGATGTGCTTGTAAACAACGCAGGTATCACAAAAGACGGCCTTTTCCAGCGCATTAGCGAAGATGATTGGAATGCTGTTTTAACTGTGAATATGATGGCAACCATTAACCTTTCAAAAGCGTTTGCCCAGAAGATGATGAAGAAAAAATTTGGTCGTATTATTAACATTACATCTGTTGTGGCGCACATGGGTAATGTTGGTCAAAGTAACTACATTACATCCAAGGCTGCTGTTACAGGTTTTTCAAAAGCGCTTTCTTTAGAGGTGGCAAGACGTGGCGTAACAGTCAACTGTGTGGCACCTGGCTTTATTCAAACTGACATGACAAATGAAATGTCTGAAAAGGCAGTGGAAGAAATGGCTTCTAAAATTCCAAGTAAAAAATTAGGCGAAGTAGCTGACATTGCAAATGCCGTTGCTTATCTTGCTAGCCGTGAAGCTGGTTACGTTACAGGTACAACGTTACATGTGAATGGTGGTCTTTACCTCTAAATAGTTACTTTTTTTAATTTGAACGATAGAAATAGGGAAGTTATTTTTGAGGTTATTTGTAGTGAATAAAGGTAGGTTGTTCCTAAGAATAATAATGTTTTTCACTTTTATACTTTTGGTTACAGCTTATTATTTTTATGACAAAAACCAGAAGAAAATTGAATTAAAAAGACATTCTTCAAAACGGCTTGTTGTAGATGTCCCGACATTTAATATTGAAGATATTATCTCCGTAAAATCTAAAAAAGATATTAAAATTGTTAGGGATTTACTTGTTAAATTTATTTGGCACCGTGATGAACTACCATTAGATGTATCACGCATTCAAAAGATAGAAGTTGAGGATGTTGAAGGTCAGTCTGATGAATGGTATGAAGTAGAAATGCCTTATCAGGTTAACTCTATTATTCGATTTTATAAAGGAGTTAACTCAGAATGTTTGAATATTCTTCACAATGGCCATACAACACAAAATGGTGGCTGGGAGCCGTTAACAGAATTTATGATTGCAATGAAGGGTCAAGGTTGTGATTTGGTGTATATGAATATGCCTTTGCATGCAGATAATAATCGACCTGAAGTCTTGATTAAAGGTTTTGGTATAATAGAGTTGAGGGATCATAAACATCTACAAATGATTGAATCTCAAGATTTTACTTTTATAAGGTACTTTTTGGAACCTGTTCTGCAGGTGGTTAATTTTTTTGATGATTATAAAAATTACAAATCAATTAATTTAATAGGTCATTCTGGGGGGTGGACAACTGTTTTATATGCCGCACTTGACGAAAGGATTAAAAAGTCTGTAAGTCATGCAGGATCTCTACCACTATTTATTAGATCTGTGAAGCCATATAAACCTCTAGCTGACGCAGAGCAAGTTTATATGCCGTTGTTGAAAATTGCGAACTATTTAGACCTTTATGTTTTGGGAACATCTCATGGACGGTCTCAATTGAATATATATAATGAATATGATAATTGCTGTTTTGCAGGTTCTGAATCTAATAAAGTTTATGAACCAGAGATAAAAAATATTGTATCTCAATGGGGTGGTGAATTTGAAGTCTATATAAGTAAAGGGCATAAATCACATGCACCATCTTCTGAAAGTTTAAGTTATATTCATAAATATTTTGAGAAATAAGAAAACACCCTCAGCTGAGGGTGTTTTCTTTGGTTGTACATCCACTAAATCAACCAATATTGAACTTAACGCCTTGGGCAAGAGGCAGTTCTTTCGACCAGTTGATGGTACATGTTTGGCGACGCATGTAACCTTTCCACGCATCACTACCGCTTTCACGCCCACCACCAGTTTCTTTTTCACCACCAAATGCGCCACCAATTTCAGCGCCAGATGTGCCAATGTTTACGTTTGCAATGCCACAGTCTGACCCGACAGCAGACAAGAATTTCTCGGCATATTGAATGCTTTGGGTGAAAATAGCGCTGGACAAACCTTGCGGTACATTGTTTTGAATTTCAATGGCTTCATCCAAGTCCTTAATCGGTACAATGTAAAGGATTGGTGCAAAGGTTTCTGTTTGCATGATTTCCAATGGTGTGTCGGCGCGAATAATAGTTGGTTCAACAAAGAATCCATCGCCGTCAATAGCTTTGCCCCCTGTTATGAGTTCACCGCCTTGGGTAATGGCCTCTGCAACAGATGTGGCAAAGGCGTCAACCGCAGGTTTGTCAATTAATGGTCCCATTAAAATACCTTCGGTTAAAGGGTCTCCAATAGAAATGGATTTGTAAGCTTTTTTAAGTGTTTGGGTAACATTATCAATGATGCTTTCATGAACCAACAAGCGTCTGGTTGTGGTGCAGCGTTGCCCTGCTGTGCCAACTGCTCCAAATGTAATGGCCGGAATTGCAAGGTTTAGGTCGGCATCTTCCATTACGATAAGGGCGTTGTTGCCACCCAGTTCTAAAATTGATTTTGCAAAGCGATTGGCCGCGGTTTGTCCTACAGCACGCCCCATCGCAACAGAGCCTGTTGCACTGATAAGGGCAATGCGCTCATCCTCTACCATGGTTTCGCCAAGTGTTTTGTCTGGTGACATCACAAGTCCTGATAAGCCTTGTAAACTATGTTGTTCAAGTACTTTATGCACAATGTGTTGCATGGCAATAGCTACAAGCGGGGTTTTTTCGGATGGTTTCCAAACAACAGCGTTACCGCAAACCAAAGCAAGGGCAGCATTCCATGCCCAAACAGCACAAGGGAAATTAAAAGCTGTAATAATGCCAACAGTGCCAAGTGGGTGCCATTGTTCATACATGCGGTGGCCCACGCGTTCGCTATGCATGGTTTGCCCGCATAATTGGCGGGAAAGGCCTACGGCAAAATCACAAATATCAATAGCTTCTTGTACTTCACCTAAACCTTCAGATAGTATTTTACCCATTTCAAGGGAGATTAAAGCACCAAGCTCTTCTTTATGTTCACGAAAAGCATTGCCAATTTGGCGAACAATTTCACCGCGCACAGGGGCAGGGGTTTCACGCCAAGCTAGCTGAGCTGCTTCAGCGTCTTCAATGACTTGGTTGTATTGTTCAGTTGTTGTGCATTCAACATTGGCAAGAAGTGTTGCACTTGTTGGGTTCATTGCAAGGAGTTTTTGGCTTTTATTGCTGTGCCACTGTGCACCGCATGTGCCGCTGTTGTCATGGTTTAAACGTAGTTTTAAGAAGATTTCACTTTGTGTAACTTGTGGTGTTTTTGTCAAACTGATGGACATGTTTACTCCTAGACTTGTTGCAAATTGTTATTCTTTTTGTATTAAATACATTCTACAACGAACTTAACATGACGTAAAAGGGAAAACAAATGCGCAAACAACAAATACATGTTTTATGCCTTGCCTTAAGCGTTTTGTGTTTCAATGGTTTAAATGCAAAGTCTGAAGATTCTTCTGAGTTTTTTTGGAAGACAGATAATTGTCGTATCGTAGGTAAAAGTGCCGATATTGAACTTTCGACAGACGGCATTTTAAGTCACCAAAAAATTCATTTCCGTATTGTAAGTGATGTCCCTCTTAAACAAGCGCCAGAGTTGCAGTTGAACACAGCCAAATTTACAGGTTTTGAGCTTGAAGGTTCAGGGCGTGGGTTTGGTTTTGAAATGGTTTACACGCCTATGCAGGTTTCATATTTAATGCATAAAAATGCAGCTTTGGTTGTTGAATATGAACCAATTTATACAGATATGGACGGTGAGTTTTATGCTTACCATGCCATGTTTCCTATGAATGAATTACCAGGTTTAATTGCGAAAATCTCACAGCATTGTAAGCGTTAAAGCTTACTTTTAATGATGCGTTGTCATTTTGTCGCACTGTATTGTCGATATAATTGCCTAAAATTCCACCACACCCTCGAATAAGGTTTAAAAAATAAATATACTTTGATAGCCTTATAGCGTATATCTACATCATATTTATGTAGTTAAGAATAATAAAGACAGGGTTAAGTTTTTGAAGTTTAAAACGCTATTTGTAAGATTTTTAGGGGCAATGGTTGCCTTAATTATTCTACTGCAAGCTATTAACTTCTTAGCTATTCGTTTAACGCCTTACGGAACTAAGTTTGTTTGGGGTCCGCTTCTTTTAGCTTTTGTTTTAGGTGGTGGCATTGCTTTTTATCTTTCAAAAATTTTGAGTGATGACATTAAAGGTGTGCTTCGCAAGCTTATAAATGGTGCACGCGCAGCCGAACACGGTGAAAAAGGCGATCCGATTAACCTTGCACGTCATGATGAATTTGAAGCTTTGGCTGAAGCTATTAATGGTCTGATGGACCGTGATAAAGCCATTCGTGATGCAAATGAAGACCCTTTAACAGGGCTTGCGAACCGACGCTATATCATGCAACGTCTTGACTATTTTATTGACCAGAAAGTGCCTTTGGCTGTGATGTTTATTGACTTAGATGGTTTTAAGCCTATTAACGATGAATACGGGCATGACGCAGGTGATGAGGCCTTGAAAATTGTTGCTGAGCGTATGACAGCTTGTACCCGTGAAAGTGATATTGTGGCACGTATTGGTGGTGATGAGTTTATTATTCTATTTAAAGGCCTTGAAGACGAAGAAGTTCTTAAGGAACGTGCCGATAAAGTCCTTGAGATGGTTGGTACACCAATGTGGATTGACGGGAACCGCCTGCGTATGGGTGCAAGTATTGGTATTGCTGTTTACCCTAAAGACGGTGAAGACAGCGAGTCTATTGTGAACGCATCTGATGAAGCGATGTATGCTGCCAAGCAAGGCGGTAAAAACGCTTACCGTTTCTACTCATAAACAGTTTTTTAATCACAAAGCGCTTCTTTGGTAGCGCTTTTTTTATGGCTTATTTATATCTTGATATATGTGTGATATTTTTGTTTTGTTTGGGATGTGCTAAAAACCTATATTTTCTCCCAAAAACCTTGATGTATCTGGTTTTTAATTAGTTGCAAAAAAACACACATGTGTATTTTCAAATGCATTTGCTATATTGACCTTTTAACAAGACATCTTTAATCTTAACTACATGGTTAAATATGATGAACATAAGCAAATGGATCGCGTTTTTCACGCACTGAGTGATACAACTCGTCGCTCCATATTGCGCCGTATTAAGGAAGAGGAGTTCACGGTAAGTGAGCTTGCTGAACCTTATGATATGTCATTGGCAGCCGTTTCAAAACACCTAAAAGTTCTGGAAAAAGCAGGTTTGATTGAACGTACTAAGCAGGGTAAAATCCATTGGTGCGGTTTGGTGACAGAACCTTTGATTGAAGCTGAATTGGTTCTCAAAAGTCTTTCTGGTCGTTTATAGTTTTATTATAAAAAATACAATTCCTGCAATCAGTGGGAAAATTATAAACATAATGAACAAGAGTTTAATAAGCTTAATAAAAAATCTCTTTGAGTTTTGGTATGTTTCTTCATTCTGACCTTTTAAACTCTTGCGAACGAATATATAGGGTCTAACTGATCTGGGTATAAAGCTTTCATACCATTTTGAATTGTTCATATCTATACTTTACTTTTAGTGTTTAAGTTTAGTGTAACACTTCAGTTGGAAGGACTTCTATTTTTACATCCGCAACACCTTTTTTGCGAAAGCCAAGCTGAATGGCGGCTTTTAGTGAAAGGTCTATAATTCGGTTACTTGTATCAGTTCCAAGGTCACTTTTGTAGGGGCCTCGGTCGTTTACACGTACAACAACACTTTTACCGTTTTGTAAGTTGGTGACTTTAACACAAGACGGGATAGGAAGGGTTGGGTGTGCGGCTGTATAGCGGAACATGTTGTAAATTTCACCATTGGCTGTTTTGCGGCCGTGGAAAGGTCTTCCATACCATGAAGCTTTACCTTCTTGAACAAATCCATCAGCTTTAATAAGCGGTGTGTATTTAACGCCTTTAATATTGTAACTGCGGCGTGAAGCGCGCGGATATTTCTTTTCCATAACAGCGATGCTTTCACCGCTTTCGTTGTATTTCACATTGCATATAGCCTGCGCTTTATGACTGGTTGCACTTAGTGCAATAACAGTCATTAAAAACATTAGCTTTTTCATGTGTGTACAATCTCCTACAAATTCATG
Source organism: Magnetococcales bacterium (assembly GCA_002689455.1). Taxonomy (GTDB): domain Bacteria; phylum Pseudomonadota; class Alphaproteobacteria; order UBA2136; family UBA2136; genus UBA2136. Next base: position 7,378 of record NZGE01000037.1, on the reverse strand, counting down.
TTTGTAGATAAATAAGCTTTTTTTTGAAAAGGTCAAGGCTTATTTGTATAATTTTTAATCATTTTATGCTGTAAGGCCTTGTTTTTTAGGAAAAACGACAGATCGATAATCTTTATTATTTTTGTCCCATAATACTTTTATGCTAAAATATTCAGCGCATAATAATAAAAAGGAACATGGTGTATGCCTGCTTTAAAAACGTCGGTTAATTTAAACTCCAGCACAGCAATTGAAAATAAAAATGCAATGTTAAAACTGGTGAGTAAACTGCGTGAAACCGCAGATAAAATTCACCAAGGTGGTGGCGAAAAAGCCATGGAAAAGCATACATCACGTGGTAAACTTCCAGTCCGTGAACGAATTGATAATCTTCTTGATGCTGGAACATCCTTTTTAGAAATTGGAGCTTTTGCCGCTTTTGATATGTATGGCGATAATATAGCCTCTGCTGGTGTTGTTGCAGGTGTTGGGCGTGTACAAGGGCAAGAATGTATGATTGTGGCGAATGATGCTACAGTCAAAGGCGGAACATATTTTCCGCTCACAGTAAAAAAACATCTGCGTGCACAAGAAATTGCAATGCAAAACAACTTACCTTGTATTTATTTAGTGGACAGTGGTGGGGCATTCTTACCATTGCAAGATGAAGTTTTCCCTGATAAGGAACATTTTGGACGTATCTTTTACAACCAAGCGCGTATGAGCGCTATGAATATCCCTCAAATTGCTGTTGTTATGGGCAGTTGCACCGCAGGTGGGGCTTATGTACCAGCCATGTGCGATGAAGCTGTTATTGTTCAAAATCAAGGTACTATTTTCTTAGGCGGTCCACCGCTGGTCAAAGCTGCTACAGGTGAAGAAGTTTCCGCTGAAGAGCTGGGTGGTGGTGACATGCACTGTAAAGTTTCAGGTGTAACCGACCATTTAGCTGTTAATGACGAACATGCACTATCAATTGCGCGTCAAATTGTTGGATACTTAAATCGTGAAAAGGTTACCTCCGTTTCTATTCAGGAATCAGTGGAGCCACTTTACCCAGCAGAAGACCTTTATAAAATTGTATCGGCAGACCTTAAAAAGCCATACGATATTAAAGAGGTTATTGCACGCATTGTGGATGGCAGTGAATTTGAAGAATTTAAAGCGCATTATGGCACAACATTGGTTTGTGGTTTTGCGCATATTTATGGCTACCCTGTCGGCATTATTGCGAACAATGGTATTTTGTTTAGTGAGTCTGCTAAAAAAGGTGCGCACTTTGTTGATTTATGTTCGAAACGTAAAATACCTTTGGTCTTCTTACAAAATATTACAGGTTTCATGGTTGGTAAAGAATTTGAAAATGGCGGTATCGCAAAAGATGGCGCTAAAATGGTAACAGCCGTGGCCTCAACCAATGTGCCTAAGTTTACTGTTATTATTGGTGGGTCGTTTGGTGCAGGGAATTATGCCATGTGTGGTCGTGCTTATAACCCACGCTTTATGTGGGCTTGGCCGAATAGCCGAATTAGTGTGATGGGGGGTGAACAGGCGGCAAATGTGCTGGCAACTGTTAAAAAAGATATACTCACTGCTAAAGGTGAAAAGTGGCCCGCAAAAGAAGAAAAAGCTTTTAAGGAAAATACTGAAAAACAATATGAACAGCAGGGATCACCTTACTATGCATCTGCAAGGTTGTGGGACGATGGCATTATTGACCCGAAAGATACACGTAAAGTTTTAGGTCTTTCTATTTCTGCTGCTTTAAACGCACCAATTGAAGATACGCAGTTTGGCGTATTCCGAATGTAATAAAGGAAAGTTTAATGGATAAAACACTTATTATTCATCGTGAAAATGGCATAGCTACTGTTACCTTAAATAGGCCTGATGTGCATAATGCCTTTGATGAACAGATGATCGCAGACCTCACAAATATCTTTTTAGAACTTGAAGAAGATGAAAATGTGAAAGTTGTGGTTTTAAAAGGGAATGGCTCAAGCTTTTGTGCGGGCGGTGATTTAAACTGGATGAAACGCAGTGCCGAGTTTAGCTTGGAAGAAAACAAGCAAGATGCTGAAAAATTTGCAGCTATGATTTATATTTTTTATACACTAAGTAAGCCAACAGTGGTTATTGCACACGGTCATGTTTTTGGTGGAGGTGTTGGGCTTGTTGCTGCTGCGGACATTGCGCTTTGCACGCATGATACAAAGTTTTGTTTATCTGAAGTAAAGTTGGGTTTAATCCCAGCTGTAATTTCCCCATATGTTGTGCGTGCCATGGGGGTACGTCAAATGCGTCGTTATGCACAAACAGCAGAAGTTTTCTCAGGTGATAAAGCATTAGAAATTGGCTTGGTGCATGAGTCCTTTGAAAAAGGTGCCACGCTTACCGCGAAAGTTGAAACCTTGTTAAGTCACTTGAACAACAATGCACCTGAAGCAATGAGATTATCAAAACAATTAACAGACGTTGTCCTTGAAACATCATTAGATGAAAATATCATTGCTTATTCCGCTGAATGGATTGCAAACCGCCGTGCAAGTGAAGAAGCAAAAGAAGGGGTTGATGCCTTTTTAAATAAAACAAAGCCAAGTTGGGTAAAGGAATAAATAATGGATAGACCGTTTGAACGCATATTAGTTGCAAACCGTGGTGAGATTGCCTGCCGCATTATGGAAGTTGCTGCCGAAATGGACATGGCAACAGTGGGTATTTATTCCGATGCAGATAGTGGAAGCATGCACGCTTCTATGGCCGATCTTGCAGTGCGAATTGGGGGTAACACACCAGCTGAAACTTACCTAGATATGGATAAAATTATTTCCATCGCTCTACAAAATGGTGTGCAAGCTATTCACCCAGGCTATGGATTTCTAAGTGAAAATGCTGAATTTGCACAAAAATGTGCCGACCATAACATTGTGTTTGTTGGCCCAAGTGCAGAAGTTATTGAACAAATGGGCTCTAAGTCTACGGCTAAAACAATTATGCAAAAAGCAGGGGTTCCTGTTGTACCTGGTTATGAAGGTGCCGATCAGTCACTTAAGACGCTTAAAGCGGAAGCCCAAAAAATAGGGGTTCCGTTTATGATTAAAGCTACCCACGGTGGCGGTGGGCGTGGTATGCGTATTGTGCGTGATATGAATGATTTTGAAGTTCTATTAAAGTCGGCTCAAAGTGAAGCAAAGTCAGCCTTCGGTAATGATAATGTTTTACTGGAAAAATACATTGAAAATCCACGCCATATTGAAGTTCAGATTATGGGCTTTGCAAATGGCGATGTTGTTCATTTTTATGAGCGTGATTGTTCGGTACAGCGCCGCCATCAAAAAGTAATTGAAGAAGCTCCAGCGCCAAATTTGGACGAGAAAATTCGTGAGAAAATTTTAAAAGCAGCTGTAAAAGCTGGTAAGGCTGTAGGTTACAAAAATGCAGGGACAGTTGAATTTCTGTTGGCCGATACAGGTGAATTTTACTTTATGGAAATGAACACTCGTTTGCAAGTGGAACACCCTGTAACTGAAGAAATTACAGACACTTCCCTGATTGAACTTCAGTTTATGGTTGCAGCAGGCTGGGATATTGAATATCCACAGCAAGAAGTTGAATGTGAAGGGCATAGCCTTGAGGTACGCTTATATGCAGAAGATACATTAAACGGTTTTGTGCCATCGATTGGTCATATTGAAATGTTAGATTGGCCTGAAGACGTTCGTATTGATACAGGTGTAAAAGAAGGTTCTCATATTACACCTTATTATGACGCTATGATGGCAAAGCTTATTACTTGGGGCGAAACCCGTGAAGATGCAATTGAAGCCATGCTTATTGCACTATCTGAACTGCGTTTATTGGGTGTTAAAACAAATGCACCGTTTTTACAAAAAATTCTTATGCATGAAAAATTTATGTTGGGTGAACATACAACACATTTTTTACAAGATGAAGAAGATGATATTCTTGCTGAATTAAAATTATTACCTGCAAGTGCGCTGTTTGTTGCAACGCAACATATTTTAACAGAACGAGAAAGTGCGCTTGAAAATGAACATTTTAACCTACAAGACCCAACTTCACCTTGGAATGAATGTGACGGTTGGCGTATGAATGGCTTTTTAACTGAAAAATTCAATTTTGAATATTTGGGAGAAACTTACCCTGTTTTTGTAACCTATAAAGAAGACGAGGTGGATATTGAACTGCCTGAAAATGTCACAGACGATGAAGCAAATGTGTCAGGTGATGTTCTTTCTTTCGAAGAATGTGTTTACAGGAATGGCGGAAACCTTACAGTATATGTCGATGGTATTGGTTATAGCTTATGTTTGAAAACCCTAGAGCATTCAAGCGAAGGTTTAATGGCCGATGTTGAAACAAGTTTTAAAGCAAACATGCCAGGCGTTATTACAAAAATTTTGACGAAAAAAGGTCAGCAAGTGAAACAGGGTGACGCTTTACTGGTGATGGAAGCCATGAAAATGGAACAAACGTTTTCAGCACCCAAAGACGGTATGGTTGAAAATATTTTTTACAAAGAAGGTGAGCAGGTAGAACTTGGTGCACAACTGCTTACTTTTAAGGTTTAAATAAAGGTTAAAATAAATGTCAGAAGCAATTAAAATTGTTGAAGTTGGACCAAGAGATGGATTGCAAAATGAAGCGCACACCATCAGCTCTGAAGAAAAGGTTCAGCTTATACGCCACCTTAAAAATACAGGTTTAAAAAACATTGAAGCTGGTGCGTTTGTTTCGGCTAAGGCTGTGCCTCAAATGGCCGATAGCGCATATGTGATGGAAGGGCTTTCCATGCTGGGAGAAGGTGTTAATTTACCTGTTTTAGTGCCCAATTTAAAAGGGTATGAAACGGCCATTGCTTCTGGTGCAAAAGAAGTTGCAGTGTTTGCTTCCGCTTCGGAAACATTTTCGCAAAAGAACATTAATTGTTCTATTGAGGAAAGTTTGGGTCGCTTTATAGATGTTTTTGAAAAAGCAAAAGAAGATAATGTTAAGGTGCGTGGCTATGTTTCTTGCGTGGCTGGTTGCCCTTATGAAGGCCGTGTTCAAAGTAAGCAAGTTGTTTCTGTTGTTGAAAAATTACATGAAATGGGCGCTTATGAAATTTCCCTTGGGGATACAATTGGCGTTGCAAACCCTGCTCAAATAAAAAGGCTATTATTTGATATTACGGCAAGTATTCCCATGTCTAAAATTGCATTGCATATGCATGATACTTATGGCCAAGCTTTGGCAAATATTTATGGTGGCATTGAAGTAGGTGTGCGCACGTTTGATAGTAGCATTGCAGGCTTAGGTGGCTGCCCATATGCACCAGGTGCTTCGGGTAATGTAGCTACGGAAGACCTTGTTTACATGTTAAATGGTTTAGACTTTGCTTCAGGCGTGGACCTTGAAATGTTGGTGCGTGTTTCTTGGTATATTAGCGAACTTTTAGGCCGTGAGCCTATTTCAAAAGTAGCCAAAGCAATGGGGCGCTAAGCATTATTTATTGTAAAAAAAGCCCTCAGATGAGGGCTTTTTTTTGTCGTTTTTTAATTTTCTGGTGGAACCTCTGGTATGAGGTTGGTTGCAATAATGGGCTCTTGCTTAATGTCTTCATTTGCTTCTTTAAGGTGGTGCTCCCAGCTGATAATAATAGTGAGTATAGGCCTTTTTTTGGGACCGCTTCCAAATGCGTGTTGCACATTGTATCCATTGTTTTCCAGCTTTTGAATAAGGGCAATAAAGTCGGGGTGTTTTTCAACCGAGGACATTAAAGTGATGGACTCTTCAGTCATGTAAAGATCAGGGTTGGCAGAAGCCTCTTCTAAGCTGAAATTTACCCAGTGCTCAATCAGTTTAACTGAAACTTTTTCGCGGTCATTTTTTAGCTTTAGCATTTCTTCTGTTCTGCGTTTTTCCTGCCTTTGTTTTTTCATCAGTGCATAGGCACTCCCTTTTTTGCGGGTTTTCCTTTGTTTTTTTAAAGGTTTTTCAGTTGATGTGTTTGGAACTGTAGTTTCTTTTTGCGATTCTGCTGACATAAAGTCGGTTCTCCATTCAGTGAATTAAATAAGAAAAGGGACGGGTAGATGAATTTGTGTATGTAACTTAACACATAGGTGTTATTTGTCAAATTACTAGCCTTTTTCTGTAATTACTGCTAATTTATTGTTAATGGATTGACACATATACCTTTTCTTTTATTTTACATTTTATGAGGTCGTCTCATGTCTCAAAAAATACCACACGTTTATTTGTCAGGGCTTATTTCTATAGCTGCTCACCATCTGCCGAACACTTGGCATGAAACTGTTGAACAAAATTTATACGGTGTTTGTACTTTTACAAATCCATCAGCAAGAAATCTTTATACAGTAGATAAATTTTCAAATTTGAGTGAGTATGTTCTTAAGCAAAATATTGAAGCTTTAAAAAAATCTGATATTTTGTTGGTGAATTTAAAAAATACACATTGTATTTCAATTGAACCAATGCTGGAAATTGCTTGGGCAGCGCTTGCTCAAAAAAATATCGTTTTGATTGTTGATGAGCATAATATTCATACAAGTGACTTATTATTAAGCGAAGATTGCGTTAGTTTTGTGACTGATAATATGGATGATGCTTGTGCATACTTAACGTCATATGCGGATGGTAAAGCTGCTGTGCATGACCGCTCTTTCCCTGTTGGTAATAGTCGAAGCTTTAATGTGTTGGTGCAAATTATCCAAACGCTTTCTATAAATAATGAGTCTTTGCTGTTAAATCTGAGAGGGCACAGTCACACTGTAGTTGACGTTCTTTTTTTATTGGCCTTGGCTTATAAAATGAATGTTCGTTCTGCGCTTCACTTGAAAGAAGGTTCGGCTTATAACCATCCAATGCTTCATGCCATTGTGGATGAAATAAAAATATTTTAGCGAAATAAAAAAGCCTCCTGTTGGAGGCTTTTTTATTGTAATGCCAATGTATTAAGCAGCGGCTGCTTGTGGTTTGTATGACCACCACATTGCCCAGCCAACAAGTGCAAAGCCAGCCCAAATAGAAACTGCCCATACCCATGCATTCATTGCTGGAACCATGCCTGCAATCCAAAATCCGCCAAGCATAATAGCCCACATGTATGTACCAAAACGTACACCTTCCCACCAGTTTTTACCTTCGTAACCTTTGATGAAAATAAATGTAAGTGCAAGTGCAAACCAGGCGTAAGCAATAATAGTTTCCCAAGCAAACCAAGCTTTGTTTTCCCAGCCCCAAGCTGTCATCCAAGAATCGTCCGCAAGCCAGTTAGCAAAGGCCCAGTCGCCAAGCCAAGACATTAGAAATGCGCACAAAGCAACCATCCACCAAGATTTCCAGTTTTCCATAAGAATATATACCCCTTAATATT
>NZGE01000036.1 GCA_002689455.1 Magnetococcales bacterium | reverse complement strand
TTTTTACATTGTTTGCTTGCGCTTTGGCTGCCTTTACAAACGATGCAAACAGCGGATGTGGCTTCCTTGGGCTTTACTTAACCTTAGGGTGAACCGGCCCTGCCACAAACCACGCATGTTCAGGAATTTCAACAATTTCACAAAGTGTACCATCAGGGCTTGTGCCACTGAAAACCAAACCAGATTCTTCTAATTTTTGTTTATAGGTATTGTTAAACTCATAACGGTGGCGATGGCGCTCTGTAATGTTTTCAGAACCATAAATATCATAAGCTTTTGTGCCTTTTTGAAGTGTGCATGGATATGAACCCAAACGCATGGTGCCGCCAAGGTCCGATTTTGAATCCCGTTTCGTTTCACCTTCATCTGTTTGCCATTCAGTCATCAAACCAATAACAGGGTTTTGATAATCCCCCAACTCGGAAGACCCTGCGTCTTCAATTCCAGCCACGTTGCGGGCATATTCAATCACCGCCATTTGCATGCCAAGGCAAATGCCAAAGTATGGCACATTATTTTCACGGGCAAATTGCACCGCTTTTATTTTACCTTCCGTGCCACGCCCACCAAAACCACCTGGTACTAAAATACCGCCTACATTTTCAAATGTTTTGGAAAATTCAGATTCGGAATAATTTTCTAAAGCTTCAGAGTCGACAAATTGAATATTCACACGCGCATCTTCTGCAATACCCCCATGAATTAAAGCTTCATTAAGCGACTTATACGCATCGCTCAAGCTTGTGTATTTACCCACAACAGCAATATTCACTTCGCCTTTAGGGTTTAAGTAGGTATCGGCGCATTTATCCCAATCAGATAAGTTTGGCATTGGAGAACCAAGGTTAAAGTAATCCATCACCGCTTCATCTAGCCCTGCTTTATGCAAGTTCATTGGCACTCTGTATATGCTGTCGCTGTCCTTACATGCAATCACATGGTTTTCTGGAACGTTGCAAAACATTGCCATTTTTTTAAGTTCTGGTTCTGGGATATCACGGTCACTTCGACAAACCAATACATCTGCTTGAATACCCAGCTTTAAAAGCTCGCGCACGCTGTGCTGTGTTGGCTTTGTTTTAACTTCTCCTGCCGTTTTAAGGTAAGGCACAAGGGTGAGATGCATAAACAAACAGCGGTCACGCCCAACTTCATATGCATATTGACGAATGGACTCATAAAAAGCGGGTGACTCAATATCACCCACAGTGCCGCCAATTTCAACAATGGCAAAGTCGGCCACACCTTCATTGGTGCGGATTGCATCGCAAATAGCCCCTATTACATGTGGCACAACCTGAACAGTGGCGCCTAAATAATCCCCACGACGTTCTTTTGTAAGAATATCCATATAAATACGGCCTGTGGTGTAGTTACTGTCCTTACTGCATGCATTACCTGTAAAGCGCTCATAGTGTCCAAGGTCAAGGTCGGTTTCAGCACCGTCTTCTGTTACAAACACTTCACCGTGCTGCAGTGGGCTCATAGTACCTGGGTCTACGTTCAAATAAGGGTCAAGTTTTTGCATCACAACGCTAAAACCACGGGCTTGTAAAACAGCCGCTAAAGAAGCCCCTGTTAACCCCTTACCTAAAGATGAAACAACACCACCTGTTACGAAAATATAATTGGTTTTTTTAAGATTTTTGATTTTCTTTGGCATTTTGAACGAACCCCGTTTTATTTTATTTTAAACAAATTTAGTTTTAAAAATCTACGTTAAATTGAATTTTTCTTTTTTCACCCTCAAAGGAAAAAGGCCAACCCCTATTGGAGCTGGCCTTTTGAATGCGTGTTACATTGCAATTTTATTCAGCAACATTTGAACCTTCCGCTTCTGGCAATGTCATTGGTACTGTTGGAAGCGCAGCATCTTCAGCTGCTTGTTCTACAGGAATAACACTTTCAACCGTCTGGTCCACAATACTTGTGTGACGACCTTTACCGCCCAATTCAACAGCTAGCCAAAGGCAAGAACCTAAAAACATAATTGCTAAATATTTCGTTGCCTTTGTAAGTGCATTGCCAGCACTTGCACTACTAAATGCAGCAGAAGAACCGCCACCACCTAAAGCACCAAGGCCACTAGATGCACGTTGTAGTAAAATAACAATCACCAACAACACTGAAACAGTGATGTTGAAGAACAATAAAATATTAGCTAAAAGCATGAGCTTGTAAAAATCCTTTATTTAAACTTCATTTGGTTTTGACGCTACACCCCTTGCAATTGCAAGGAAACTGTCCGCTTTTAAGCTTGCGCCGCCAACCAACACGCCTGCAATATAACGGTTTGAAATAATTTTTGCAACATTATCTGCCTTAACAGAACCACCATAGAGAAGTTTTACGTTTGACGCCACACTTTCACCAAAACGCTCCAACAACAATTTATAAATAAATTCAAACACTTCTGAAAGCTCCCCTTCTGAAGGCTCACGCCCTAATGACCCAGCAGATGAGCTAATGGCCCAAACAGGTTCATAAGCTAAAACAAGTTCTTCCCCTGTTTTTAAAACAACGCCTTCTAAAGCTTCGTTCACTTGTTCCTCTAAAACACTTAAAGTGCGGCCATTTTCTTTTTGACCTAAGGACTCTCCAAAACAAAAAATAGGAACAAGCCCTTCTTTAATAGCTTGCTTTACTTTATCATTCAGTAAAAATCCTTTTTCGTGGTGTTCCAAGCGACGCTCACTATGTCCAACAAGTGTGTATTTCCCACCAAAGTCTTTAACCATTTCAGCGCTAATGTCGCCTGTGTGTGCACCCGAACTTTGTTGATGAATATCTTGTGCGCCAAGCGAAACCTTCGAATGTTCACTCAAAAAGCTACTTACATCAGCAAATGCTGCAGCTGGCGTTGCAAGAACAACTTTTGTGTTAATTTCGGACATGCCTGCCGTTACTTCACGGGCCAACTCTTTCCACAGTTTTCTGTTTCCATTCATCTTCCAATTGGCAACTGTTAGCGTTTTTGGCATATAACCCCCTTCTTTTTTTGCTGAAATAATCGTCATATATATAACTTAACTTGCATATCTTAACAAACATTGGCATTATCTGCACGGACATAAATAACCTAACTAAGAATTCTGGAATAAAAATATGTTTAAAAACGCTAAGAAATTGTTCGCTCAAGTATTTATGGTTTTACTTGCAGCATCGTTCCTAACATGGGGTGCCAACAGCTATTTTGTAAACACGCCAAAGTCAATTGCTATTGAAGTCAACGGTGAAAAAGTATCTGTTAGTGAACTACAAACAGAATATAACTTCCGTCTGAAAGAAGCTGAAAAGCAATTCGGTGGAAAACTTTCCCAAGAATTCTTAAATGCCATGCAACTTGGTAACACAACGGTGAACCGCTTAATCACATCGAAACTGGCTTTAGATGAAGCACATTCCCTTGGTTTTAGAGCTTCACCTGTTGGCTTGCGTGCGCAAATTGTAAACAACCCAGCCTTTCATGATGAAAACGGCAACTTTAATAAAGAAGTTTATCGTGCCAGCGTTTCCAACTATGGTTTCAGCACACCAGGCTACGAAAAAGTATTAAAAGAAGAAGCTGTAAAACAAAACCTTTACAACATTTTCAACACAAACATCAATCAAGACGACTACCTTGTTAAGCTGTTTAAGCATATTAATGCCGACATGACAATTCGCAGCTTAATGGTTAATGAAAGTCACATTGGTGATATCCCTGCCATTACACCTGCTGAAGTTAAGTCCTACTATGACAGTAACTCCCACCGTTTTACAGCTGAAGAAACGCGTAATTTTACAACCCTTGCAGTGCGTGCAGATAAGCTGAAAGACCGCGTAACTGTTACAGAAGCAGAAGCAAAAGAAGTTTACGATAACAACCCGGAAGCTTTTGCAAGCGAAGAAGAACGCCAAGCACGTCACATTCTTGTCAGCAGTGAAGATGAAGCTATGGATATTATTAACCAGCTTGATAAAGGTGCAGACTTTGCAACCCTTGCAAAAGAAAAAAGCACAGATACTTTCACAAAAAACAAAGGTGGTGACCTTGGATTCTTCGTGTATGCTGACATGGTGGAAGCCTTTTCAGATGCAGCCTTCAACCTTGAAGTTGGTGCTATTAGTGAACCTATAAAATCACCATTTGGCTACCACGTGATTCAAGTCACAGAGATTCAAGCTGAAAAACCACAAACATTTAATGAAGTTAAAAACTCTATCATTGCGGACCTTAAACTTGAGCGCTCTGAAGATGTTTATTACGATATGTTAGACCAAGTAGAAGATAAAATTGCAGCTGGTCAAAAACTTGAAACCATTGCAAAAGAACTTAACCTAATATCAAACAAATACACAGAAGTAAAACGCATTAACAGCAATGTAACCTTTGCAACCGATGTTTTACCTGTTGTGTTCGACCTAAACGAAGGCCAAGTTTCAGACCCTATTTTAGTAGAAGGTCAAGACACGGTTACTGTATTTGCAGAACTGAACAAACTAAACGCCGAGCGTACCCTTTCCATTGATGAAGCTCGTGAACAAATTATCAGCGAAATCACAGATGCTAAAAAACAAAAAATGGTCGCTGACAAAGCGCAAGAACTTCTGATTGAACGTCAAAACAAAAACAGCTTAAGCAAAGTTGCTGCGGCACACAATATGTCATCAGACCTGTTTGAAACAGCAGGCATTAAGCGCAATGCAACAGGTGCACCTGCATGGCTTAAGCAAATGCACATCAACCTATTATTTGCAATGAAAGAAGGTCAAGCGCTTAGCTCACTTGTAAGCACACCAGACGGCATGGCATTGGTTGAACTTGTTAAAATTGAAGACAAAAACCCTGACGAAACAGAGCTCAACATCTTCAAAAGCCAAATGTCAAACGCATGGCAAGAAGACCTGTTTGCTCAATACATGCTTTACAAACGTAACCAAGCAAGTATTACTATTAATGAATCAAGCATTAAAGCGGCTTTAGGCAGTGCCTACGTGAGCCAATAAGGATTAGGAGTTAAAAGATCTATGAGAATTTTAGCGGTTTTAGCACTCACATTCACAGTTTTAACAACACCAGCCTTTGCGAAGGAAACATATGACCTTGTTTACCAAAAGCAAAACCGCTGGGTGGCAACTGAAGATGCAACAGGTTTACGCAACCTGCTTAAAACCGCTAAATCTCAAAATGTTACAAATTTCCTTGTCAAGCTACCTGAAGGCAACCGAACAGTTGTGATTGAACGCCTTATTGTTCTGCGTGATATTCTAGAAAAACAACTCAAAAAAGCTGTTACTATTGAAGAAATTGAAGGTAACGCTGAAGAAAACCACATTTCAGTGATGTTTAAATAACCCTTCCCCCTTGATTTTTCATTTAAAACACCTATAACTATATCCGATTTAATCGAAACACATTTCCCTTTTTACACATACAACTATGGAGAACATTCTATGTGTGATCAAAATGCTTTATCAAATGAAGCTATTACTGAAACCTTAAAAACCGCACCTGCCGAGTTACGCACCCAAATGGTACAAACGTGGTTGGCTTTTAGTGCCACCAACATTCCGTTCACTGAAGATGGTCAGCTCATTTTAGGCATTTTACCGCAAGGCGATGTACCAAATGCTATTCCCGAAAATGGTCCAACATGCCTGATTGGTGGGTTTAACGGCGGTCTTGTTTCAGGCCCATGTTCATTTGCTGAGCTTGCAGATGTGCACGCCAAAAACATGCTGAATATTAATGTAAGCGGGTGTGTGAAAGTAAGCTCTTTCAGTATTTGTGAATATCCAGCTGAAGCCATGGCAGAACCACTGAATACACCATACGGTGCCTTCCCCATTAAACGTGTTGCATTTGAACGTTACATCGTTCTTTCCAAAGAACAGTTCAACAACATTGAAGTTGGTGGGAAAATTGTCGGCATTAAAACTGTCAGCTATGAAGAATTTGTCGCTGACTATTTAAACGGTGATCAAGGTTCACGCTTTAAATACCAACTTGAAACCATTGACCGTGCGTTTAAAAACGTTCATGCGCAAGGCTACACAACCTCTTTCTGGGGTAAAGTTAAAGCGTGGCTGAATCAGTACGTTAACTAACCACAATTATCGACAAAAAAGTCTCTCTTCTGGGAGGCTTTTTTTTGTTGTCAAAAAAACAGTTGCACAATTCTTCGGCAAATAGTCTATAATAGTCACAAAAGCATTTAATGCACCTTCCTATAAGGAATAAGAAAAATAAAAAGACCCTTAACGAACGGTTGAAAATGAGCGACGAAGAAAAAAAAGACATAGACCCAACAAACCTAAACGAATATTACGCATGCAGTAAAGAAACCTACGACTGGTGTGTGAAAAACTTTGACCGTGTGCAAGACAATTTCGGCCTTAAAGTTCATGTTCATTTAGATGACAACACGCTTGAAGATGGTCAAATATTCCTCTTCAACCATTTTGCCCGCTTTGAAACAGGCATTCCGCCTTACATTTTTTATAAACAAGGTGGCTATTACACCAGAACCATTGCCCACGCTGAATTGTTCGACGCCAGCGAGAAGCTCTCTAAGTTTATGCGCGGTGGCGGTGCTGTACCTAATGACTTGCCTGGTTTATTACCGTTCTTGGCTTCCGAAATTTTACGTGGACGTAAAGTTGTTATTTTCCCAGAAGGTGGCATGATTAAGGACCGCCGTGTTATGGACGATAGCGGTAAGTATGGTGTTTTCTCTAAAACAGCCATGGCTTTTCGTAAACACCACCGAGGCGCTGCCATTTTAGCGCTCACGCTTGACCTGTTCAAACGCCGTATTAAGGACCTTCACGAAGACGGTGACATGGAAAGGCTTGAAAGATGGCGTCAATCACTCGAGCTTGAATCGGTTGAAGAGCTTTTAAAACAAGCCAACAAGCCCACAAACATTGTGCCAGGCACCATTACGTTTTACCCAATTCGTGTCAGCGATAACATTGCAACCAAATTAGCTGAGTTCTTTGTTAAAAAGCTCCCTCAATCGGCGTTGGAAGAAATTGTCATTGAAGGGAATATCCTTTTAAAAGACACCGACATGGACATTCGATTTGCTGAACCCATTGAAATTCATAAAACTTGGCACTGGTGGGAACGTATGCTTCTTAAAAAGTATTTCTTGGGTGTAAACTCCCTTGATGAACTGTTCAGTTTAAGACACCAAGCGGACACATGGTCGGAACAACTTCTTGCGCAGTTTATTTCAAAAGAAACCGACAAAATTCGTGACCAATATATGGAGCACCTTTACGACGGTGTTACCGTAAACTTGGCCCACATTACAGCCACAACCATAACAGAACTTATGAAACAGGAGGTTTTCAGCCTTCCAAAGGATGTTTTTCATAAAATGATATACATCTCCTTCAAAAAACTTCAAGAAGACCCTAAAGTTCACTTGCATAGCAGTTTCTTTAGGCCACGTGACTATAAAAACTTATACCGTGGTAAAAGCCTTTTATTAAAGCGAAACATTCGCACCAATAAGCTAGCTGGCCTCATTAAAGAAGATGCGAAAAATTATTATTTCCAAGATAAAGTACTCACCGATGGGGACTCGAACCTTGTGCGCATGGAAAACCCAATTAAGATGCGTGTAAACGAAATTGCGCCTGTCACTCAAGTTAAAAAAACAATTTTAGAAACCATTAAAAAGATTGATAAATATGACGAACGCGAACTAGCTTTGCTAATGTTTGACGATGAAATTCGTGCAACAGCCTACAACAAAGAGCTTTACAGCAAAAAGCGCCACGAAGAAATTAACAAACAAGAAACCATAACCGAAAGCACCGACCCTTACCTTCTGCCTCAAAAGAAAAAGGCCAAAAAAGGTGTGCTTCTTATCCATGGGTTCTTATCATCACCTGGTGAACTTTCTGAACTGGGCATAAAACTTCATAAAGAAGGCCACGCTGTTTTAGGTATGCGTGTTAGCGGTCACGGCACCAGCCCTTGGGACTTAGATAGCAGAACACATGAACAGTGGTTAGGCTCTGTGCGTCGTAACTACAAAATTTTAAGCGCATTTTGCGATGAAATTTATATCATTGGCTTTAGTGGTGGTGGTGCACTTGCTTTAAGGCATGCATCTACCAACCCTAAACAACTTGCAGGTGTTGCCAGTGTTTGCACCCCTCTTATTTTAAAAGATAAGATGATGCACCTTGTGCCCCTGCTTCACTTCATTAATAAGTTGTTTAGTGTGATACCAAAACTTGAAAGTTTGGTTCCATTTAAACCAAACAAGTCGGCTTACCCAAAAACCAACTACGCAACCATGCCTGTTTCGGCCTTAAATGAACTGCGTTACCTTGTGCAAAGCGTTAAAAAGCGCCTGCAATACATCACATGCCCTGTTACGATTATTCAAGCAACAGAAGACCCTGTGGTAAACCCTAAAGCCGCTAAAGTTTTATTTAAAGCACTGAACATTAAAGAAAAAGTCGTACATATGATAGATACGGCAAGACACGGCATTATTTATGACAATATTGGCGAAACCCATAAACTTTTGATACAATTCGTAAAAGATGCCAAAAAAGCAACAAAAAATAAGGATGCATCATGAGTCACACTGCAAAAAGTATGAAGCCACATCTGTGGGAAAAGTCATATCCAGAAAATATGAACTGGGCATTCACTGCAAAATCACAACCTGTTTACCGCTTACTGGAAACAGCTGCAGAAAACCACCCTGACCGCATATGTGCGGACTTTTTAGGACGTGAATACGCCTATGACGAAATTATGAGAATGGCCAACCAAGTTGCCAAAGGTTTGCAAGACCTTGGCATGAAAAAAGGTGACCGTATTGGCTTATGCCTACCAAACTGCCCTTACTATATTGCGGCATATTTTGGTGCCATGAAAGCAGGTTGCACAGTTGTAAACTTTAACCCACTTTACACACAAGAAGAGTTGGAATACCAAATTAACGACAGTGGTATCCGCCTGATGTTCACGCTCGATGTGGAAGCCATTTACGAAAAAGTTGAAAAGTCAGTTGACCATACACAGCTTTCTAAAATTGTGGTTTGTTCACTACCAGGTGCCCTTTCCTGTGTTAAAAGCATTTTATTTAAACTGTTTAAAGGTAAAGAGCTGGCTACCATTGAAGAAAACAATACAAATATTTTGTTTACCAACCTTATTGCCAATGATGGTCAACCTACAAAGGTTGAAATATCCCCTGAAAATGATATTGCATTGCTTCAGTACACAGGTGGTACAACAGGTGTACCTAAAGGTGCCATGCTTACCCATGAAAATGTTTACAGCAATGCTGCACAAGTACGCTTGTGGCTGGGCGATGTTGACGAAAATGGCGAACGCTTTTTAGGCGTTATACCATTCTTCCACGTCTTTGCGATGACCGCTGTCATGAACTTAGCCATTCACACAGCTTCACGCATTATTATGTATCCACGCTTTAACTTAGACGACACTCTTAAAGCAATACATAAACTTAAGCCAACCATTTTCCCAGGTGTTCCAACCATCTTTAATGCCATTAACAACCACAAAGATATTTTGAACTATAACTTAAGTTCACTGAAGTATTGTATTTCTGGTGGTGCAACATTGCCAGAACAAGTACGAGACACTTTTGTCAACTTAACAGGCTGTAAAATGGTAGAAGGTTATGGACTATCTGAGTGCTCACCTGTGGCAACATGTAACCCACCACACACAGGTGGTAAACCAAACGCCATTGGTATTCCACTTCCTGGTACATGTGTTGAAATTCGTGACCTTGATAAAAACGAAAAAGTTTTACCAACAGGCGAACGCGGTGAAGTTTTCATTCGTGGACCGCAAGTTATGAAAGGCTACTGGGGTAAAGAAGAAGCCACAAAAGAAACACTTATTGATGACTGGTTAAAAACAGGTGATGTGGGTTACATGGATGAAGACGGATATGTTTTCTTAACCGACCGCCTGAAAGAAATTATCATTACTTCTGGTTATAATGTTTACCCTCGTATGATTGAAGAAGCCTTCTATAAAAATGAAATGGTCGAAGAAGTTATTGTTATTGGCATTCCAGACGATAACAAAGGCGAAGTACCAAAGGCATTTGTAAAATTGAAAGCGGATGCCCATATAACTAAAGAAGAATTGTTAACGTTTGTTAAATCACGCTTGAATCCAATTGAGAAACCAGCGGAGATTGAATTTAGAGACGAACTACCAAAAACGCTCATCGGTAAGTTATCTAAAAAAGAGCTTATCGCTGAAGAAAAAGAAAAAAGGAACCAAAAATAATGAAAAACGTTGTTATTGCAGCATATTACAGAAGCCCATTAACACCAGCACACAAAGGTTCACTTAAAACCGTTCGTGCCGATGAAATGGCCGGTCAAGTTATTAAAGAACTTGTGAAGAAAACAAAAGTTGACCCTGCAAAAATTGAAGACCTTATTATGGGTTGCGCCTTCCCTGAAGGTGAGCAAGGCTTTAACATTGCACGCTTGGTGTGTTTCCTTGCAGGGCTGCCTAAGTCTGTGGCGGGTTGTACGCTTAACCGTTTTTGTGGTTCTTCCATGCAGGCCATTCACAATGCCGCTGGTATGATCCAAATGGGTGCAGGCGATGCTTTCATTTGTGCAGGTATGGAAAACATGTCCCGTACACCGATGACAGGCTTTAACCCAATGCCACACCCAGGGCTTTTTGAAAAAATGCCTGAAGCTTACATGGGCATGGGCGAAACAGCTGAAAACGTGGTAGACAAATATAAGCTCACACGCGAAGAAATGGATGAGTTTGCAGCGCTTAGCCACAAAAAAGCAGCTAAGGCGCGTGAAGCTGGTAACTTCAAAGATGAAATTATCCCAATTCAAGACGGTAACCGTACCATCAGCGAAGATGAATGTATTCGCCCTGAAACAACAGCGGAAGGCTTAGGTGGTTTAAAACCAGCCTTCAAAGAAGACGGTTCAGTAACAGCGGGTACATCTTCACCGCTCACAGACGGTGTTTGCGCTGTACTTGTTTGCAGTGAAGATTTCGCAAAAGAAAACAAGCTAAAGCCGCTGGCTCGTATTAAATCAATCGCTGTGGCTGGTTGTGACCCTGAAATTATGGGTATCGGCCCTGTTCCTGCTGCCAAAAAAGCACTTGAACGTGCAGGCATTACAGCCGCCGACCTTGACGTTATTGAGCTTAACGAAGCGTTTGCTTCACAAAGTTTAGCTGTTATTCGCGACCTTGGGCTAGACATTAATAAAATTAACATTGATGGCGGTGCCATTGCACTGGGTCACCCACTTGGAACCACAGGTGCACGTATTACAGGTAAAGCAGCGCAACTGCTTGTACGTGAAAAAGGTAAATATGCCCTAGCCACTCAATGTATTGGTGGTGGCCAAGGTATTGCAACAGTTCTGGAGGCTATCTAATGTCTGAAATTAAAAAAGTAGCTGTTATTGGCGCAGGTGTCATGGGTGCAGGCATTGCAGCCCAAGTAGCCAATGCCGAAACAGAAGTGCTTCTTTTAGATATTGTACCAAAAGGTGCAGACGACCGTAACGTGGTTGCAAAAGGCGCACTTGAAAAGCTTAAGAAGTCTAAACCAGCAGCGTTTATGCATAAAAAGAACGCCAAGTTTATGACGGTGGGTAACATTGAAGATAACTTAAAAGATATCAAAGACTGCGACTGGATTATTGAAGCGGTCATTGAAAACATTGATATTAAGAAGGATCTTTACAAAAAAATTGAAAAGCATCTTAAAAAGGGTGCGGTTGTGTCATCGAACACATCTACCCTGCCCCTTGAAATGCTAACAGAAGATGCATCAGATGCATTTAAAAAACATTTCTTCATTACGCACTTTTTCAACCCACCACGCTACATGCGCTTGATGGAAATTGTAAAAAGTAAGCATGTGGCAGAGGAAACGCTTGAATCTGTGACTCAATTTATTGACTATAAAATGGGTAAAAGCTTAGTAAACTGTCATGATACACCAGGGTTTATTGCCAACCGTATTGGTACTTTCTGGATTCATGCCGCCGTTACCAAAGCCATTAAACATGGCGTTGATGTAGAAACAGCGGATGCTTTACTGGGTCGCCCAACAGGTGTACCTAAAACAGGTGTGTTTGGTTTAATTGACCTTGTGGGGCTAGACCTTATGCCACACATTTTCTCTAGTTTCCAAAAATCACTCCATGAAAGTGACCCTTTCATTCAACTGGGTGACGCCCCTGAACTTCTTTCTAAAATGATTGATGATGGCTACACAGGCCGTAAAGGTAAAGGTGGCTTTTACCGCCTTAATACAGACGGTGGTAAAAAAGTAAAAGAAGTTATTTCACTAGAAGACGGAACATACAGCAAAGCAAAACGTCCAAAGCCAGATGCAGCTGAAGCTTCTAAAAAAGGTGGCTTACGTGCATTGGTAGATCATGACTCTAAAGAAGGTAAATACGCATGGGACGTGTTGGCAAACACCCTTTGCTATGCTGCTTCCTTAGTGGGTGAAATTGCCGACGACATTGAACTGGTCGACCGTGCGATGCGCCTTGGTTATAACTGGAAATATGGTCCGTTTGAACTGATCGACAAAATTGGCGTAACGCACTTTGTTGAAAAACTCAAAGCCACTGGCTACGACGTTCCAAAGTTCTTGCAAATTGCCGTTGGCAAAAAGCTTTATAAGGTTGAAGGCGGGAAGCTTCAATTCTTAAGCCTTGCGGGTATGTATGAAGACGTTGTACGCCCTGAAGGTGTGCTACTGCTTGAAGATATTAAGCGCAACAGCAAACCTGTTTACGAGAAAAACTTCCGCATTCCATTTGTAGGCGCCAACTTAGGTGCCAACTTATGGGATATTGGTGACGGTGTTCTATGTTTAGAGTTTAACTCTAAAATGAATGCGATGGACCCACTTATTATGAGTGTGATGAACAAAGCGGTTGACCTAATGAAAGGTCAAAGCAAGTACAAGGGTATGGTTATTTACAATGAGGATCAAAACTTCTGCGTGGGTGCAAACCTTGGCCTTGTGACAATGGCAACAAAGGTTAAACTTTGGCCATTTGTAAGCTGGTTTATCCGCAAGGGTCAAAAAACGTTTATGAACATGAAATATGCCGATGCACCAATCGTGGGTGCACCTTCAGGCATGGCTTTAGGTGGTGGTTGCGAAGTGCTTCTTCACTGTAACGCCCTCACCGCACATGCTGAAACATACGTTGGCTTGGTTGAAGCTGGCGTTGGTTTAGTACCTGCTTGGGGTGGCTGTAAGGAATTGGTTGGTCGTGAAGCAAACCGCAAAGGCCAAACAAACAAAGGTCCAATGGCTGGGCCAATGAAAGCCTTTGAAGCTATTGCAACAGCACAAGTTGCAACGTCTGCAAAAGAAGCACGAGACATGAACATTCTGCGTGATGGCGACGACATCATCATGAACCGTGACCGTGTGCTTTACAGTGCTAAACAAAAAGTATTGGAACTGGCGAAGGACTTTAAAAAGCCTGAACCATTTGTTTACAAGCCAGCAGGTCATGGTGGTGCGGCTGCCCTTAAAATTGGTGTAAATGACTTTGCACTTAAAGGTATTGCAACCCCGCATGACGTAACCATTGCTGGTAAACTTTCACACATTTTAACAGGTGGTAACGCCGACGTTACGGAAGAAATCACCGAAGAAGATATGTTGAAATTGGAATTAGAAGGCATTTTATGGCTTTCTAAAACAAAGAAAACGCAAGCGCGTATTAACCACATGCTCACCAAGGGCAAACCGCTGCGTAACTAAAAAATAAGGGAGAATAAGAAAAATGACAACTTACATTATTTTTGCCATTGTTGCCTTTTTAGGCCTTGCGTACATTGGCAAAGGTTTCCTTGCTTGGGTTTCCGCTGCGATTATTATTGCAGCTGGATGGATCAACTCAGGTGTGGAACATCAAGCCGCTTTTAATGCATATGTGGTAATTGTTGCTGCAATTGCCTGCTTGTTTGCCGTGCCTTCACTGCGTCGCCCACTTATTTCAAGTGCGGCACTTAAACTGATGAAAAGTGCACTTCCAACACTGGGTGAAACCGAAGAAATTGCTTTAAAAGCTGGTTCTGTTAGCTTCGATGGTGATATTTTCTCAGGTAGCCCAAACTGGAAAAAGTTCCTCAACAACAACATCAAAAAAATCTCTAAAGATGAGCAAGCTTTCTTAGATGGCCCTGTTGAAGAGCTTTGCGCTATGCTTGATGATGAAGAAATCTCTAAGAACCGTGACCTACCTAAAAAAGCGTGGGACTTCATTAAGAAGAACAAATTCTTCGGTATGCTTATTGCCAAAGAACATGGTGGCCTTGGTTTTTCAGCTGCGGCACAAAGTGCTGTTATTATGAAAATTTCAAGCCGAAGCCCAGCCGCTGCGGTTATTGTTATGGTTCCAAATTCGCTTGGCCCTGGTGAACTTCTTTCTCACTATGGTACCGACGAACAGAAAAAACACTACCTCCCTCGCCTTGCTGAAGGTAAAGAAATCCCTTGCTTTGCTTTAACCGAGCCAACAGCTGGTAGTGATGCTGCCAACGGTTTATCAACAGGTGTTATCACCAAAGGTAAATTCAAAGGCAAAGAAGTTTTGGGTATTAACCTAAACTTTAACAAACGTTACATTACATTAGCGCCTGTGGCTTCTGTGGTTGGTTTAGCTTTCAAGCTTTACGACCCTGACGGTTTAGTAGGCGACAAAAAGGACCTTGGAATTACATGTGCCTTGTTACCACGTGACACTGAAGGCCTTGAAATTGGTAACCGCCACGACCCAATGGGCATTCCATTCCCGAACGGCACCGTGCGTGGTAGCGATGTGTTTGTTCCAATGGAATATGTGATTGGTGCAGAAAGTGGTCTTGGTAAAGGCTGGCGTATGCTGATGGAATGTTTAGCGGCTGGACGTGGTATTTCATTACCGTCTCTTTCTGTTGCAGCTACAAAACTTTCAGCACGTGCAACAACAGCTTATACACATGTGCGTGAACAGTTTGGTTTACCAATCTGGCGTTTTGAAGGTGTACAAGAACCACTTGTACGCATTGCAACATCTGCTTACATGATTGATGCAGCACGCCAAGTAACTTGTGGCGCCATTGACGAAGGAGAAAACCCATCGGTTCTATCCGCTGTGGCGAAAGCTTATATCACAGAAACCATGCGTAAAAGTGTAAACGATGCGATGGATATCTTCGGTGGTGCGGCCATTTGCCGTGGTGACCGTAATATCTTCGCCCGCCCTTACTACTCTATCCCAATTGGGATCACCGTAGAAGGTGCAAACATTTTAACACGTTCTATGATTATCTTCGGTCAAGGTGCTATTCGTTGCCATCCATTTGTGCAAAACGAAATTGAAGCTATTGCTGCAGGTGATGTTGCAAAATTCGATAAAAACTTGTTCGGTCACATTAACCATTTTGTACGTAACAAAGTGCGCACAATTTTCTATGGTTTAACATGTGGTGCGTTTATCCCTGCCCCTGTGGTTGGCCCTGAACAGAAGTACTATAAGTCACTGACACATTTTAGTGCTGTATTTGCCTTCATGACAGACGTGGCATTGCTTACACTTGGCGGTAGCTTAAAATTCCGTGAGAGTTTAAGTGGTCGCTTTGCGGACGCTTTAGCTTATCAGTTCTTAGCATCTGCTACACTGAAACGCTACAATGACCGTGGACGTAACAAGGAAGAACTTCCAATGCTGGACTGGGTGATGACCAACTGCCTTCACAACACAGAAACAGCCTTGCGTGACCTGTGCGACAACATGCCAAGCAAGTTGGTTGGTAAAACGTTGAAGTTCCTATGCTTCCCTTACGGTGCATGCTACAAAAAACCAAGCGACAAACAATCAAACCGTGTTGTTAAGTTGTTAAACAGCAACCCAGAAATACGTGAAATGGTGAGCGATGGTGTCTTTGTACCAAAAGCAAAAGTGCCAGGCCTTGGTGCGCTTGAATCCGCTTATGAAAAAACATTGGCTGCTGCCGATGCACGCCATAAGTTGGTGGAGGCACGCCGTACTGGTAAACTTGATAAAGGTTCTGTGCTTGAAATGGCTAAGCTTGCGAAAAAAGAAGGCATCATTTCAGATGATGAATTGAAGCTGATTAAAGCAGCAGAAAAAGCGAAACTTGATGTGATTCAGGTGAACGAATACACACCTGAAGAATATAAAGAACTTCGCTAACAAGCTGAGCCAGCTTGACTGCATTATACTTATAAGCGTTGGAATTTTACTTTTGACACTTTACGGTAAAAACACAAAAAAGCCTGCTTTAAGCAGGCTTTTTCATTTCGACATTTAACCATTGTTTTTCTGGTTTAAAATTTCATCCATAGAGTCTAAAGCACCAGCTAATTTACGCACTGCAACAACAGCTTTTTTAACTTGGTCATAGTCTAAAGATTCTTTTAATGACCTCTCTAAAAAGTCTAACTGTCTCATAAAATTATCATTTAGAGGATTATTACCTGTGCAAGTTATCGCTGTAACTATCGACCACAAACGTTCCTTTTCATTGCGTAGCTGAATTTTTTCCCAACCTGCTTTAAATTGTTTAACAATCATCCAGCGTAAAACCCAAAACAAAATAAAGCTCAGGGCACTGCTGTAAACATACGCTGAAACAATCCAAGTTTCAGGTATAAGACCATAAACAACCAAAAGCGTTGAAAACATTGTATATAGAAAAAAGATTGTTAAAGAAAAGCTAAACCGAGAGCCATACTTTTTGCTAGAAGCGCACTGAAAGTTATTCACTTCCATATAGCCACCCCCAACTTTAAGTACAAAATTTAAAACCATACAAATGGGCGCTAAAATGGGCACCGCCAATGCAATATATGGATTATACGGCAACATATTCGGAATAAATTCAATTGGCAATACAGCACAAAGTGTATAGACAAAACAAACCACAAGAAGTGAAGTTAAAAACCAACTGGCAATAACCCACGGCTTTGCACCGTCGACGTAATTATCAAATTTGAACATAAATGTTCCTCAAAGGTTAAGGGGGATATACCCTTTTGAAAAAATGAATGTGAAATAACAATGGCAACATAATATGTATACAGGCAAAGTTCAATAAAAAATAAAACTAAAGCTCAACTGCAATGACTAAGCGAGATATATCTTTATTTTCAATGAGGAAGACTACACAACAAAAAACGTAATTAACGAAGAAGGCAATGGAAATAGAAACGCTTAACTGTTGTGATTTCTTTTGTTTTCATACATTTTGTGATCAGCCGCGTCAATAATGCTTTCAAAAGAATCGTGCTGACCAAATGTTTTAGAACCAATGCTGGCCGTTAAATGAATGGTGTTATGGTCAAAAACCAGCGGTGTGCGGGCAACAATGCTTTCCAGCTCACGCGCGCGGGCTGTTACATCATAAGAAGAATCAATTTCGTTTAAAATAACTGCAAACTCATCACCCCCTAATCGAGCAACAACATCGGTTGGGCGTGTATTTTGTTTTAAAACATCGGCAATCAGCTTTAATGCATGGTCACCTGCTAAATGACCAAACTGGTCGTTAATGCTTTTAAAAGCATCGACATCTACAAACATTAAAGCACTGCGACGCTTGTAACGTTTGACAAAAGCGAGCGATTTCTTAAGTTCACCTTCAAAAACACGGCGGTTCGAAAGACCTGTTAAGGCATCGGTCATGGCATCTTTTTCTAAAGATTCAATTAGGCTTTGCTGGTCACGTATTTTAACTTCCAGTTCCATAACCTGAGACATAAGCATTTGAACAAAAGACGGATCAGTTTCGTCAAAGTTTTTAAAGTCATTCAAGTTTGCCTGACTTTCTTTTCTGTAACTTTTTCCTCTTTTTCCAAACATCTCATCACACCTTTATATTGTATACCAATCTAACATAGCGAACCTATGAATATATTTCAAGAGTTATCAATCAAAGTTAGGTCATTTTTATGTGCGTACATAGCACGGTCGGCTTTATCCAGTAATTCCTGCTCACCAGAAGCACCACCAAACATGCAATGTCCAACACTAATGCTTAGGTAAATGTCTTTACCCTCATATGTGCATGGTGTCAAGCTTACAGCCATTGCAATTTCATCAACTTTACGAATCGCCTCTTCTTGGCTAACTTCACGCAGTAAAATACAAAACTCATCACCTGCAAGCCTTGCAACAAAGTCGGTTTCACGTACTTGGTTTTTAAGCTGCTTTGCAAGGTGTTTAAGCAAAGCGTCCCCTGCAAGGTGGCCTAAAGTATCATTAATACCTTTAAATGCATCAATATCAATCAGTAAAAGTGCGCCGTTTCGGTTATAACGCTTAAAGTAAGAAATAGACTTTTCAACTTCTGTTTCAAACGCACGTCGGTTTGGTAAACCTGTTAATGCGTCTTCAAGGGCCTGCTTTGTAAGCGTTTGAATTTGCGTTTCTTGGTCGGCAAGAACTTCACGCAGTTTTGAAATTTCATCTAGCAGTGACTTTACCGTAGGCTTACGCTCTACTTGTACTTCCTGTAGTTTTTCTCTTACAGCAACTGTCGTTTTCATTCTCTTCTCTCCCATTTTGAATCGGTTTGATAGGTTAAGAAGCATAAAACGTGCCAATTTTATAGGCAGATGGTTATAAATTCATTAAATTCAATAGCTTTTGAGAATTTGAATGGGGAATTATAGAAACTGAGAAACCGCTTCACAGGCACGCTGAGATGGTGTTTTGTTTTTCAGTAAAAGTTTTTGCCTTGTGTGAAGCAGCCTTAAAGCAAGGTATTCTCTGTCTTTCGTGTCACGTAGCAGTGGCATTAGCGCTGTTTTAAAGTTTTCAGCCGTGGCTTCATCTTGAATAAATTCTGGCAATGCTTTTTCTTCCAGCACCCAGTTTACAGGGCTAATGTATGGAACTTTCACCAACTTTGAAGCAATTTTATATGTATTTTCGGACATTTTATAGCCCACAACCGTTGGCAGTCCAATCATCGCAAGTTCTAGGTTTGAAGTTCCGCTGGTTGCAATAGCCGCTTGGCACTTTGCCAAGGCATCAAAACGCTTATCTTCAGAAACGAATTCAATCCCTTCTAAGCTGCCACCAAATTCTTCCAACCATTTTTTATGATGCTCATGCACCAAAGGCATAACCCCTTTCAGATTTGGGATTTCTTGTTGCAAGTTACGGAATGTTTCCATCATAACAGGGAACATGCGTGAAATAACACCACGGCGGCTACCTGGTAGAATTGCCAAATAAGGATCACCTTCAGGGAAGGTTAACTTTTTAGGGCTTAAATAGCTTAAGCGTTCCGCAACGGGGTGCCCCACAAAAGTACACGGCAGTGCCGCTTTTTCATAAATTTCCACTTCAAAGGGGAACAACAGCAAAATATGGTCCAAAAACTTTGCCATTTTAAAGGTACGTCCACGACGCCAAGCCCAAACAGAAGGGCTGACATAGTGCACACATTTCACCCCTGCTTTCTTCTTCGCTTTTTGCGCCACACGCAAGCAAAAATCTGGTGCGTCAATGGTTATGAGCAAATCAACCTGTTCGGTTTTAATCACTTCAATAAGTTCATTACGGCGCCCTAAAAGCTTTGGAATTTTAGGTAAAACTTCAAAAATACCCATCACGTTCAGTTCTTCCATATCAAAAACAGAACGTAACCCTTGGGCTTTCATTTTGTCACCACCAACACCTACAAAAGTGGCATAAGGGTATTTTTGTTTTAATTCAGCCATCAGCCCAGCGCCAAGTAAGTCACCCGAACTTTCGCCAGCAATTAGCATGATGTGTGGACGTTTAGGCGTATTGACCATTTTCGTCAACCCCACATACAAACAAACCATTTTTATTGGCAATTTTTAAAGATTCTTCTTGCCCAATGAATAAAGACTTACCCGATAAAACGGCTAATCCATCAAATTTTAATTCGGCCAACCTTTCTAAGGTTTGGTCGCCAATGGTTGGCATATCCACTTTTAAGTTTTGCCCTTTTTTGGCCGCTTTAATTAAAATGCCGCCTTTATTTTTACCACCACGCAAAGTGGCACAACGCTCAATAAGCTTGGTTGTGCCTTCAACAGCTTCAACGCCAAGCACAACACCATCTTTCACAATGATAGACTGACCAATATCTAAAGCGCTAATATGTTCTAAAGCTTCTAAACCAATCGCAATGTCAGACAACTGCGCTTCGCTTGGTTTTACTTTACCCAGTAAGCCTTTTGGCATAATAATTTCAGGTGCAAGTTCATGGGCACCCATCACCACAAAACCTTCTTTTTCAAGAAATGTGCAAATGGTCGATAAAATTTCATCATCATGCTTACGGCGCACTTGATTTATAAGCTTCAACCCTGGCATATCCAATCTCAAGTCAAACAAAGAAGGTTTTTCTAGGTTACCCGCCATAACCACATGAGTTACTTGTTTTTCTTTAAAAGTGTCTACCACTTTACCTACCTGCCCTAAAGCCAATTCTGTACTGTGAATATGGTAAGAATCTAAACCTTCAGGCTTTGGCTGACCCTTAAACACAACAACATAAAAAGGAATACCTTCTTTTTGGCAATGGTTTGCCAACAGGTCGGGCAATGTGCCGCCACCTGCAATAATTCCAATTTTTTGTGTTGCTTGCATATATTTATATTCTTTTTAAATACGTGAAGGCATGCTCATTCCACGTGACGAACCTTTAATAAAGTCGCGCCACAGGTTAATGTCTTCACAGTTTTGATTTTCAAGCCAAAGGGCTTGCATACGTTCTTCTAAAGTGCCTTCTTGGTCTTCAAAAATAAGGCTGTAATATTCACGGATACGTGCAATGCGTGCTT
Organism: Magnetococcales bacterium; assembly: GCA_002689455.1. Taxonomy (GTDB): domain Bacteria; phylum Pseudomonadota; class Alphaproteobacteria; order UBA2136; family UBA2136; genus UBA2136. Next base: position 14,996 of record NZGE01000036.1, on the reverse strand, counting down.
TATCAAACCCACGACGCTTTAAGCCACGCAGGTTTAAACCTGCAAGCACACCACGACCGCCTGAAACCACGGCATAAGGAATTGCATCACGGTCCACTGCTGTCATACCACCCACCATGACATAGTCACCCACGCGGGTAAACTGATGCACAGCCGATAAACCACCCAGCGTTGCGTTGTTTCCAATTTCAACGTGTCCTGCAAGGGTTGCACCGTTGGCAAACACGTTTCCATTGCCTACTTGTGTGTCGTGTCCCACATGGGCAAGTGCCATAAATAAGTTATTATCACCAATTTTAGTAACGCCACCGCCACCATTTGTGCCAATGCTCATGGTTACCGATTCACGAATTGTGTTGCCATCGCCAATAATCAGCGTTGTTTTTTCGCCTTCATATTTCAAATCTTGTGGTACTTGCCCTAATGATGCAAATGGGTACACAATGTTGTTTTTACCCATTGTTGTATTGTTTTTTACAACTACATGGCTTTGAAGGACTGTGCCTTCGCCAATTTCAACTTCTGCATCAACAATGCAGTATGGACCAATTTGAACATTTGGACCTAAAGTTGCGCCTTCGTGCACAATGGCTGTTGGATGAATAACCGCTGACATTAAATTACTTTCCCCTAAACATCTTCAACTTTAGCTGTGAAAGCAACTTCGGCTTTCAGCTGGTCACCTACTTTAATGTGACCACTAAATTTAAAGATTGTACCTCTCATTTTAATTTGCTCCACTTCCATTTCCAGCAATTCACCTGGTAAAATAGGTGCACGGAATTTTGCACTGTCCACAGACATGAAGTAGAAAATAGTATCTTTTGCGCATTTTTCAAGCGAAATATTCACCAAACAAGCGCCTGTTTGTGCAATGGCTTCAACTGCATAAACGCCTGGCCATACAGGGTGTGATGGAAAGTGCCCTTTAAACACTTCTTCATCTTCTTTAACAAGTTTTGTTGCTTTAATAAACTTGCTTGGTTCAGCAGCTACAATTTCGTCCACCAATAAAATAGGGTCTCTGTGCGGTATAAGGTCTTTTACAATATAATCTGTCGCCATTTTACTTTTCCTTCGACTTAACCAAACGGCTTATAACCGCTTGAAGTTTTTTCCATTGTCTAAATTCAACTGCAGGGAAACCTGCATATGTGCCTTTGGTTGTTAAGGTTTTGGTTACACCCGAGCGTGCTGCAATCATCACGCCATCGGTTAGTTCAATGTGGCCAACAATACCACATTGCCCGCCAATAATAACACCTTTACCAATTTTTGTACTGCCTGCAACACCCGATTGAGAAACAATTTGAGTGCCCATACCCACTTTTACGTTGTGCGCAATTTGTACCAAGTTATCAATTTTAACATAGTCTTCAATAACTGTATCTTCAAGCGAGCCTCGGTCCACCGTTGTGCAAGAGCCAATTTCAACAAAGTTACCAATTTTAACCATGCCAATTTGTGGCACCTTGTGAACCATTTGACCATCATAAGCAAAGCCAAAACCGTCGCCACCAATCACAGCACCGCTGTGAATAATAGTGTGATGCCCAATGTGTGCACATGTAATGGTTACATTTGCTTCAATGATAGAATGGTCGCCAATGACCACGCCTTCACCAATATAAGTATTCGCACCAATACTGACGTTTTGACCAATGGATGCTGTTGCTTCCACCACAGCCGTTGGATGAATAACCCCTGCACTTTCCACAGGGTAAAACAGGTTTAAAATTTTAGCATAATCGGCATAGGGCATGTCGCTTAAAATGGCAACACAACCACTTGGCACTTTACTTTCGTGCTTTTGGTTTAAAACCACCACGCCTGCCTTTGTTTCTTCAAGCTGGCTTGCATATTTTACGTTGTCTAAAAAACTTAAGTCATCAGGTGTGGCCACTGAAAGCGTGTTGACATCGTGCACCAGTTTTTCACCATCGCCAGCGTAAGAAAGACCCAGCGTATCCGCTAGGTCTTTCACCTTAAAAGGCCCTTTGTATTTATGAAATGGTCTTGGCATATCTTATATTACAGACCTTTTTTAGACATTTTCTTTTTCAAAGCACTGTCCGCACGTTTAAGTACTTCTTCTGTAATATCAACCGATTTTGAAGCATACATCAAGTATCCACGGCGTAAAACAGCATCGTAGCCACGTTCTTTAGCAAGGTCTTGAACAATATCATCTACTTCGTCGCTAATCTGCTTTTGAACACGCTTGTATTCACGTGACAAACGTTCGTTCACGCTTTGAACTTCGCTTTGTTGATCACGATAAAGTTTGCGCAGTTCAGATTCTTCTTCTAAGTATTTTTCTTCACTTAAAATTTCTTTTTTGCGGCGTAGGTCTTCAACACGCTGTTTGAAGCTTTCTTCCATTTCAGCAAAGCGCTTGTTTGCCTCTTCACCTTCTTGGCGCAACTTTTCTTGGGTATCTTGAGCCGCTTCAGTTCCATTCATTACCATTTGCATATCAATAACCGCAATTTTAGTTTCAGCCATAGCTGGCATTGCTAAAACAGCGAAGATTGCAAAAATAGAGGCTAATTTTTTCATAAGTTTTACCCTTTTTATTTACCTTAATTAAAATCTTGTACCAAAGTTAAAGCTGAAGATTTTTGTTCTATCTTCTTTCGCTTTTGAAACAGGCAAAGCAAACTCGAAACGTAGTGGGCCGAGTGGGCTACGCCAGTAAGCACCTATACCTACACTAGCACGATAAGTTTTAGAGTCAATCACACTGGAATTGTTTTCTTTAAACTCAGTTACAAATCCACCGTCGGCAAACACTAAACCATTAATACCCATTTCTTTCATTTGAGCACCCATTGGGAAGCTAAGTTCCAATGTGTTGGATAGCATGTATTTACCACCTAAAGCATCGTCGTTTGTGGCGTCACGTGGGCCAATACCCGAGAAGTCGAAACCACGTAAACCGTTGTTTCCACCAAGCTGGAACATTTCATAAAGTGGAATGTCGTTATTAATATCCCAAATAGCACCCGCTTCACCAGCAACTGTGAACACCCAGTCATCACGAATTTCTTTATGCCAAGAACCGCCAATGCGACCACGCAAAAATTCAATATCAGAACCAAAACCTGAATATTCTAATGAACCTTGTGCCTTGAAACCTTTTGTTGGTGTTAAACGGCTGTCACGTGTATCATACGTAATGGCATTAGATAAGAAAATAGCAGTTTTCTCACCTTCTTCTGCACGAATAAATTGAGACGCTGTTGAATCAATGCCTGTAATTTCAGTTTTCTTAATACCTACAGTTACAAAGTCACGCGCATATTCTGTTAAAGGCACACCAAAACGAAGGGACGCACCCACACGTTTTGTATCGTAAGAAGATTCATCTTGGTAGTCACGCTCTTCATTAAAGATATCAATACCTGCGCTTAATTCTTTATTCATAAAGTATGGCTCTGTGAATCCAAAATTAAAGTCCTGACGACGACCAGAAACGCTCATAGAAAAGTTCATTTCTTGCCCTTTACCAAGGAAGTTTTTCTCTTTAACTTCAGCACTTGCCAATGGACCATCATAACTAGAGAAACCAGCACCAATGTTAAATTCACCTGTGCTTTGTTCCTTCACGTTTACATCAATATCCACTTTATCTGGAATACCTGTTTCTTGATGTCTTACATTAACATCTTCAAAGAAGCCTAAGTAAGTTAAGCGGTCTTTAGAACGTGTAAGCTTACTTGCAGAGAATGCATCCCCTTCAGAAAAACGCATTTCACGGCGCAGCACATAGTCACGTGTGCGGTCGTTACCTTGAATGTTAATGCGGTTTACGTAAACACGTGGTCCTGGAACAATGTCGTATGTTACGTCCACTGTGCGTGCCGCTTCATCTTGACGGAATTGAGGGCGAACATCCAAAAAGGCAAAACCTTTATTCCCTAGATATGTTGTTAATTTTTCCATATCTTCTTCGACCAAAGCACCGTTGTAAACGTTACCGTTTTTAACTTCTAATGTGCTTAGAATTTCGTCACGGTCTAGGTCTTCATCAATAGCATCTAGGCGTACATCAATTTGACCAAAGTCATATGAGGGACCTTCGTGAATTGTAAATGTAATAAAGAAACCATCTTTTTCTTTTGTCAGCTCAGCCACGGCGCTTACCACGTTAAAGTCAGCGTAACCTGCTTGAATGTAATGACGGCGTAAAAGCTCTTTATCAATTTCCACAAGGTCAGGGTCGTAAAGGTCGGTGCCACCCCATAAGCGCCACCATGCACTTTCTTTTGTACGAATAAGTGACTTCAGCTCATTGTCGCTGAAACGTTCATTCCCAACAAAGTCAATGCCTTTAATTTCTGTTTCTTGACCTTCTTCAATTTGATAAATAACGTCAACACGGTTTTGGTCGCGTTTAATCATCTGTGGGTTTACCTTCGTTAAGAAGAAACCTTTTTGACGGTAGTAAGAAAGAATTGTTTGTACGTCTTTTTGAACTTTAGAAGGTGTGTAAACGGCACGTGGTTTTAAGCTAATCACTTCACGGAAGCGCTCATCTACAACTTCGTCGTTTCCTTCGAAGGCTACTTTGTTTACCAATGGGTTTTCTTCTACTTCCACAACCAGTTCACCATTTGTGAAAACAATTTCAACGTTGTTGAACAAGCCTGTGTTGTAAAGGTTTTTGATAATACGGCTACTTTGTCTTGGGTCGTATTCATCACCTGAAGAAATGTTGATGTAACTTAAAACGGCCGTGTCTTCCACACGTTCGTTACCTTCAATTGTAACTTTCTTTACTTCTTCAGCATGTGCTGCTACAGCGCTTACAAGTGCTGCACCTGCAAGAATCATCGACGTTTTTGTCTTCATCAAACTACCCCAGTTTTACTTTTATTATTTATTCTTTAATTGGCGCTTCTAGTGAAACTTCATCTTTATCGGTTCTTACTTTATCCACCACACGTAAAATGTCATTGCTAATGGCAAGGAACATTAACATCATGATAAGACCATAACCAATACGGAAACCATATTCTTGTGCTTTTTCACCCAAAGGCTTACCACGCACCGCTTCAATAAAGTAAAACAGTAAGTGTCCACCATCTAGTACAGGAATTGGGAACAAGTTAATTAAGCCTAAGTTAATAGAAATAATAACCATAAACATAATAAGTGGATACCAACCTTGGCTACCCGCTTGACCTGCCACTTCAGCAATCATCACAGGGCCCCCTACATTTTTAGCAGAAATAGAACCTGTAATAATTTTACCAATACCTTCTAAAATACGGTTTGTAATGTCGTAAGTTTTTGTAAAGCCAAGTGCAACGGCTTCACTGAATGAATGTTCGACCACAGTCATATCACCACTTGGAGAAACACCTAAAAATGGGATAATCACTTCTTCGCCCATTAAGTTTGTACGCTTTTCAATTTTAGGTGACACCATTAATGTAACAGGCATAGAGTTACGTTCTACGGTTACTTCAAAAGGCTTACCTTCGCTTTGAGCAATGCTTTTAACAACACCTTCCCATGAAATAATGCCTTCACCTGCCATGGTTAGGAACAAATCACCTTCTTGAATACCAGCGGCTTCAGCTGCTGAGTCAGCGATCACCTCACCCACGTGCGGCTTTAAAACTTCTTCACCGCTCAGCATAAGGCCAATTAAGAAAACAACCGCTAAGATAAAGTTTGCCAATGGGCCAGCAAAAACAACCCATATACGTTGCCAAACGCCTTTTTCAGAGAAAGACTCTTCTTTGTTTTTCTCGGTCACTTCTTCCACTTCGTCCATGCCCAACATTTGAACATAGCCGCCTAAAGGAACAAGTGAAACTTTCCACCTTGTGCCGTGTTTATCATTCCAGCCAAAAAGCTCTTTACCGAAACCAATTGAAAATGTGTTAACACGAACACCCACACTGCGCGCCGCTAGATAGTGACCAAGCTCATGGAAAAACACCAAAATACTAAGCACAATGATGAACATAATTGCCATCCAAAGAATATCACCACCAGGTAGAGACGATACAAGTGAGTTCATAGATTCGAGAGAAAAATTCATAAATTACTTTACCTTATTATTACTTGTGACGGCAGTATAAAAGCATATGAATATAATGACAAGTAAACTCTTTTTTTATATAAGCAACCGCTCAATTATATGCTTATTTTTTAAACAGATAGCAAGATCAACCCTTTCAGCCTACAAAAAAACCTCCAGCACTGGAGGTTTTAAATTTTCGAGATTTATTTTTTTCGCTTACTTAAATCCAAGCAGCAATTAATAAGTAACGCCTTAAGAGCATCTAAACCCGCTGCGTCTTTTGCATCTTGAAGCTTCTGACAACGCCTTAGCAAAGTAGCTTGGCTTGTACCAGAAAGGTACTTTCCAACACCAGGATATTCATAAGCTTCCTTAATCAACGCTTCGCAATCAAATTTCAGCTGTGTAACTTTATCGAACAGAGGCATAACCCCTCCTGTAAGAGTAAAAGAAAGTAAAAGAAAAGTTTAAAGTATTAGCACCCTTATTGTGGTGTAAAAATATGAATTTTCAAGTATAAAAAACACCCATCAAATGACAGGTGTTTTTTCTTTTCATTTTTTACATTAAAAGACGTCTACGGCACCAAAGCGGCGTTCAACCGCTTGCTTTTCAATTAAAATATCGCGTAAATCTTCCCCTGAAAAATCAGGCCATGCGGTTTTTACAAATTGAAGCTCACTATAAGAAAGCTGCCAAAGCAAGAAGTTACTAATGCGCTGGTCACCACCTGTGCGAATAACAAGGTCTGGGTCGGCTTGCAAGCCACTGTCCAAGTAAGATGAGAAAAGCTTTTCGTCCAAGTCACCCACAAAACGCAAACCACGTTCTACATCATCGGCAAATTGTTGTGCCGCACGAATAATTTCATCGCGCCCACCGTAGTTAATGCAAAAGTTTACATTTAAACCATCGCATTCTTCTGTCATCTCTTCAGCTTGCTCAATAATCTGAACAATATCATCACCAAGCTTGCCTTGTGGTGTTTTATCACCAAAGACACGTAAACGGATATTGTTAGACTTTAACTTTTCTAATTTCGACGTAAAGTAAATACGCAAAAGCTCCATCAAGCCATTCACTTCATCTTCTGGTCTTTTCCAGTTTTCGCTAGAAAAAGCGTAAAATGTAAGTGTTTTAATACCTAAACTTGGCGCAACACGCACAATGTTTTCCACCGTTTGCGCCCCTTGCCTATGCCCTTCTAAACGTGCAAGACCACGTTTGGTCGCCCAGCGACCATTTCCGTCCATAATAAAAGCCACATGTTTGTAAGTTTCTTGCACGGGTTTCACTTTCTTCAAAATGTATCATCTAGCCTTAGAAAACCAAAGGCTAGATAAACTAGCCGTTGGATTATTTTAAGGTTCCTTATAAAAGCATTAAACTTTCATAATATCTTCTTCTTTAGATGCAAGAGCCGCATCTACATCTGCAACTTTTTTGTCTGCCAATTTTTGAATATCGTCAGCGTATTTATGGCTATCATCTTCAGTGATGTCACCGTCTTTTTCAGCTTTTTTAATAGCGTCCATTCCGTCACGGCGTACGTTACGCACAGCAACACGAGCGCTTTCAGCATATTTACGAGCAACTTTAACAAGCTCCGCACGGCGCTCTTCATTTAAGTCAGGCAGGTTAATGCGCAAAACATTACCTTCCGTGCTTGGGTTTAAACCTAAACCAGAATCACGAATAGCTTTTTCGGTTGCGTTCACAAGACCCGCATCCCAAACACTGATAGATAAAGAGCGTGTACCAGAAACTGAAACTGTAGCCACCTGCGAAAGAGGCATTGGCGCACCGTAAGCTTCCACCATAACAGGTGCTACAAGGTCGGCACTTGCACGGCCAGTTCTTAGACCATTAAATTCATGTTTTAAAGCACTTAGCGCACCATCCATACGGGTTGTTAAGTCAGACAAAACAGCATTAATCATTTTAATTTCCTTCTTTATCTTTATCAAAAATTATTTTGTATCTTCTACACTATTGTTTACCAATGTGCGCTTTACTTTACCTTCTAAAGCATTCAACAAACTGTTTGTACCAGTTATTGAACAAACCATCAATGGCATATTATGTTCACGGCAAAGGGCAATGGCTGCACCGTCCATAACTTTTAAGTTATCTACCAATACATCTTTATATGAAATATCACCTAAGTGTTGTGCATCATCAAACTTGTTTGGGTCTTTGTCGTAAATACCGTCCACCTGCGTTGCTTTTATCAGCAAGTCAGCATGCAGTTCAATGGCACGTAACGCCCCTGCACTGTCGGTTGTGAAAAACGGGTTCCCTGTACCACCTGCTAAAATGACAATACGGTTTTTCTCCATATGGCGTAATGCACGGCGGCGAATGTAAGGTTCAGCAATTGAATTCATTTCCACAGCTGTCATCACACGTGTGTATTTACCCATACCCTCTAAAACACTTTGCAAGGCCAGTGCATTAATAATAGTTGCCAGCATACCCATGCTGTGGGCTTGCGCTTCTTCAAATCCAACTTCAGCCGCTTCTGAGCCACGTAAAATATTACCTGCGCCTAAAACAATACCAATTTGAATGCCATTGTCGTGCAGTGAAACAACTTCGTCCGCTAAATGTTGAATGGATTCCATAGACAAAACTCTGCCCGAGCCTTGTTTTGACATTCTTTCGCCCGAAAGCTTTAAAAGAACACGTTTGTAATTTGACATGTGTTTGCATTACTTTTTTTATTGAACCACCAAAGGTTTACCACAACAAAGCTTAAAAAGTCAAAAAAACAAACAAGGGCTTGGCTAAAAACTTGAAATAAAAATGTATACGGTTTATTTTGATTCTGAAATATATCAAACCTACCCTTTTCCCACACACTTTAAAGGAGGCTTTATGCCTTACGATGAAGCAAAAACTTACTTAAAGCTTATACAAGTAACATCCATCATAGCCTTTACTTTAAACCTTACAACCACGGCTGTTCCAGATATTGTTTTTTTAACCATTACCGTTGGACTGGCATCCCTTACCCTTAGTACCCCTATGATGGATAAAGGGCACCTTCTTACCAAAGGTGAATGTTACACAGTAGAAGGTGGAACCTGGCCTACTATACTCAACGTTTTAAACGTATTTACATTCACCAAGTATGAAACCACACCATTTATAACAGGTTACTGTATTGTGGGTATACTGTTTACAATCATTGCAAGTATTTCACTTATTGATTATTTCGACAACCGCTTCACACCCATTTGGGAAGAATATCGAAAATAAACCTTATAAGGCACCTTTTATTATAAACGGTGCCTTTTCTTTTACTGGAACACTTGACGACTGACTAAAACACACCTATAAATCAAGGTGATAATTGAACCACTTTCACTTACTTTTCCAATTCTTAGGAATTTATTTCTATGCAACTCTCTAAAAAGTCTCAATACAACACAATTTCATTTGCGATTATATTAAACATTTTAAGTGCTATCGCTTTTGCGATTGGCATGTTTAATTTTAAATCTTATGAAACCGTTCTGAACGTACCTATGACCATTTCCCTTGCCGCATTCCTATTCAATTTTATAATTTACATTTGTTTTAGCAAAACAAAGAACAAATGTTGCAACATGGAATTTCCAGCTTCTTTGGTGGTTTTAAGTTTTATTATTCTAATAATTCACTTCTTAATCGGATCCATTTTAGCCATTGCCCATTTATAGAGGTTTTCTAATGACAACCACACAATATCGCCCCGGCGCACAAGTACACAGCGCCATGGCGTGGATTGCCCTTATCGGCACCGCAATTGTTACATACGCTGTTTATAAAACACCTTTGGGTAACATGAACTACCTTGATTGTGTTTTTTATGCGGTTATTGCATCCATTTTCTTTGCACATAACGCATGCTGTTATGGCAATTCCAAGCTTATTTACAAAAAACCTTACGACAGAGCCATGGCCTTTAGTAGCCGCAGTTCTTTAACAGTAGCCTTTTGGGTTACAAGCAATGCCATTGCCTTTGGTTATGTATTTAACATGGCAAGCACTTTACATGCCCTTACATACCTTGCTTCATCCAGCTTATCATTGTGGGGCGTCTACCTTCTTTTTAAAAAGTGGATGTATAGCCGTTACTACCTAGACTATGAAGCTGAGAGCATTAGAGAGACTTCGGCTCGCATTGAAGATTTATACAAAACACTCTCTTCATATACAAAGCCTAACTATGAAGATGATGCACAGTATAAAATTGCAACCCATGCTAAAAACTTAGCCGAGGCACAACATGCCAAAAAATATTTTGAAGCACGTATTTTAAAGCTTCAAAATAAAAAACATTAAACGATTCACAAAAGAACCTCTGCATTTCACAGAGGTTCTTTTTATTTCCAAACGAATACCGTTCATTTCGCATCATTTGCGCACCCATTTCCGTTTCTTTCACCCTTAAAACTGACACCTGTAAACAAACACCAACTTAACGGACAGACAAATAAAAACAAAAATAGGCGCCCTAGGGCGCCTATTCAACAAACAAAAAATTGCTTAAGAAGCCATAGTCTTCGCTACTTCCGCCGCAAAGTCTTCTTCTTTTTTCTCGATACCTTCACCAAGTGCAAAGCGAGTGTAACCAGCTAGTTTTGCACCAGCGTCTGTTACAACTTGGCCAACCTTACGGTCAGTGTCCATTACAAATGCTTGGTCTACTAGGCAAATTTCTTCACAGAACTTGTTGATACGACCTTCAACGATCTTCTCAATAATGTTCTCAGGCTTACCAGAGTTTTTAGCTTGCTCCATGTAAACGTCTTTTTCCTTAGCGATAACCGCAGGGTCAACAGACGCACGGTCCATAAACTGAGGGTTTGAAGCTGCAATGTGCATTGCAACGTGGCGTGCCACTTCTTCAACTTTCTCGCCTGTACCTTCCAGGCCAACAAGAACACCAATTTTACCACCAGCGTGAACATAAGCGTTTACTGTACCGCCAGAAACTTCAAGAATTTCCGCACGACGAATGCTCATGTTTTCACCAATTTTAGCAACTAGCTCAACAAGCTTATCACCAACGTTTGTAGAACCTTCGTAAGTTTGAGCTTTAATTGTTTCAACATCTGTTGCGCCAGTTTCAAGAATAATATCAGCAACTTTAGCAACAAAAGCTTGGAAAGTTTCGTTTTTAGCAACAAAGTCTGTTTCAGCGTTTACTTCAACAACAACACCTTTAGAACCTGTTGTTTTTGTGAAAACTAAACCTTCAGATGCAACACGACCAGCTTTTTTCTCAGCTTTAGCCATACCTTTTTTACGCAAAAAGTCTACAGCAGCATCAAAGTCACCACCTTGTTCTACTAAAGCTTTTTTAGCATCCATCATACCTGCGCCAGTAGCTTCACGCAGTTCTTTAACCATAGAGGCTGTAATTGTCATTTTAAATCTCCGTTTCTATATTGTAAAAAGGCGGGTTACCCCGCCCTTGTATTAGTTAGCGGTAGCTGAAGCTTTTTCAGCTTTTGCTTCTGATGCCTTAGGAGCAGCATCTTCAGACTTCTCTTCTTTCGCCGCAGCTGTTGCTTTAGGTGAAAGTTTTACAACTGTTTTACGCTGACCGCTTTTAGCAGGGCGTGCAGCAGCTGGAGCTGACTTAACTTGTGCAGCAATACCATCTAAGATAGCGTCAGATACAAAGCGAGCGTACAGGCGTAGAGCACGTGCAGCATCATCGTTACCTGGGATTGGGAAATCAATACCTTCAGGATCAACGTTTGTATCAATAACACCTACAACAGGAATACCAAGTAGGTTTGCTTCTTGAATTGCAAGACGTTCTTTCTTCGCATCGATTACGAAGATAATATCTGGAAGACCTTTCATGTCTTTAATACCACCTAATGCGCGGTGCAATTTAGCGTGTTCGCGTTCTAGGTTTAGACGTTCTTTCTTCGTGTAGTGAGCCATTGAAGCTTCATCAGCAAAGTTTGCTTCCAAATCTTTCAAACGCTTGATTGAAGAACCAATTGTTTTCCAGTTTGTTAGCATACCACCCAACCAACGGTGGTTTACATAGTATTGACCACTACGTTCTGCAGCTTCAACGATAATGTCCTGTGCTTGAGGCTTTGTACCTACAAAAAGAACACGACCACCACCCGCTACAGTTTTACGGATCATACCTAAAGCTGTGTAAAGCATTGGTACAGTTTGCTGTAGATCTAGGATGTGGATGTCGTTACGCTTACCAAAGATGAATGGTGACATTTTAGGGTTCCAACGAGAAGCACGGTGACCAAAGTGTACACCCGCTTCCATCAATTCGCGAATTGTAAATTGCGGAAATGACATAATTTTATATTCCTTATAATTTCATTTATTTTACTGGTTATTACCTCCATGCAGCAGAACTAAAAGTTTGTAATTAAACCCTTAACACCAGACGGTTAAAACAGCTTGAGCATGGATTAAACCTGCCCCGCACTGTTTAGACCTAACACTGCATGTGTGATATCTAATTGGCAGTTATAGCATTTTTCAACAATATTTCAAGGCAAAAAATAAGCTAAACCAGCCTTTTATGAGCAATTCATTTGATAAAGGAGCGTTTTATATATATTAAAGTGCTCAAAGTTCGTAAACGCTCCTATATATGTAATGTAATGACGAGTGTTTATCAAGGCCATTCAACCAAAGTAATGCAACATGCATTTATAAGAGTTATTTTTAGAAACAGACAAAAAACTTACATATATTTTCAATGTAAATACAAACTAAATTCAAATATAAAAATCAAATACTTACACCAAAAAAGAAAATCAACATAAGAATGTTTTTTTATATTTCAAGGGTTGATTGTCAGATTTTTTTTATTAACGCCTGAACCCCTCCCCATAAGAAGGTAAGAAAAAGAATGTGCGTTACCACAATATATAAGAACAGTAATAAGCATATTCAATAGTAAAGAGGGGAAAATTAATGAGTAAATTTGAAAATATAGATAATAGAAATATACTGCAACAGTATTTAAACTCTATTCAACACTATCAAACGCTAAGCTTTGAAGAAGAGCAAGAGCTTGCACGTAAATGGAAAAATACAGGCAACCGTAATGCTGCACACAAACTTGTGAATGCACATTTACGCCTTGTGGTTAAAGTCGCACTTGGCTTCAAGGGATACGGCCTTCCTGTAAGTGAAATTATCCAAGAAGGTAATATTGGCCTTATGCAAGCCATTAAGCGTTTTGACCCAAACAAAGGTTTTAGACTTTCAACCTATGCCATGTGGTGGATTCGTGCTTCCATTCAAGAATATGTATTAAACTCATGGTCACTGGTTAAAATTGGTACAACAGCTGCGCAGAAAAAACTGTTCTTCAACTTGCGTAAAATTCGTAACAAGTTAAATGAAATGTCAGATGAGCAGCTATCACTGAACGCTGTCGACCACATCGCAAAAGAATTAGATGTTAAACCTGAAGAGGTTGAACAAATGAACTTACGCATGATGTCATCCGACCAAAGCTTAAACGCTTTTATCAATGATGAAAACGGCGGTGAATGGCAGGATTGGCTTATTGAAGAAAGTGACAACCAAGAAGAAGTTTACGGACACAAAGAAACAACAATTATTCGCCGTAAATCATTACAAGAAGCACTTGAAAGACTGGACGAACGTGAAAGAAAGATTTTAATCGCACGTCGCCTAACTGAAAAAGAGCAAACACCAACACTTGAAGACTTAAGCTTAAAGTTTGGTATCTCACGTGAGCGTGTGCGCCAGCTTGAAGTTAGAGCTTTCAATAAAGTTAAAAAACTTATGGCAGCATAAGTACACATTAAAAAACCTCTCTTTGAAAACTCCCCCTAACCGGGGGAGTTTTTTATGGAAAGTACAAACTGTCAGTTGTTTCAATCAACTATTAAAGCAACTACCCATAAAGTAGCAGGGTTTAGTTTTAAAGGGGTAAAAAAATGTTCAAACGACTGGTTCCTGCGTTAACCGCAGATGAAAGTAATATTCTTAAAAGTTATATGAAGGCCGGAAATGCACCCATTGGCTCTATTATTATGGAACTGGGGGACAGAAATAAAGACATATTCTTCATGATTAGCGGCTCCTATGAAATTTACCAACGTGTTGATATTTTAAGCAGTCCAAATGCATTGCGCATTGCAAGTTTAGAAGGCGCGAATATTTTAGGCGAGATGAATTTATTCTTAAGCGATTCAAGACAAGCAACTGTTGTTGCAACAAGTGAATGTAAATATTTCAAAATCTCACACGATAAACTCGAAGAGTTATTAGAAGAAAACCCTATTATTGCTGCTAAGCTATACCAACAAGCCGGAAAAATACTAACAACACGCCTCAAAAGTGTGCAGGACAATATTTATGACCGCATGATTCATACCGCAGAAAACACACATATCGCCATTAAAAATATGAACAAATACATCGGGCCAACAAAAAAATGCTCCATCGCATTGGCTAGAAAGCTTTTCCCAACAAAAGCAAGTTAATATTGATTAAATGTTAAAAATTAACCTGTAAACCACTCTATGAGGACTGTTTACCATTCCACCTTTTTTCCATGTGTGCATAGAAAAAAGTAGCCGACCAAGCAATAAGCATTAAACCTACAACAGCTTCTACACCTGTAAGCAACCTCAAGTGCCCCACAGGGTAAATTTCACCAATACCCAAAGTGGAATAAGATACAACAGAGAAATAAAGATAATCTTCAAAATTCGCAATGGAACCAACAGCGCCTTCTAAACCACCTAAACCAAAATGCGATGAGCCATATAATGCAATGGCGTAAACAATAATTTCTAATAAATGCGCAATAGAAATACCAACTAAAATTGTTGAAAGCTTATAATGGTGGGAACGCTTTGATATTTTAAGCAATTGTTTATGTAACCCGTGCAAAATTTCATAATGAATAAAACAAGCAATTGCTGAAACAACAAAT
>NZGE01000035.1 GCA_002689455.1 Magnetococcales bacterium | reverse complement strand
TAAAAAAAATCAAGGTGGGTATCGCCTGCCAAGTATTCTGTTGATGCTTTCGCAAAAGCATTTCCAAATAAAGCGCTGGCTATGGAGCTTCACGAAATGCTCGGAGGTGTTGAGATTCCTGCTGCAATTATGGAGTATATGTATCGTCATCACGGTAGCCATGTAGGTATTGGAGTTTGGTGGCTTTCAGGTAAGGAAAAATATCAATCGAGCTTGTTGGAACTTTTAAAGGAAAGCTCTTTGCCTGTTTATGCTCAGGTTATTGGAAGGTCATCACAAAAGAGACGTTTTCATAATTATAACTATGCAACAGTGTTCAAGCAAGCTGAAGAAATTGGTGCACATTATGTGGAAGTTTGGAATTATGAATTTGAAAAACCTGTTGAAAAAAGTGTAACAGATGCAATTAAAAAGTTCGCCTATTTAAATAATTAACTAAATGGTTTATTATTTTTTTTAATTAATTGCTTTCGATTTAGATACAATATATTAAACCGATTGGTTTAATTTTTTTGAATGTGTATATTAAACTTTATGGTTTATTATTTTTAGGTCTTTCATACCACCATTTTTGTGTCATCTTTTTGGAGAAACCAAACAGGGGTAAAAAGAAAATCATTATAATAAGGCCCCAAAATTGCCATGGCTTAAACCATTCAAATTTACGTGCCGATGAGACGATTGAAATGTCATGAATAATAAAAACTTTTTTATTATGTTTTTTTGCCCATTTTTTTAAATTTAGGCAAAAGTAAAGCTCTTCACTGGCGTAAAGGTTTTCATTAAACCCTTCAATTTCATCAAACACTTGTTTTTGACAAAAAATAAAACAACCTGCGCCAATTTTAAATGTTTTGCTAAATAAGTTCCAAAGTCCCACAAGTGCAATGTAAGGCTTTGCTAGTTTTTTATTGAATTGAATGGTAATGCCGCCCCCTGCAACACCACTTTTAAGCAACTTTAGTGCTTTTTGTAAAATTTCAGCTGTAAGCGTGGTATCTGCATCTAAAAATATAATGAATTCACCTTGAGCCTTTTTCCCACCTGCATTTCTTGCTGTTGCTATCTGGTTTAGTTTCTCAAAGATAACGGTTGCACCAAATTTTTTAGCAATGACAGCTGTTTGGTCGGTGGAATTGTTATCAACAACAATTAGCTCTCCATTATCCTTTATATGTTGCATGGAATTTTTCACACTTTCCAGCGTATGTGGAAGGTATTTCTCTTCATTAAATGCTGGGATGACGATGCTGTATAATGTTTTTTTCATATTCTTTATTATACAGTTAATGTTTATGAATTGTAACTAAATAGAACTTAGTATGATACTCTCTTCAATATATAAGTTTGACTGGTTGTAACTGTAGTGTGTGTAAGTTGTGTTACATTCCATAAAATCAGCTTCTTTGGTGGCAAGGTTTAAGTTTTGAATTTGTACGCTGTCGTTTTCTTCGCCATCTATGAAGATTTCATCTGAATTGCTTAGTTTTAATATGTCTTTTATATCTATTATGACAACATCGTCTCCGCTGTTGTTAAGGTCTAGGCGCTCAAAGTTTTTAAATGTTGAAATTGACAGTGTCAATGTACTAGCTGTTTCTGGTATCAGTATTATCAATACCATTGCCACCGTCTATGATCATATCGTTTTCATCAAAATAAATCACATCATTGCCATTGTCTCCATATATTTTGTCTTTACCTGTACTACCGTAAATTAAGTCATGATCGTTACCGCCGTGAAGTGTGTCGTCGTCATCGCCACCGTGTATCGTATCGTTACCGTTGTCTCCAAATAATTTATCTTTCCCATCATCGCCCACTAGAATATCATCCCCACCCCCACCATAAATTGTATCGTTTTTTTGCCCGCCGAAAATTAAACTATCTTCGGTGGGGTGTGTATATAACTTTTGGTTGGAATTAATGGTTAGAAGGGAAGGGCCGCTTGGCGTTGGAGCTGTTTCAATTGGTAAGTAATTTTCAGGGTAAAGGGGTTTCTCTACTGGTGTGGGGCTAACAATAGGTGGTGATGTTTCTCCAATATCCAGTATATCGTCTACGCGATTTGCTTGGAAAAGGTATACACTATTAGTATAAAATTTGTATGCGTGAATGTTAGAACTTATGAAATCAAAATTATTTATTACTTTTGAATTGTCTGTAACGTCAATCTTGTTTAAATAAAATAGATCATTACCAAAAGACGAGAGGATATAATCCATAAAAGTTAAATATATAGGAGATCCATTAGACGGATTGATTATGTAATCCTCACCAGTTTCGTCGATACCGTGTAAAAGGTAGCTTTCTAGCCAATCTTTGAATTGTTCTACGGTTTCAAAGTTTATTTTAAGCTGAGTATTCGGAAATTTTTTTATAAACTTATTAAATAACTCCTCGTAATTATCACTTTGAAGTGATTTTATAAGGTTTAGTAAGTATATTCTTTCGCCGTTGTTCATAACCGTAATTTTTCAGTCTGTTACTCTATATATTCTTATGTTATCTTATTGAAATTAAATATGTGTATGTTTACTTTGGGAGTATGTTGAGCTTAATAAATTTATGTTTTATTTATGAGCTGTTGATTTGTATGCGCTATAATTCTAGGTAGTATAAATGATTATACTATTGGGCTATGACAGGAAATTGACAGTGGGGGTTGACTGTAAGTTACGCAACATCACCTATTTGCAGGGCTAAGCTTATATCAATATACAAATCTGCTTTGCCTAAGCTGTAGTGTGAAAATTGCATACCATGTTCAAAGTGAATCCCTTCGTAGTTTGATTTTTCGATGTTTTGAACGTTAATAATGTCATATTCATCGGCTTCAATGAATATTTCATCTGTATTGCTAAGTCTTAAAACATCATTTATATCAAGGTTTATGGTGTTTTCTATACCATTTTTAGTGTCAATATATTCAATGTTTTTAAATGTGTTCTTTTCAAGTGTGATTGAACCTTCATCTTGTAGCACAGCTTTATCAAAACCATTACCACCATTTACAATTCTATCATTGGTGTAAAAATAAAGGGTATCATCGCCTTTTAGACCAAGTAAAATATCATACCCTTCATTGCTGTGTATAATATCATTGTTTTTAGTACCGTTGATTGTTTCTGACTGATTTATAACGGGTGCTTCAGTTTCAATGTCTGTATCAGTATTTGGTGCTGAAGTGTCTGTTTCAGTGTTACCAATGTTGTCCTCTTGTTCTGCATTGTTAGACATTTCTTCTTCGATATCCAAAACAGGAGGAGTTACTGGTATTGGTTGGTATTGCCTTCAACAACACTATCGTCTTCATTTTCAAATGTAATTGAAATTGTTTCGGCCTTTCTTGAAATTTGAAAAGGTATTTGAGTTTCTTGTATTGAATTTGAGCGATCTTGTAATGCTACAGCTGTTTCATCAGCTGCAAACTGTGATGATATAATGCTTTTAACGTTGAGTATTGTTTCAATTAATTGTACTCTTAAGTAAAGAGGGTTTAATCCAGAGTTCTCTTGTATTTCGTAATCCCCTGCAGCAGGTTCAATATTCCAAATATTTTGTGGTTTTTCATTTTCATTTGATTCGTTCAATGATGTTTCATTGCCATTTATATCAAAATTAAGTTTTTCTACGTTAACTTGTACCTTGTCTTTTGATTGGTTTTCTGCCTTGTTTTGCATGCTCGCTATCCTTAACTCATTCTCCCTTTTATTGTATACGCAATAAGTATGCCATATGTATACAGTAAAAAGTTAGGGTTATGATTCGGGATATGTTATGAGGCTCTTAGTATATCTTTCGTTGGGGAAGCGCCAAAACAGCGGCTATATTCGCGGCTGAATTGTGAAGTGCTTGCGTATCCAACTTCGTAAGCGGCATTACTGATGTCCATCGTACGTGACATGATGAGGTTTTTCGCTTCATACAGTCTGAGTGTTTTTTGGAATTGTAAAGGGCTCATCGACGTAATTGATTTAAAATGCGCATGGAATGACGAAAGGCTCATGCCTGCAATTTTTGCAAGGTCTTCCGATTTGATGCTCTTCTTGTAGTTTTCTTTCATCCATGTAATGGCCTTAGAAACTTTATGAGCGTTTGAGTCTACAATCCCAATTTGCGCAATTGCAGGGCCGTTTTCGCTTTTAAGAAGGCGGATGATAATTTCATCAATAATAAGAGGTAGTAAAAGTTCTGAACTATCATCTTCTTGTATTGTATCCATAATTCGAATGGCCGATTTGATGATGTGTGTATTACTATCACCCACATAAATGGCTTGAGCATTTTGAGATTTTGGCACACCATGTGGGAAAACCTTAAAAATGAGTTCGTTTAAATGTTGTGGATCTAAAGGTATAACCAAGCAGAGCATGGGTTCTTCAACGGATGCTTTTGTTACCCTAACATGAATAGGGATTTCTGCTGCATATACAACCATGTTGTTGTCATTATATTCAATAAAGCTGTCGGCTGTAGAAACACATTTTGAGCCTTGAGTTACAATGCAAAGTGCAGGGTTTGATAATGTATGAGATGATTTTTGAGATGTTTTGAAGGCTTTAACCACTTGCAACCCAAGAGGGCACAGTTCAAATGTGCCTTCTCTTGGTGCATAGCGGTCAAGATACTTTGTTAGTCTCTCAATATCTGATTTTAAAGGTTGATTACTTGCTTGAATCATTTCCTAAATAATCCTTGTCTGTTACGTGTTCCATCCAATTTACCACATTACCTTCTTCGTTTGGAGCTTGAATTGCAATATGGGTCATAGATGTGTTAATGCCTGCACCGTGCCAGTGTCTTGTGTTGGCTGGGAACCATACAACGTCACCTTTTTTCACGGTTTGAATTTCTTCATCTTTAACTTGTACACGTCCTTCACCTGAGGTGATGATAAGTGTTTGTCCATGTGGGTGGGTGTGCCACGCAGTGCGTGCGCCTGGTTGGAATGTTACAGTTGCATGTCTATAATCGTTTAAGTTATCGCCTGAAGTGAAAACTTCACCAACAGTTACATTGCCTGTAAAATAATCTTCAGGACCTGAAACTTCTTTAGATTTATCGTATTTGTATAATTCCAATTTCAATTCCCCTGTTCTTGATTCTTCTGCAAAACCTGTTTGCGTTAAGGATGCTAAAACTAAGCTTGTTGCTAAAATTGCTTTTTTCATAATTTATTGTCCATTTGTCGTTTTAATGCTCTTTACTTTTCTAGCTCCAGTGAAGACATATCAATGACGAAGCGGTGTGCGACATCACCTTTCGATAAATGGTCGAAGGCTTTATTTATTTCATCCATGCGGATCATTTCGCATTCAGGGTGAATGTTATGCTCGGCACAGAAATCAAGCACTTCTTGTGTTTCTTTGATACCTCCAATAAGTGAACCACCAATACGGCGACGGCCAAAAACAAGTGGCATTGTCATAGGTTCTTCCAAAGGACCAACCTGACCCACAATAACCAAAGAACCATCAATATCTAGTAATGGTAAGTAAGGTGTTACGTCATGCTTAACTGGAGCTGTGTCCAAAATAAAGTCGAACGAGTTGGCAGCTGCTTTCATATCGCTGGAGTTTGTTGAAGCTAGAATACCTTTGGCGCCAATGGCTTTTGCATCTTCTTCTTTGGCTTTTGAACGGCTAATTACCGTTACTTCCGCACCCATGGCAACAGCAAGTTTAACTGCCATATGGCCTAAACCACCAAGGCCAATAACGCCCACACGTGTGCCTTTTCCTACGTTCCATGTGCGCAGTGGTGAATAAGTTGTGATACCCGCGCATAGGATAGGGGCAGCCTTAGAAAGGTCTAATTTTTCTGGAACATTTAGTACAAATTCTTCACGCACAACAATGTGTTTTGAATAACCACCTTGTGTAATTGTTTCGTCAATACGGTCCTTTGCACCGTATGTTGGTGTCATGCCGTTGCGGCAGTACTGTTCTTCATGGTTGTGACATTGGTCGCATTCTTGGCAACTGTCCACCATACAACCCACGGCAACGTGGTCACCTTCTTTATAACTCTTAACGTCTGGTCCAACTTCAAGTACACGACCAACAATTTCATGCCCTGGCACAAGTGGGTAAGGTTGTGGACCCCAGTCACCGTTTACTGTGTGTAAATCCGAGTGACAAACACCACTGTATAGAATTTCAATAGCAACATCGTTTGCTCTTAAGTCTCTGCGTTCAAAATGGTAAGGAACCATATGCGCGTCTGATGAGTGGGCTGCATAACCAATCGTTTTCATTGTTAAACCTCTTATGTTTTTTAATTTCGTTTATAACTTGTATAAACTATAATAAATTACATGGCCTATGGCTTGCCTAATTTTCTAATAACAATGCCTGATAATACAAATTTGAAGTTTTAAAGGTGAAATGTATAGGGTTTTTTGAATGACGAATTTTGAACTTAAGAAAGTAAATACGAAATTTGAATGGCAGGCTTATCACCGCATCCGCCGTAAAGAGTTGTTTGATAATTCTAGGCATTATGATGAAAACCACCCTGATGAATTTAAGGCGGAAAATGAACCGATGCTTATGTTTATGGAGGGTGAACCTGTAGCTACGGTGAGGTTAGATAAAACAGTTGATTATGCCATGATTATTCGCCTTGTTGCGGTAAGAAGTGATTTGCAAGGCAAAGGGGTTGGAAAGGAACTGATGCGCCTTATTATTGAACATGTAAAAAATGCAGGCTTGCATAAAATTCTAGTAAATGCCCGTATAACTGCTGTTGGGTATTATGAAAAATTCAATTTTGCGGAAGACCCTTGGAACCCTGACGAATTGCATGGCATAGCCAAAAATAGTGTGCAAATGAGCTTAACGTTCTAGGAAGTAGTTTGTTTAAAAGCTAGGGTGCTCTTGTTGGTGTTCGTTTAAATTACCAAGGCTGACTTGGGTTCCAATCTTTTGGTTTACCAATTTCATCCATAATTTTACCCCAATGTTGAGATTCCTCTATACCTGGATGTTTTCCTGTTACAGGGTCTCGTTCCAAGAGATGTGCTGACATACCCCTAATCCAATAAGCCACTTGGTATGTCTGCTCACCGTTTTCCCATTTTTCAAGGTTGAGGTCTAACCACTTTTGTTTCCAATATTTTTCTTTTTCCTCAATGGGGTTTATGTGAATGTAATAATTTATAATCTTTAGCATATTACTATCTGAAATTATTTCATGACGCTGTGACCAATCCTTTTCCATTGCTTGTTCATATTCAGCGAGATATTTAAGTGATTTAGCGTGCGGCTCTTTCGCTTTTTCATTTTTATAAAGCTGTTTGTAACCCTTTGCAATGCTGTTGTAGTGGTGAACTAAGTCTGCAAGGATATCTAAATTTTTCTTATCTCTTTCATATTTAGGTAAAAGCTCTGCAATTTTTTCAGAGCCAAAACGAACCATGTGCTCACCACCTTGAATGCGCACTTTATCAGCAAATGCCTGACCTGTTTCATGTTTTGCTGGAACATTTCTGGGCTTATTTTTATATTCTTTTTCAATAAAGTTTAAAGCCAGCATTGGTATAACAACAAACGCTACAAGGATAACAACAGGTATAATTATTTTCTTCATTTTTTGCCCTTAAAAATAGAAATTTGAATTGATTGTACAACTGTATGTGTGGCTGGTCAAACAAGCATTATTTTTAGAGGCAGTGTGCAGTTTCTGCCTATAGCGATACAATGCCCTGTTATTTCTGGGTTTACAAAGTATTGGTCTGTTTATGTTTAGTTATCTATATAATCAACTAAAAAAGGTCCTAAATTTTCAACAATGTGGTCAATGCCCCGTGCGTTGGGGTGAATGGCATCATTTTTCATGTAAGTACTTTTACCAAAAATATCTTCAAGTAAAAATGGGTAAAGAGGTACGTCGTAATCATCGGCTAGGTCTTCATAAATGCTATTAAACTCGAAAGCGTATTTAATGCCCATGTTTGGCGGGGCTTGTACCTCTGAAAGAATTGTCGGTGTGCCATTTTGCTGTAAAATTTCTAACATGCCTTTAACATTCTGTTTTGTAACAGATGCGGGGAATCCGCGTAATACATCGTTACCGCCCAGTGCTACAAACACTAAATCCGGTTTGTGTTCATTAAGTGTCCATTGAAGCCTTGATAAACCACCGCTTGTTGTATCACCTGAAACACCGCCATTAATAATTTGAACATCAAGTCCTTCTTTTTGGAAAAACCCTTCTAATTTTGTGGATAAGGTGTCCTTTTCAGGTAGGCCATATCCTGCTATGATGCTATCACCAAAGAGTAATATAGTTGAAACAGCTATCGCTTTAACAGGTATCAGAACAACTGCCATAAATAAAAATAGAGACAATATGCGAGACGTAAATAACATCATTGGTATCGAAAACCTTTCACTTAATCTTTTAGGGCCAAACGGTAAACAGGTAAGCATTTTACATAATGTGAATCTAAATGTACAGGCTGGAGAAAGTGTTAGTATTGTTGGGCCATCAGGTTCAGGTAAAACATCGTTAATGATGTTAATATCAGGTGTTGAAAAGGCGACGTCGGGTCAAATTGAAATTGCAGGACAAGACATTACACATTATAACGAAGACCAACTTGCTGCTTTTCGTGGTGAAAACATAGGTGTTGTTTTTCAAAACTTTCACCTTATCCCAACAATGACGGCATTTGAAAATGTTTCCGTTTCATTGGAATTAGCAGGACACACAGATACCGAACAAAAAGCCTTAGATAGCTTAAAAGCTGTAGGGTTAGAAAAGCGTATGCACCATTACCCTGAACAACTTTCTGGCGGTGAACAACAACGTGTAGCTATTGCACGCGCGTTCGCCACACATCCTAAAATTTTACTTGCTGATGAACCAACAGGTAACTTAGACAGTGAAACAGGAAAGCTTATTGTTGAACTTTTATTTTCATTGACTGTACAATATGGAACAACACTTGTATTAATTACGCACGATGAAAAATTAGCAAACAAAACATCACGTAAACTTGTTATGAAAGACGGAGTGTTAAACAGCGATGCTTAAACTTTCAACGCCTTTCAAACTTGCCTTTTTAGAACTGAAACATGGCTGGAAACACTTTGGTGTTTTTGTAACGTGCCTAATTCTTGGAGTGGCAATTATGGCAACAGTAAATACGTTTGGTTCAGTGGTTCAAAATGCTTTAAACCATGAAGCTCAAGGACTTTTAGGTGGTAACATTGAAGTTCGGATACGCGGTGTGGCAGCGCAAGATAAAGAAGTTCAATTCTTAAAAAAATATGGCAAGGTTTCATATGTGGCCACCATGCGTGCTATGGCGCATTCAGGTGAAGAGCATACACTGGTTGAACTTAAAGCCATTGACAAAAACTACCCTCTTATTGGTGACCTAGAATTTAACGAAAACATCAACAAATCCGATGTGTTTAAAGAAAATGGCATTGCGGTTGATCGTATTCTTCTTTCGCAAATAAATGCAAAATTGGGCGATACAATTCAACTTGGTGAAGAAGTTTACACCATAAAAGCAACACTTAAAAAAGAGCCTGACCGAGCCGTACAAATTTTTAATTTTGGCCCAAGGGTTATGCTAAGCCATGAATCAATTAAAGCGTCAAAACTTGTGAATACATTTAGCTTGGTTGAACACCGATACCGAATTTTAACAAAGCCAGAAATTACAGTGAATGAGGTTTTTGAAGAGACCGTTAAACAGGAATTACAATCTAATTTTCCTAACACCAGCTGGCGTGTAAATTCAGGGACTGACGGTAACAGGATGTTAAAGCGATTTTTAAACCAACTGTTATCATTTTTGAATCTTTCAGGTCTTTCAACCTTTTTAATTGCAGGTATTGGTATTGCAAGCGCTGTGCGTTCATATCTTTCAAGGAAAGTTGAAACTATTGCCGTGCTCAAAGTTCAAGGTGCAAGTAAAAAGCTGATTGCAAAAACTTACATCATGGTTTTAACACTGTTATCATTATTTGCAGGTGTTGTTGGTGTATGTATTGCACAGGCTATTATTTCCTCTCTTATGCCAATTTTAAAAGGTATTTTACCTGTACTTGAAGGTGGTTCAGCTATGCATTTTCCTTCACTGTTATTGGCTGTATGGTATGGTTTATTGGTGGCTTATTTATTTTCAGTGCCTGCGTTATTAAGTGCGCTTGAAATTTGCCCAGCACTTTTATTTAGAAGTAAAAATAACGTACTATATCTTCATAACAATAAAGCTGTAAGGTTGAGCGTTTTTATATTTTCTGTCCTTTTATTTTTAACACTTTACGTAACCGCCGTAGACAAACTGTTTACAATTGGTGCCATATGTTTAATTACGTTGGCGTTTTGCCTATTTTACTTATGTGTGACAGCGGTCAAAGCTTGGGCAAAACGCATTCATGTTAAGAAATCATGGTTAAAATTAGCTGTTGGCAATTTATATAGGCCTGGCGCAACAACAGGTACGGTTGTGTTTGCAATTGGTATTAGTTTGATGGTGCTTATTGCACTAACACTAACGGAATCTAACTTCCAACAGCGCATCCAAAAGGTGGTGGAAGAGCGTGCACCTTCGCTGTTTATGATAGACATACAACCACATCAAAAACAAAACCTTGAAGCCTTGCTTAAAGAATATTCACCACATGTGATGATGTACCCAATGGTGCGTGGACGCGTAAGTTATGTAAACGGTGTTCCTGCAAATGAAGTAACAGTTGACCCTGATATTGATTGGGTGATGCGTGGTGACCGAGGTATTAGTTATTCAAATAAAGCGCCTGAAAATGCCATTATTTCTCATGGTAAATGGTGGAATGATACACAAGCTAGCAATAATCCACTTCTTTCCGTGGATCAACGTATTTTAAGCGGTATGAACTTAAAATTAGGTGACACCATTACACTAACTATTTTAGGAAAAGATATAACGGCTAAAATTGCTAATGCAAGGCAGATTGATTATTCAACTTTTCAGATTAATTTTGCCATGATGCTTTCTCAAGGTGTGATCGATAAAATGCCGCACACAAGTGTTGCAACCATTCACATGGAAAATGCAACAAACGAAACCGAATTTGAAATTGTAAAACGCATCGCAAAAGAGTTTCCTGGTGTTACAACAATTCGTACAAAAGAAATTGTAAGTCTTGTACAAACTTTAATGAACCACATTGCAACGGCATTAAGCCTTACAGTTGGTTTAAGCTTGTTTGCGGGTCTGCTTGTGCTGGCAAGTTCATTAAGCTCAACAATTGACCAGAGGCGCTACGATGTTGCAGTGTTGAAAGTGTATGGGGCGCGTAAAAGCGACATTATCAAAAGCTGTACAGCTGAATGGATGTTGTTAGCGCTGATCACCTCAATCATTTCGGCTGTCATTGGAACCTTTAGTGCTTATTTAATTAATAGCCAGTTGCGTGCACAAGAGTTTGACCTAATGCCTGAAGTGACTTTGACTACAATTTTGTTGTGCTGCATTATTGTTTGGTGTGTTGGGTTTATAGGAAACAGAAAATTATTCAACTTACGACCATCTAATATTCTTCGAAATGAATAGGCTTTAGGGTTTGGCTTTAAGTTTGTAAAATACGCAAGTATAAGCAAGGACGGTCAAATCAGAATATGCCCAAAGAACAATTTTTCAACCATTTAAGAATGTGCTGAAATTCAAAATATGGACAGAACATATTTGGGTGGTTTATTAAAACCGAGATTACTTGCCCCAGAAATAATCACGATGATATTTAAAGGGCACAGCCCCATGCATCTAAACGCCAGCAAGTTAATGCGTACGAATTTTCCGAGATGTTGGGAACGTCAGAAAGAAGTTTTTGGATTGGATTGAGTTGTCTGATCACATGCCAATGTATATAGATATATAAATTTTAAATTTATATGAGCCTACGGGCTCTTTTTTGTTTCTGTAGGTGAGTTTTACCCTGTAAGTGGGTGGCCGAAATTGCGTTTTGAGAGAATAGGCATAAATTCTCTAACTTCCCTGATAAATTGGATTATCTACCCACTTTCGGAATTTGGTGTACTTGCGAAACGGCGCAGGACTGCGGGGTTTTTGGGGTGTGAGCATAAAAAAACAGCCTTTGGGGTGTGATTTTAAATAAATGGTGGTGGGTAGAGGGTTTCTTCTTACGGCGATGCAATACCTTTATTCTTAACGTGGTTTCTAAACTTTGAATATGTAGAATGGGTTCTTTTTGGACAAATTAACCCGTTATTTCGATTTGTACGTAATATGCTTTTTTTAGCCCTGTATCTGAAAATTCTGACACTAAAAGGGTTTGTTTTTGGGTGATTTTTTTAAGAAGTGCGATTGGGAATGGTGAAAAAGGAATTGGTTGACCTTGAAAATTAAGTGTTAGTGTTTGTTTTTGAATGTTTATTTCGGCTTTTTGGGGTTCGCTTTTTATATTTTGATCTGCTATGGAAAGCATAAGATCGCCTGTGGCCGTTTCTACAAGTTCGAATATGTCATTTTTTTGAGGCAAACTATTAATCTCTCTTCCTATATGAATTTATAGAGTATAAAGGGGAAGCTAGGTTTGTCAAATAATCAATCTATGCAGGATGCAACGCGTATTCTTCAATCTGAAAAGTGTGTTTATTCTGTAGGTGAAAAAGGGCTGATGGAAAGCCTTGCCTCTTCACATACCATGCGTGGGGTTATGGGGGTGGTATTAGTAACTACCAGTTCTCAAGCGTTAGCAGGTGTTGTTAATCAATCTCAAACAATGAATGCAGAAGAAGGTGTGTCACACGCCTCGGTTCAAGGTCAAGCTCAAACAGCTCAAAGTGTCATGGAAGGGCAGGCGGTTGAACATGCACCTGGTGAGTATACACTCTTTGCTGCTAAACAAGTTGGTTTAGATCAAAAACAAAATTTATCAACTATTGATTATGCCCAAAAAAAACTATTAGAGAATTCAGCTGTTGCAAATTCTATTTTTATTATTGATGATGCGAAATACCAAGAAGTACATACATTCCCTAACGAGCTAGACCTAAGCACCCATGAAGGCTACCATAACACCGTGAAATATGACGATGACTTAATTCGACAAGATTTACAAGACAGAGGTTTAAACCGTGATGACTGGTCTACCTTTGGTGATAAAAGTTTGGATAAGGCTGAAGATATTGCGGTTGATTTACAATATCGTCAATATCCGTCAAGTTATTACCCTGCATCTGCGGCAAAGGCTTCACTAGATGTTAAATTAAATTCATGCACCATTGCACCATTGCTTGAAAGTTCAACAATAGAGCAGACCTTAGAGTCTAACTATGCATCCGATGGAACGGCTTCGTTTCATGTTCCAGAAGTTGTGAGTCAAAATTATGAAAAATTGGTGATCAATGAAGAAATTGCACATTGCCACGATATGTTGTTGGAAGCCGAAAATTTAAGTAAATATGAAAATATGGGTGAAGGAAGTGAGCTTCTTCAATCCATTCGCTTAGAGCGTTATGGTCAGTTGAAGTCTGTATTAGAAATGGCGCGCGATTTTGATGACTTGGAAAGTGGTGCGTTTTTAAACAATCGTTCAAAGCTGAATGCGCTTGCACCAGTCGGTCATAGCTTAGATCACGATATGGGTGAACTTCTAGATCAAACATTGCCAAAAATTGATGAAATGATGCATGAAGGATCTTTACAAAACATGACATTTGAAGAACGTCATGAATGGACACTTAACCAAGTTGAATTATCCATGCAGGGCATGACACCTGAAAGTGTTAACCATCAGCAAGAGCTTTTGATTCAGCTTAATGAAAAACTGGAAGGAATGACGTTCAAAGAAAAACATGCGCAACTTCAAAATATGGAAATTCCAGCGGAAATTGAAGAGTATGTTGTACGCTTTAATGAAGGTTACGATGCTGTCATTGTGGAGCGTCAAGTAGATCCAGAGTTGAGCCGTGGTGAGCAGCGCGATCAGGTTCGAGAAGAGTATTTAGGTTACCTTGGGCGTGAAGCTGGTGAACGTGATGATGACCCAGCTCAAATTGGCCATTTTTATAATAAGGAATACCGTAACCTATCTGCAGAAAAAGAACAGCGCATTGATTTGACCAGATCTCTTGACCGTGAACATGAAGACTATAAAGCAATGAGGTCTAACATTTATGAGATTTCGGTGAAAATGCAGACATTGGAGGAAGTTTATGCAGGGCATATGGAGAAACACCCTGAATTGACAGCGAGTTCTGAAATGGAGGTGGGTGTGAACATGGACATGGAACGATGAAAAAATCTATGTTAATTCGCCATGTTTGATTACGGTTTTATTATTATAAACTTGTTTTGAGTGTGGAGCAGATTTTTTCTTCCAAAGTTCTAACCATGCTTGTGTTGCCATATCCTTATCTCCTTTTTAAAACTTCATTTATAAGATAAGGTGCTAATTATTTGATTTTAGATTTGAATTACCAAGGTTGACCTTGAGAATAGCCTACAGGTTTGCCAATCTCATTCATCTTTTCAGTCCAATATAAAATTTCAGGCATTGTCGCTTGGCGTCCGGTTTTAGGGTCTATTTGGGTTTTTCCTGAATACATACCCCTAATCCAATGAGCTACTGCATAGGTCTTCTCACCACGCTCCCATTTTTCAAGGTTTCGGTTTAACCAAACTTGCTTCCATTTTTGTTCTAGGGTTTCATTATTGGATAAATGAATGGAAAATTTAATTAAACTTTTAACAATTTCTTCATTCTTATCTCGAAATTCAGGGTTGTTCCACCCTGCTGACATTTTAGAGTCTAGCTCTTCTAAATGTAGAAGGCTGTTGTTCATATTTTCCTCTATAAGGTGTGTGTAGGAATTGCGAGCTGAATTTCTATCTAATTCAATATATTTTTTAGATAGTAACCAATATTGCTCTGTTATAACCCTTAAAGCATCCATATCCGCGGGGTCTGCCTCATATCTTTCTTGTGCTTGCCTAATATAGATATCACTTAATACAGGTTTACCTTTTGCACGCTCTGTTTTAGCTTGAGGTTTTTCAATTTTAGCTAAATTAAGAGCTGCTTGGCTAGCTTTGTACTGTTTCTGTTGCGCATCAACCGCAAAATATCCAGCCACTGCAATAAATAAAATAACAAACGTAGATATAACAATTTTTTTCATTTTTT
>NZGE01000034.1 GCA_002689455.1 Magnetococcales bacterium | reverse complement strand
TATTAAATATATATAAAAGAGAGAAGAGATAATGAGACACGGTATCGCAGGACGTAAATTCAGCCGTACAAGTTCACACCGCAAAGCAATGTTTGCTAACCTTGCAACAAGCTTGCTAGAACACGGCCAAATTAAAACAACAGTAGCTAAGGCAAAAGACCTTCGCCGCGTGGTTGAGCCAATCATCACAAAAGCGAAAAAAGGTGACTTAGCTGCACGTCGTGAAGTAATGAAAACAATTCAAAACAAAGCAGTTGTTCAAAAACTTTTCGATGAAATTGCACCTGCATTTGCAACACGTCCAGGTGGTTACACACGCGTACTTAAAGCTGGTTTCCGTCAAGGTGATGCTGCAGATATGGCGATTATCGAACTTACTGAAAAGCCTAAAGCAAAAGCAGCTGCAAAGCCTGCGAAAGAAGCTAAGGCAGATAAAAAAGAAGCTAAAGCTGAGAAAGCTCCAGCTAAAAAGTCTGAAGCGAAAGCTGAAGATAAATAAGCTTCTCTTAAATCTCTTGAAAGCGTCCTTTAAGGGCGCTTTTTTTTGTTTGTGTTGAGAATACATGCAGTAGTTTAATGTAAAGGTTATATGTATGCTGATGGCTGGTTGTTTCAATAGGCAACATAACTTGCACAATTTATCGCTTTGAGGTTTAGGGTGCTGGTGTTTCTTACGGAGGAGGGTAATTGCCCTATTTCAGAAGTTCAGTACAACAGTTTAAGTCAAAGGTGAAGCTTTTGCCTTTCTTAAAGTTGGGCGTTTCTCTGATACAATTTATTGCGATGAATTCGATTGTCTAGTGAAAGTCCTTCTGTAGCGAAGTAAAAAGCCCCTTAGAACAGGTGGGGCAAAATGCATGCTTGTTTACAGGATTACCTTAATTAAATGTGCTGTGTTTGTGCTTAGCGCTTTCTATAAAATGGTGCGGCTCATTCTAAACCAAAGGCGGTATTGCTCATCACCTGTTTGCTCACGCATGTCCCACTGAACGCGCCCTTCAAGTTCTGGAGCAACTTCTTCACCGTCAAAGTCTTCATTTACTTTTTCAAGTGTTCCGATTGGTACATGTTCAAAGCTTATATATAAATAGCAAATTGAAGAGATACCTTGGCATTGGTCTTTAAATTTTTCTGTGCGTTTTTCAATGCTCATTTCGCCGTATTTTGGGTGAACTGTGCTTCTGTATTCCATGTATGGCCCAATCCACCTTGCGCGAAACTTGCCAGGGCTTACGAATTCACTGTCGTAAAGGGCTCCAATGGCATTTTCAGATGTTGGAGTTACAAGCGTTTTATAAATGTCTTGTTTAAGGTCGTGGTGGTAACCGTCTACAGCGTTGCTTAGATTGCTCAATTCGTCGGATAAGGCACCACCTGTGATATAATCCATGTTGGCTGTGATTGTGTAACCTGCAAGGACACTGAGTGTACTAAAAATGGCGAGTGTAATACGTGCATCAAGGCCAAACATAGCACCTTTTTGGTTTTTTATTGGATGGAATATGTTTTTCATAGCTTACCTTGTTGTTCTTTTTTCTACGGCTTTATATAGCATAGTTACTTTATCGCTTTTAAGGTTGAGGCTTCTTACTTTTCCTGTAAGGTTTTTTGTAGTTTCTCTTTCGACGGAGGTGCCTAAAGATTCATCTTCATAGCTGTTTATAAATTCCCAAGTTTCAAGTGGCATTTCTGTGAGGGCTATAAAAGCGATGCACTCGCCTTTAGCTTCACAAGGTGACATGTCATCACGGTAGTACGAAATGTAATAGCTTCCCAAAATGCTATGAATATTGGTTTCTTCAGTAATGTATGGCCCATTCCACAGTTTTTGAAATTTTGTTTGTAAGTATTTTGATGTGTAGAGTGATTTAAAATCGTCTATGCCATTGCTGTCAGATAAGGCGTTCCCGTAAAAAACACCCATGTCTGTTTGGAATTGCTTCATGGCAAAGCTGATGCTTTGAAGTTCTTTTAAAACGGCGGCATTACGTACTTGCTCTAATTTACTCAGTGCAAAGTAACCTGCTGTTACGGAAAGAAGTGCAAAAATGGCGATAGCAATACGTGCATCAATCCCAAAAATGGCCCCTTTTTGTGAGGCAAGGTTTTTTGTAATTTTTTTGCCCTTGTTAAAAATGGTTATAAACCTCTGCTTAAGTTATCAATGAACTGGTCTACAACGCCCATTGTTTGACCATGTGTTTCAGTTGTTTCTTTTGTTGGGATGACTGTGCGTGCATCGTCTTTGTTCTTGAAAGTCATTGCAGTTACAGTGCCTTTATCATTAAAATCGAAAATGATAATCTCTCTTTCAAGAAGTTCTGTGTCGCCCATTGAATGAACGGCCGATTTTTCAGTGAAGTAGTACCAACGTTTTTGGTTGAATGTTCCAGTAGCTGAAGGTGAACCTAGGATAGAGGCAACGTCGCGTTGGGTATGTTTGCCAATTAAAATGCGGTCGAGTTGTGACTGTTTGACGATGTTCCCATGTGTATCAACACGCTTTGTGCAAGCTGAAACGGTAAGCGCAAGAGCCAGCGTTATTGTGAAAATTTGGGCGCATTTTTTAAACATAGTCATTTCCTTTTTCATAGCCTTCAAATTTGAAACATGTTAAGCTTCATCTTATATGTTTTTATTCTAAAATAACAAGTAAAAAAGGCTTTTTTGCTATGATTTTTAACTTCTTTAAACCTGCTAAAAGTGTTTACACTGAAGAGGTTTTTAAGAGCGCTTTGGCGCAGGCTCAAAAAACATTTCCTAATAGGTTTAATGTTGAAACTGCAACAGTTGAGGAACGCCGCGAAAAATTTGAAGGTATTTCTATTTTTATGGCGCTCTACACTTGGTACTTAAAGGAAGAGGGCTCGAAAGATGCAACAAAACTTTCACAAGATTCTTACGACCATATGTTTGACCTATATGAAATTGCATTGCGTGAGCAAGGCGTTGCAGATGTGCGTGTCGGGCCAGAAGTTAAGAAGTTAGCGGCAGCTTTTCACGGACGTTTAGAGTCGTATGGTGCAGCATTTTCAGAAGCGGATACGGCAAAGTTAACGGAAAGTTTGATTCGTAACCATGTTTGCGATAAGGCAAAGGCGATGGGTTTGAGTATTGCGCTGATTTCAGAAGCACGCAAAATGAAATCGCAGAATTTGGAAGACTGGATTTCAAATTTAAAAAATTTACAAAAAGGCATTTATGAACCAAAAGAATATGTTGAGGAAAATGCGTCATGACACATGATTATACAGCTGTTTACGAAAAAGACCCATTTACAGTAAGTTTTGATGTTGATCGCTTAAAAAATGGTACTTACAAAATTAAAGGTGAAGTTTCTTCCGAGAACTGGTCTGCAGCATGTAAGCAAATGCAAGTAGAAGAGGGTGGTTTCTGTTTTATTGATGCAGAACTAGAGAAAAAAGGGGCAATGCTCATGTTCTCTGGCGAAATTAAAACGAAAATGAACCGTGAATGTGTTCGCACACTTGAGACTTTTGAACTTGAAGAGACTTTTAAGTTTCAAGAAGAGGTTTCCATGTTTGATAAAGAAGAGTCGGAATTTATGGAAGTTTTACAAGGTAGCCAGTTGAATATGAAGGATTACTTTATTCAGCAAATTATTTTGTATATGACACCTTATCCGATTCACCCAGCAACCTTATCAGTTCAAGATGGTGAATTTGATATAAAAGATGGGCAAGAAAAGAGAGTTCAGCAAGAAAAAGAAGAAAAAAATCCATTTTCTGTGTTGAAAGGCTTGAAATCTTAATCTAAATCATATACAACGTGCATCTAGAAGGTTTAAATGTGCCTTCATAGTGAATTGAAAATGAATTAAGTCCTTATGGTGTGCAAAAACCAAAGGCAAAGACGAAAGCAAAGAAAATGGCAGTACCTAAGAGTAAAATTTCTAAATCACGACGCGGCCAACGCCGTTCACATGATGCTATTTCAGCGGCTGCACACCAAGAATGCCCAAACTGCGGTGAACTAAAGCAGCCTCACCACGTTTGCCCTTCTTGCGGTTTCTACGGAGATCGTGAAGTTGTTGCAGCTAAATCTGAAGAATCAGCTTCATAAGGCTTTAGAACGATTTTAAAAGGGGGCGCCAGCAGCCTCCTTTTTTGTAACTCAATAACAGAAAGTTTGAACAATGCCAGTTGTAATTACAGGAACAGGAAGTGCTTTACCAAGCAATATTGTAACCAATGATGACTTGGCAACGATTGTTGATACATCAGACGAGTGGATTCAATCCCGCACAGGTATTAAACAGCGTCACTTTAAAAGTGAAGGTCAAACAACATCCACTTTGGCAACGGAAGCCGCCGAGAATGCAATGAAATCTGCAGGTGTAACTGCCGCAGATATTGACTTGATTATTGTAGGTACTGCCACACCTGACTTGACATTTCCTTCTGTTGCAACAATGGTTCAGGCAAACTTAGGCATGGAAAAAGGTGCTGCTTTTGACATTGCAGCAGCATGTAGTGGTTTTATTTATGCGCTTTCAGTTGCTGAAAGTATGATGTCTTCTGGTAAGTTTAAGCGTGCACTTATTATAGGTTCTGAAACTTTTTCAGATATGATTGATAAAGATGATAGAACCACATATGTATTATTTGGTGATGGTGCAGGCGCTGTTGTGGTTGAAAACATGACAGATGAAGAAGCTAATGGTTCCGGTGTTATTGGTACGGAAATTTACAGCGATGGTCGTTATAAAAATGATCTTTATGCATCGGGTGGTGTTTCATTTAATAAAACAACTGGTAATATTGTTATGAATGGGCGTGAAGTTTTTAAACATGCAACACGTGCGATGAGTGGTTTAGTAACAGATACGCTGGAAAAATATAATATTACGAAAGAAGATATTGACTGGTTGGTACCCCACCAAGCCAATAAACGCATTATTGATGCAACAGCTAAACATTTAGGTTTAAGTTCTGATAAAGTTGTGTTAACTGTTTCAGAACACGCAAATACATCGGCTGCGTCAATTCCTTTAGCATTAGATGTTGCTGTAAAGGATGGCCGAATTCAAAAAGGTGATACCATCTTTTTTGAAGCATTTGGCGCTGGTTTTACTTGGGCTTCTGCACTTGTAAAATTTTAAAATTATACTATAGTGTTATATGCTTAACACTTTAAAGTAGACTGAGGAGTACCTCAACTTTTCGTATCTATTAAGATACATGTGCCCGACGCAACGCTTGAAGAAGTGTTGTTAAATATAATTTAGAATGAATTGAAAGGTTTTTAATTATGCCTACCTTAACGAGATCTGACTTGATGGAAGCTGTATATAGTGAAGTGGGTCTTTCCCGCAAGCAATCATCTGAAATGGTTGAACAGTTTTTAGAAGAAGTTGTTACAACGCTAGAAAAAGGAAGTTCAGTGAAGCTATCTGCTTTTGGTAACTTTTCTATCCGTAGTAAAAACGAACGTATTGGCCGTAACCCGAAAACAGGTGAAGAAGTGCCAATTACACCACGTAAAGTTTTAGTGTTTAAAGCATCTCACGTGTTAAAAGACCGTATTAACGACGGTAAGTAAACATTCAAAAGCCTTCTTACTTGGGCATAAGAAGGCTTTTATTTATTAAAGGGTAAATAAATGCAGAGTTTTAATTTATTTGGTGAAAAAGTTGAAGACAAAAGCCAAAAGAAGCGTCAAAAGTCTGACTCAGCATACCGTACCATTAGTGAAGTTGCAGATAGCATTGGTGTTGCAACGCATGTTTTACGCTTTTGGGAAACTAAATTTACACAAATTCAACCTGTAAAACGTCAAGGTGGGCGTCGTTATTACCGCCCTGAAGATGTGTTGTTGATTGAACGTATTCACGACCTTTTGCATGGTCAAGGTTACACCATTCGTGGTGTGCAATCGCTTCTTAAAGATAATAAAAAGCTTGATAATATTGAGATTAAATCTGAGAATGTTGAAAAAGTTTCTTCGGAAGTTTTAAATGAACTGAAAGATTTAAGAGAGTTTTTAGAAGCGTGATTAAATTAATATTTGTTTCTTTATGGATGATGGCTGCACAAAATAGCGTGGCCCAAACGGAGAATCTCTCTGGTCCTCCTGCTGTATTTGCTGTTGAAACACATGATAACTTAGAGGGTGATGTTTTACCATTTTTGGAAATGGAGCAACCTGCAGATATAGAAGCTGTTTCTTCGACGTATTCTGAAGATGCTACTGCCATGCGTGAAGTTATTGAAGCTTCTGATTTTGTGGCAACGCTACGTTTTGTAAACCGCCGCAGTAACCGTATATATGATATGGTTTATGATAGCGCTGAAATTGAAAAACATAAAGAGGCTGATTCTTTCATCCAGGCATTGTCAGCGGAAAATGTAGGAGATGTTTCAAGTTCTGTGGATGTGGAAGGTGATGAGATTACGGAAAGTGATTCAGAATCTATTTTAGAGGGTCTTCAGTATAAATCTTTAAATGTTCAGGTGAAACAGTGTATTCAAGACTATGAAGGTGTTTATGGGAATGACACGGCTTTTGTAGAGGTGAAAGATGTCGATTCCTTAGATGTTCTTTACAGTGGTTGGATTTATCAAAAACGTCCGTCGGTACATGTTTTTGAACACCCAACATTTTCTATGTACTTAATTTCTTGTAAGTAGAATAATTAATGTAAGTTATTTAAGTCTTTCGGCTTTTACTATTTTTTAGGGCTAAAAAATTAAAAAGACCTCTCATTTGAGAGGTCTTTTTGTTTGATAGAGTTCTTTAGCACATACCTTTATGTGTGCCAGTACTAATAGCTTTTAAATCAGGAAGTGCGCGGTACATACCATTCATGTCCATGCCATAGCCTACCACAAATAAACCTTTAGGGATTGTAAAGCCATAGTAGTCAGCTTTACCTTCACCGTCTTGACGGCGGAGCAGGGTAGCTACTTTAATGTTGCTGGCAAAGCGTTCCGCAATAAGGGTTCTAAGTGTGGCAATAGTTGCGCCAGTATCTACAATGTCTTCAATAATTAAAACAGGGTTGTTGCCAAATGTTTTAGGGAAGGCTTCCGGGTTAATGCGTAAGTCCTGTGTTTCGCTTCCAGAGTAAGATGCTGTGCCTGCGAAGTGAACTTCCATAGGGACTTCAATCAGTCGTACCAGATCGGCTGCGAACATGAAAGAACCGTTTAGTGTGATGATAACGTGAACAAGTTCTTCGCCTTCATATGCTTTGTTGATAGACTTTGCAATTTCTTCAACGCGGTCTTTGATCGTCGCTGCACTGTACACGGAAGATAACATTTTATAGACGCCCTTCTTCTAAAAATTTTTCTAATGTGTGAATATTATATTCACCCGTTTTAAAGGCATTGGTTGAAATAAGCTTTCTGTGTAAAGGAACAGTTGTATCAATTCCTTCAATAACAGTTTCTTCTAATGCTCTTTGCATTCTAGCCAATGCTTCTTCCCTTGTTGCGCCATGTGTAATAATTTTAGCAACCATTGGGTCGTAGTATGGACTTACATGATAGTCGGTATAAAGGCAAGAATCAACACGAACGCCTGGCCCACTTGGTGGGTGGTAGTCAGTTACATGTCCAGGTGATGGTAAAAATGTTTCACTATTTTCGGCAGTTATACGACATTCAATAGAATGTCCACGTAGTTTTGGCTGTTTTTCAGGAAGGCTTAAAATTTCACCTGCTGCAACACGAATTTGTTCGCGTACAATGTCAACACCAGTTACAAGTTCTGTAATTGGGTGTTCAACCTGAACACGTGTATTCATTTCGATAAAGTAAAATTGACCTTCTTCATATAAAAATTCAAAAGTACCAGCGCCAACATATCCCATTTTTTCACAGGCATTTTTGACAATATCTGAAAGGTCTTTACGCTGTTTTTGTGTAATAACAGGTGAAGGACTTTCTTCAATTACTTTTTGGTGTCGACGTTGAAGTGAACAGTCACGTTCACCTAAAGTTGCAACGTTTCCATGCTTGTCGCACAGAACTTGAATTTCAATATGACGTGGTTTTTGTAAAAACTTTTCAATGAAAACACGGCCATCGCCAAAAGCTGCTTTAGCTTCTGTTTGTGCTACTGAAAGTGCGTTGCGCAATGCGCTTTCGCTGTGTGCCACTTTCATGCCACGACCACCGCCACCAGCGGCAGCTTTAACAATAACAGGGTAGCCAATGCGTTTGGCTATTTCAATTGCTTTTTCAGGGCTTTCAACTTCACCGTCTGAACCAGGGATTGTTGGGATTCCAAGTTCACGCACATAGTCAAGTGCTTGTACTTTGTCACCCATAATTTCAATGTGGCGTGGCTCTGGGCCGATGAATGTAAATCCTAATTCTTCTGTGATGCGTGCAAACTTTGCGTTTTCACTTAAAAAACCATAACCCGGGTGGAT
>NZGE01000033.1 GCA_002689455.1 Magnetococcales bacterium | reverse complement strand
TATACCGTTTCACGTGAATCAAAAGGAAAATTACATGCAAACCCACGGAAATTATGATGTTATTATTATTGGTGCTGGCCATGCAGGCAGTGAAGCCGCAGCGGCTTCAGCACGTATGGGTGCTAATACACTTCTGTTAACAGGTAACTTGGATACCATAGGCCAAATGTCTTGCAACCCTGCTGTGGGTGGGTTGGCAAAGGGACACTTGGTTCGTGAGGTGGATGCCTTAGACGGTATCATGGGTCGTATGACCGATAAAGCGGGTATCCAATTCCGTATGTTGAATGCATCTAAGGGGCCTGCGGTTCGTGGTCCACGTGCGCAGGCAGATAGGTTCTTATACCGTGAAGCTGTCCGTGAAGAGCTTGAAAACACCCCTAATCTCACCATTAAACAGGCTTTGGTGGAAGATATTTTATTGAATGAACAAGGCGCTGCTGAAACGGTTATTTGTGCCAGTGGTTGGGCGTTTAATGCAAAGTCTGTTGTAGTAACAACGGGTACATTCTTACGTGGTTTAATTCACATTGGGCCTGCTAAACATAATGGTGGTCGTGCAGGTGAACCAGCGGCTATGAAGCTGTCTGAAACATTTGAAAGCATGAACTTTAAGATGGGTCGATTGAAGACGGGAACCCCTGCTCGCTTAGATGGCAGAACCATTGACTACAGTGTGCTGGATGAACAACCAGGTGATGATAGCCCTCTTCCATTCTCTTACATGACAGATAAGATTGAGCAGTCACAAATCCCTTGTTATGTGACATATACCAATGAAAAAACCCACGAGATTATTCGCAACAACCTTGATAAAGCGCCTATGTATAGTGGTCAAATCAACAGTGTTGGGCCACGCTATTGCCCTTCAATAGAGGATAAGGTTGTACGCTTTGCTGAGAAGACGGCTCATCAGATATTCCTTGAGCCTGAGGGCCGAGACAGTATAGAGGTTTACCCCAATGGTATTTCCACTTCATTACCTATCGATGTTCAAATGCAAATGATCCGCTCAATTAAAGGGTTGGAGAATGTCGAGATCCTTCGTCCTGGCTATGCCATTGAGTATGACTATGTTGAACCAACAGAGCTGCACCATACACTGGAAACTAAGAAGATCCCTTCGCTGTTCTTGGCTGGACAAATCAATGGAACAACGGGTTACGAAGAAGCCGCTGCACAAGGGTTGATGGCTGGTTTAAATGCCGCATGTAAAGCGCTGGGTAAGCCTAAGTTTGTTCTTGATCGTGCGGATGCTTACATTGGTGTGTTGATTGATGACCTTGTTACAAAAGGAACCAATGAGCCATATCGTATGTTTACTTCTCGTGCAGAGTATCGCCTACTCCTACGTGCAGATAATGCCGACTTACGTTTGACATCTAAGGGTATTGAGCTGGGTTGCGTCAATGTTTCACGTGAAAAAATCTTTAATGAAAGGCTTGCGGCACTTCAAGAAGCTAATGATTATATCCACAACACTAAGGTTCGCCCAAGCGATGCTTTTGCTGCTAAGATTTCTGAGGTCTCAGGTACATATAAAGACACGCAAAGCCTCTTCGATGTGATTAAGCGTCCGCAAGTGGACCTTGCTATGGCCTTTGAATATTATCCAGAGCTAAACAATCTAAGAGCCGATGCACTTGAACAAGTGGAGATTGAAGCTCAATACTATGGTTATATTGGTCGTCAACGTGAAGATGCGGAGCTTCTTCGTACAGAAGAGTCTTTCGAGATTCCTGTGAACTTTGACTATAAGAACATTAAGAGCCTTTCAAATGAGGTTCGTCACAAGTTGGAAACCTTCCGCCCAGCTACATTGGGTGCGGCGGGTCGTATCAGTGGGGTAACGCCATCGGCACTCACCTCCCTTTACATATATATAAAGAAGAATAGTTCAGAAAGTTTAATGAATGAATGATAGAGAGATATTTATCCAAAAGTGTGCTGAATTAAATATTGAGCTCACCGATGAGAAATTAGCGCGTATTGATCAATACGCGTTTTTATTAGAAAAATGGCAAAAGAGATTTAATTTAGTTGGACCAGATACAATTCCAAATTTATACAGTAGACACATTTTAGATTGCGCTCAAATTTGTCCTCTCATAAAAAGTGATGATGTAGTTTTGGATATTGGAGCGGGTGCAGGTTTGCCTTCAATTATAATTTGCATTTTAACAGGTGCAAAAATTCATGCTTGCGAATTGGTCGGTAAAAAAATTCAATTTATGAGTGAAGTAAAACGGCAGTTGAAATTAGGTGATCAGTTTTTACCCTTAAAAGAAGACGTCTATAAATTGTCCGATAAAAAAGAACGCTATTCTGTGATAACATCCAGAGCGTTTTCTGAGGTTGATAATATTTTAAGGGCAGGAAATCCGCTTCTTTTAGAGGGCGGAAAATATATACTCTTAAAAGGTGCCTCTTTTGATGAAGAAAAAAATGCATCGCCATTAATAAAGTGCATGACAATAGAAGAAAAAAAGAGTATAACTTTTACAGGTGGAAAAATTTTGGTCTTAAGTAATGGTTCCACGTGAAACAAAAAAGAAGATAAGAGAAAATGACAAAGATTATAGCACTATCAAATCAAAAGGGTGGAGTTGGTAAAACAACAACCGCTGTGAACTTGGCAACTGGTCTTGCTGCATTCGGAAAACGCGTGTTGGTGATCGACTTCGATCCTCAAGGAAATACTTCTACTGCATTTGGCGTAGAGAAAATGGTGAACACAAAAAACAGTTACGCACTTTTAATGCAAGATGCATCTTTAAGTGAAGTTGTAACTAAAACAAATGTTCCAAATTTAGATGTGGTCCCTTCTACAATTCATTTAAGTGGTGCAGAAGTGGAGCTTGTTCCAGTGATGGCACGCGAGCGTCGTTTAGAAGAAGCGCTTTCTGGCAGTGTTGACGACTATGACTATGTGTTTATTGATTGCCCACCTTCTTTAGGTTTGCTTACTTTAAATGCTTTGACAGCCGCAACAGATGTTATGGTGCCATTGCAGTGTGAGTTTTTTGCGATGGAAGGTTTATCACAACTTTTCCAAACAATTGATTTAGTGAAAAAGAGTTTAAACGCATCTTTAAAGCTTTCTGGTGTACTGCTAACAATGTTCGATACACGTAACAAGCTTTCTTCTGTCGTAGAAGATGATGTGCGTCGTCACTTGGGCGATAAAGTTTACAAAACAATGATCCCAAGAAATGTACGTGTTTCTGAAGCGCCTTCTTTTGGTAAGCCTGTTTTGTTACACGATGTGAGGTGTGCAGGTTCACAAGCTTATATTAAATTGGCTGGTGAGATTATTAAACGTGATCAGAAGACTTCTGGTGTGCTTCCGAGCATGGAGGTGGCTGCATAATGTCAAACGCACTAGGAAAAGGTTTAGGCGCGCTTTTAGATGATGCAGCGGCAGGTGCTGTTTCACAGGGTCGTACAACAACAGCAGAACGTGTGTTGCCACTTGCTAAATTGGTTCCCTCTTCTGTTCAGCCACGCCGTTTATTCGATGATGAAGCTTTGAGTAGTTTATCACAGTCAATTCGTTCTCAAGGTATCATTCAGCCACTGCTTGTACGTCCAATGCCAAATGGGACCTATGAGATTATTGCGGGTGAACGTCGCTGGAGAGCTTCTAAGCTTGCTGGGTTAACAGAAGTGCCTGTGGTGATCCGTGAACTGGAAGATGGTAAAGCATTGGAGTTAGCGATCGTTGAGAACGTTCAGCGTGATGACTTGAATGCTATTGATGAAGCGGATGGTTACCTGCGCTTGGTAAATGAATTTAACTACACACACGAAGAAATGGCGCGTGTAACAGGTAAAAGCCGTAGTCACATTACCAATTTAATGCGTTTGTTGGCTTTACCAGAAAAAATTAAAGCTTTCTTGCAGTCTAAAGAGCTTTCTATGGGTCATGCCCGTGCATTGCTTGGTGCAAGTGAAGATGAGAACTTGCAGATGCGTCTTGCAAAGCAGGTTATTAAAAAAGGTTTGTCTGTTCGTGAAACTGAAAAGCTTGTTAAAAAGCACACAGAATCTGACGGCAAACGCAAGGAACGTTCTTCAACGGACTTTGCGAATAAAGAACTTGAAACACGTGTTTCAGAGTTGGTTGGTTTACCATCTACCTTGAAACAAAAAGCAGGTGTTGGTTCTTTGACAATTGCATTTAAAAGTGAAGAGGAAATGACCAAACTCCTACGTCTTTTAGGTGCTGCGTAAGTACTCACTTACAACGGATTTTTTAATCCATCTCTTATCTTTGACCAAAAATGGCGCTTCCTATACGAACATAGGTGGCGCCATTTTTTATGGCGGTTAAGTAGTCCTTACTCATGCCCATGGAGAGTTCTTCAAGGTTATATTTTTGTTTCAGGCTGTTAGCTTTAAGGAATAAAGGTTCAGGGTCTTCATTTGCTGGTGGCATGTACATAATACCTTTGAGTTGAATGTGTGGACAATTTTTTTGAATGTGATTGTATAGTTCATCAAACTTATTTAAAGATACCCCGCCTTTACTTTCTTCGTTTGTGAGGTTTATTTGAATGAAGCCCCCTATTCTTTTATTAAACCTGATGCATGACTTTTCGATGGCGGATGCCAGTTTAATGCGATCTATGCTGTGTATATAATCACAGTGTTCCACAGCGTCATTGCATTTATTGGTTTGAAGGTGCCCTATAAAATGAAGTGTGCAACCTTGAAAAGCATCTAGCTTACTTATCATTTCTTGTATGTAATTTTCACCAAAGTGTGAAAAGCCCATTTTCTTG
Source organism: Magnetococcales bacterium (assembly GCA_002689455.1). GTDB lineage: Bacteria > Pseudomonadota > Alphaproteobacteria > UBA2136 > UBA2136 > UBA2136. The sequence continues at coordinate 83,482 of NZGE01000033.1, read as the reverse complement.
GCTTCTAAAATATCTAAAGCACTCTTTTTTTTGCTGACAGCAATAATTTTACAGGTGTTATTGCTTAATAATTGAACTTCTCTGATAATTTTTTGTGCAGGTTGCATAGTACGTTTCTTTGTGTTGTTTTTGTCTTATTTTTCAGTAAAAAATAGGCTTTTTCAAGTTTTTTGCCATTTTGTAAAGGGTTGTATAAAAAACACACAGCATATTTGTGAATCATCATCAAAACCCGAAATTATTTGACCTTGCTAACTTTACACCTTTACCGTGAACGATGTGAGAGATTCGACTCGCTCAAGATTCGAATTGTTAGAGATAATAATAACTCCTTAGGAGAAATGATTAAAATGAAAAAAACACTATTGATGGCAACTGGGGCTCTATTGGCTGCTGGTTTCGCTTCATCTGACGCTAAAGCTGTAGATGTAGAGCTTTACGGTCAGGTTAACAAAACACTTATTTCTGCTGATAACGGCTCAACAACTGAAGTAGCTGTTCGTGATAACGACAAGTCTTCTACACGCGTTGGCCTTAAAGGCGAACAAGCTCTAGACAACGGTCTAACAGCTTCTGTATTGGTTGAATACGAACTAAACGGTGACAACACTCGTGATAAAGATCTATTCGCTACAACAGCAGGCGGTTCTTCTACACTAACTGAGCGTCACGCTCGTGTAGGTCTATCTGGCATGTTCGGTACAGTTCTATTGGGTCAAACTTCTGACGCAACAGACGGTGCTGCTGAGCAAGATATGGCTGGTGTTAACGATCTATTAGGTTCAGATATCCGTCGTTTCGGTGGTGCTTCTAGCTTCGTAGGTGCTGGTAACCCAACTGTTTCTACAGTATTCAAAACATTTGATAGCGTACGTTCTGACGTAATTGCTTACCACACTCCAGTAATCGCTGGTGTACAAGGTCGTATTTCTACAGCTGAAGGCGGTAACGTTGATGCTGCTGCTTTCTACAAAGGCAAATACGATGCTTTCGCGGTTAAAGCTGCTATCGGTTACGAAATGAAAAACGACGGTGTTGATGCAACTCTAGAAGACGAAGTTTACGGATCTATCTCTGTGAAGCACGACTCTAGCCTAGCTGCTACATACGCTTACGCAACTGAAGGTCGCGATTCTGGTACAGAAGCTGAAATGCACTACTTCAAAGTTGGTTACACATTTGACGCTTTAGAAGTTGCTGCTGACTACGCAACTGCTGATGCAACAACTGGCCACGAAGGTAAAGCATACGGTATCGGTGCTCAGTACAACCTAGGTCACGGTGTATCTGTTGCAGGTGCTTACCGTCAACTAGAAGCTGAAAACTCTACAGCAAGCGCTGACGACATCGACCTAATCATGGCGAACGTTCGCGTTAAGTTCTAAGTTTTACTTAAAACGATTAAAAGCCCGCTTTCAGCGGGTTTTTTCTTTTTTAGGTTAACAAATGCCTTTCAAGCGGTTAGAATGCCAAAACTGTATATACAAAAATAATTAAATTAGGTGTTTTAAACAAATGAAAAAACAAATTCTACTTTCTGTTTTAGCTGTAAATTTAGTGGCTTGCGGTGCCAATGTTGAGCGCGCAGACGTTAACCCTACCCCACACGATACATACCAAGGCGAAGGTCTGTTTTCGGGTAAGTCTGGTAACTTGTTACAAGCTTTAAACGAAGGTAAAGGCTCTGAAGGTGGTTCAGTTGTAACAGCTTTACCAGTAAATGTTTACTTGTGGCATGCTTCGTTAGACGCTATTTCTTTCATGCCCCTTGCCTCTGCAAATTCAACAGATGGTGTTGTGATTACCGACTGGTATACAAACCCAAACAAGCCAACAGAGCGTGTGAAGGTGAATGTTTATATTAAAGGTAAAACTTTTAGTGCGCAAAACTTAAAGGTTTCTGTGTTCAAACAAGCGAAGCGTGGTGGTGAGTGGGTTGATGTTGCAGCCGACACAACAACAGCAACACAGCTTGAAGAAACAATTTTAACAAACGCACGTGCACTTAAAATTAAAGCACAAGCTATTCAGTAATTATAACAAACATACCCGAGAAGAAAGAATTAAAACGCAATGACAAGCCGTTACAACCCTTTTGAGATTGAAGAGAAGTGGCAAGGTGTCTGGGAATCAGAAAACACCTTTAAAACCGTTACAGACACATCTAAGCCAAAGTATTATGTGCTGGAGATGTTCCCTTACCCTTCTGGTAAGCTTCATATGGGGCACCTACGTAATTATTCACTGGGTGATGTTGTGGCGCGTTATAAGCGTGCAAAAGGCTTTAATGTTTTACATCCAATGGGTTGGGATTCTTTTGGTATGCCTGCTGAAAATGCGGCTATGCAAAACAATACACACCCGGCAACATGGACAGACTCAAACATTGCAGCCATGCGTGACGGTTTGAAAAAAGCTGGTTTTTCTTACGACTGGGAACGTGAACTTGCAACCTGTAAAAAAGATTATTACGGCGCACAGCAAGCGTTGTTCATTGATATGTACAACAAAGGCTTGGTTTACCAAAAAGAATCCTTGGTAAACTGGGACCCTGTGGACAATACTGTTTTAGCCAATGAACAAGTGGTAGATGGGAAAGGCTGGCGTAGTGGCGCACCTGTTGAGCGTCGTTCAATGACACAATGGTTTATGGGTATTACAAAATACGCAGATGAATTGTTAGGTGACCTTAAAACGCTGGATGAATGGCCAGAACGTGTGCGTCTCATGCAAGAAAACTGGATTGGTAAATCAGAAGGTCTTTCTTTTGAATTTGACGTCAATGGTACAGAAGCCAATACAAAACTACCTGTGTATACAACAAGGCCCGACACCATTATGGGTGTTACGTTTTGCTCTATCGCCCCTGAACATCCTTTGGCCAAAAAGCTAGCGGAATCAGACGCAGAGGCGAAAAGTTTTATTGAAGAATGCCAAAGCATGGGTACATCGCAAGAATCTATCGAAAAAGCTGAAAAGAAAGGTTTTAAAACACCTTATACAGCGGTTCACCCAATCACAGGTGAAGACGTTCCTATTTTTATCGCTAATTTTGTTTTAATGGGTTACGGCACAGGTGCAGTCATGGCTGTTCCTGCACATGACGAACGTGATTATGAATTTGCAACAAAGTATAACATTCCAATGAAGCAAGTGGTTCAAGGCGACGATATGCCAAAATCAGGCGCTTTTACAGGTGAAGGTGTTATTGTGAACTCAGGCGAATTTGACGGTTTAACCAATGCTGCAGCCAAAAAGGCTGTTATTGCTAAAATTGAAAGCCTTGGTAAAGGTGAGAAAACAGAAAACTACCGCCTGCGCGACTGGGGTATTTCGCGCCAGCGCTACTGGGGCTGCCCAATTCCATTTGTGCAGTGTGAATCTTGTGGTTTGGTAGCCGAGAAAAAAGAAAACCTACCCATTGAACTGCCAGAAGATGTATCATTCGATAAACCTGGTAACCCACTGGATCACCACCCAACATGGAAGCATACCGAATGCCCTTCTTGTGGTGGCAAAGCAGAGCGTGTGACAGATACAATGGATACATTTATGGATTCTTCATGGTATTTCTTGCGTTATTGCAGCCCAAAAGCGGACGAAGTGGTGAATAAAAGTGATGTAGACTACTGGATGCAAGGTGGTGTGGATCAATACATTGGTGGTGTTGAACACGCAATTTTACATTTATTGTATGCAAGATTCATTCATAAAGTGATGCGTGACCTTGGCTACGCTAACAGCAAAGAACCATTTAAAGCTTTACTAACGCAGGGTATGGTGCTTCATAATTCATATCAAACAGAAGCTGGTCGTTACCTTTACCCAAGTGAGGTAGATGTTGATGGTGAAAATATTACATTTGAAGGCAAGCCAGTCATTGTAAACCGCATGGAAAAAATGTCTAAGTCCAAGAACAACGTTGTTGAACCAATGACATTGATTGATAAATACGGTGTGGATACAGCTCGCCTGTTTATTTTATTCCAAGCACCAGCAGAGCGTGACCTTGAATGGTCGGATAGTGCGATTGAAGGCGCTTGGCGTTTCCTCGGCCGTTTGTGGAACTTAATGGACGTAGATAAGCTATCAGAGGAAACAGGCAAGGTGGTTGCTGTAAGCCACTTGGTGGAAAAGGCTGATATTGACCTAAAACGTGCCATTCACCAAACCATAGACAAGGTGACGAAAGACGTTGAAAAGTTCCAATTCAACACTATGATTGCGGCTGTAATGGAGCTTTCAAACAAGCTGGGTTCATATAAGCCAACAACAGAAGGGCAAAAACTGCTTTACCGTGAAGGTGTGGAAGTTTGTGTACAATTGTTAAACCCAGCGGTTCCACATATCACAGAAGAAATGTGGCAGCTTCTTGGGCATACTGAACAACTTACAAATGTGGCTTGGCCAACAGTTGATAAGGACGCCGCGAAAGACAGTGAAATTACGCTGGTGGTTCAAATGAACGGTAAGCTTAAAGAGCGTTTAACAGTGCCAGCGGATATTTCAAATCAAGAGGCGGAAGATCTAGCTTTAGAAGCGATTCAAACGCATTTAGATGGTTTGGCAGTGCGTAAATGTATTGTGGTTCCAAAACGTCTTGTAAACATTGTAGCGGGGTAATAATGATTAAAAAAATTCTATTGGTATCGGCTTTGGTTTTATCGGCTTGTGGTTACACTGCGGTGTATGAAAAAACAGCTCATCAAATGCAACAAGTTTACATTGGAAAAGTACAAGTGGCTATGAATGATAGGTTGCCTGGCGAACGCCGTGTAGCTCAATTGGTTAACCGCCGTTTGTCGCAAGTGTTTACGGGTGTGGAAGGTGATCCTTACACACTTAACCTGAGTATGGAAGAGGGGCGTCGAACATTGGCTGTCCTACGAGATGCAACCGAAGACCGTTTCGAAGTTGCTTTAAGTGGACGTGTGGATCTTGTGGATTCGAAGGGTGTTACAGTGTTTACGAAAAATGTAGTTTCATCTGCGCCTTATAATGTGGAAAGTTCTCCATATAGTACTGAGGCGGGTAAAGATCGTGCACGTCAAAGTGCAGCAGAATCTTTAACGACAGATGTGATTCAAAGCATAAGTTTTTTCTTACACGGTCAAAAGTAAAGATATTTATTCATGAAATGGAATACCAAACAACTTGATGGATTCTTAAACCAACCAGCGGAAAATCAGCCGCTTTTTGTGTGTGTTTACGGGGATGATTCAGGTTTAACAACGGAATACGCTCAAAAGCTTGCTGAGCATGTTTGTGAAGACATAAATGACCCATTCTTGGTGAACCGTTTTCGTGTAGAAGACGTTGTTGATAATCCAACTTGCTTGCTTGAGGCTGTTCAAACCATTTCCTTTGCTGCTGGGCATAAGTTGGTTTACCTACAAGGTGTAAGTAAGGACTTACCTGCTAACGTCAAAGACAAGGTGAACAAGGCTATTGTCCATGTGTTAGATAATTTAACGGAAGGCACAACATTTGTTTTTGCAGCCAGTGGCTATGACGCAAAGTTAGCGCTTATTAAGCAAATAGAAAAGCATTCGGACGCTGTTGCTGTGCGCTGTTTTCAAGACAATGACATCAGTATAAAGCAGCTTTTGCAAAAACGTTTAGCAGATGAAGGCAAAACGATGCAGCCTGATGCTATGGCATTTATGTTAAATAATTTAGGAAATGACCGTGCGATTACCCAAAGCGAAATAGATAAGCTGTTTGTGTATACACTACATGAGGATAAAATCACAATTCAACATTGTTTAGATACATTATCGGCTGCGCCATCTGTAAATGCCTTTAAATTGTGTGATGCCATTGGGTTACGCCAAAAAGAGCAAGTTGAAACATTTCTTCATCATTTGAAGGAAGAGGGGCAGGATCCCACCATGATTTTAGCAATGGTTATCCGCCATATCCGTCGTTTATTACAAGCACAGCTTATGCAAAGCAATGGTATGAGCCTGGATCAGGCGATGATGTCACTTAAACCACCTGTATTTTATGGTAAACAAGAATTTGGTGCTCAAGTACGCTCATATCCCAAAAAACGTCTCGAAACAGCTTTAGAGCGTCTTTATATATTACAACACCAAAGCCGAGCAGGGGGTGTTAACCCTGATTTATTGGTTGAGCGTGGCCTTATGGCGCTTGCTTTTTAATATTCTTTAAAATCCCCAAGGGTTAAAGAAGCTATCAAATGAACTTTTCTCTTTAGGGTCTAATGGATCTGGCACTGCTGGTGGAAAAGCTAGGGGTGCAGCTTCACGAGATACATAACTATACGTGCGCACTTCATAAGTGTCGTATAGTCTTTCTGTTAAACCGTTTTTCAAAAGCTTCGTTGGGCCATTGCTTAGTAAGTAGCCATCTGGTGCATAAAACATATCTGTTAAACGGTTTGGGCGATAATCACTGTAAACATAAGCAGATATTACAAGTTTAATAGCATCGTAAGCTAGGGATGAAATAGGCAGCATATCTTTTTTGTAATGTTGCTTAAAGTCTGATTCTAGCTGTGCTGATAATTTATAATTTGGGGCAGGGTAGTAAGCGCCTTTTATATATTCGCCTTTGTTACTGTATACAGATTTATTGTGCCATAGCGCGCTTCCAATGAGCTGAACGTGATCACTATCCATATCATAAAACGCAAGTTGAGAGGCAATAAGCGGAAGTTTTTCAGCTGTAACAGGTAAGTATAACGCGCCAAAGTTTACCATTGTTTGTGGGTTTAAGGTTTTTAAATCCTCTAAACGGGTGAGGGATGCGTCACTCATGGCGGCACCTACAATGCTAAATTCACGTTCCAACATGGATTTTTCATCTTTTAAAAGCTTTAATGAAAGCTCTTCTTGTGCCAATTTTTTCAACTGTTCGGATTGATCGGTCGATTGAGGGTTAAAATAAGCAACCTGAGTAACCGATACACCTAAATGAATGGCTTCTTGCTGGAAATTTTGACTCATTTCAAAGCCATAAGCAGTGTCTGGCGCTAAGATGGCGGTTGTAGAAATATCTAAATCAGCGATCATTTTCGCTGCTTGCGTAGCTTGAAGGGTTTGCTCGTGACCAAATACATGAACGCCTTTTTCTGATAATTGAATGTCAGATGAAAATGAAAGTACAGGAATACCCGCAGACTGCGCATAATTTTGAACGGCTTTTGTATGTTCACTGGTTAAAGGGCCTACAATGATGTTTGCTTTATCGCTAATTGCTTTTTGTGCGGCTAAACGCGCACCCATTTCAGTGCTTTGGGTGTCGTGTGGATAAAGTAAAATGTTAGGGTTAGGTTGTTGGAAAAGGGCAAGCTGTGCGGCTTCAAGCATGTTTAAGCCAATGTTTTGATAAACACCTGAAAGTGGTAATAAAAGTGCCACTTTTAAAGGGTTGCCATAGTTTTTATCTGCGTCAAACTGGCTTAAACGTTCAATGTTTAAGCGGTCTTCAAGGATTTCTTTTTTATTTTCTAGACGCCTGGATGATTTTTTAGGGTTATAACGGTTTAACCATTGTTCAGCTTTATTCAAATCCTTTTGATTTAATGCAATCCAAGCCAAGCTTGTAGCAAGTTCTGCTTGGTAGTTGCGTGCAGCGTCATTAAATTCTTTATTAAAACCCGTTAATTCATCTAATGTTTTGTATGCTTTTTCAAACATGCCTTGCTGTGAAAGCAGGATACCTTCTAAATAGCTACCGTATTCATGATATTCATTTGAATCTTTTAAGTGGTTGATATGCTTGTAAGCCTTCTTATATAAGCCTTTTTTTAGACTGTCTTCAGCTAATTGCTTATGTTCTTCCGTGGTTAGTTCTATAACTGTATTTGATATAGCCACTTGGTTTGTTGGGCTTACTTCTTCAGAAAAAAGCGTCGGGTATTGTTCGTTTAAAAGATTGTTGATTGGATCAACTTGGGCGTATACAATTTGAGAGCTTAACAAAGCAATTGAAAATCCGGTGAAAATTTCTTTAAAAACCATAAAACAACCCTATACTGTATAAATATTTTATGAAGGTAGCTTATCAACAAAGGATGTGCAACGGAGAAATGTTAAATAAAGAACATATTAAGGGAAAGGTGGGTGAGCTTTTTGCTTTGCTGTATTTGTTGTTAAAGGGTTATAAACCTATTGCGCTGAATGATAAAACCAGTGGTATAGAAAGTGATTTAATCGCCGTAAAAGGTCAAAATATAATTATATGTGAAGTAAAATGGCGTAAAAATCAAGCTAAGGCACACCAAGCCATACATCCCAACCAAAGGAAAAGACTTAAGCGTAAACTTAGAATTTTACAAAAAACTTATCCAGATAAAAATCTCTCTATCCATTTGATGCTGATATGTCCCACCCCTCCATTTATAGAACATATAACGAACCCTTTTTAACTTTATATTTGTCATATAATTGTTAAGGTATTACTGCTAAATAAATTGTAATTGGGAGGAAATATGCGACGTTTATTAGTTGTTGGCTTGATGTCATCCAGTTTATTAACAACAGGTTGTTTACCTATTTTAATGGGTGGTGTTGCTGCCGCAGGTTATGTTACGGCTCAGGATAGGTCGGTACAGGCTGCGGTTTCTGATATTACCATTAAAACGCATATTAAAGACCGTTTAACACAGCAGAATTACCAATACTTAACACAAGTTGAGATAACAGTATTACATGGTGATGTGTTAATGACAGGTGTTGTAGGTAGCCCTAAAGCTGCTGCTGAGGTTGAGGCGGTAGCTCAAAGCGTTGAAGGCGTTAAAAACGTTTATAATGAGCTGTTTACAGACGCTTATTACCCTGCAAAGCAATACTCAAAAGATGCTTGGTTACTTACAGAGATTAAATCTCTGATGTTTGCCGATTCAAATATTAAATCTGTTAATTATAATATTGATGTTGTGAACGGGCACGTTTATGTGTTTGGTTATGCAAAGGATTCTTCAGAAATTGAAACGGTTAAGCACTTGTTACGCACAACAAAAGGTGTGGTGCAAGTTCATAACTTTATTAAAGTTTTTACACAGTAATACGCTGTAAGCTATTCTAAGTAAAAAGGGCTGATTTTTCAGCCCTTTTTATGTAAACCAGTAAGTTTAATGTATTGTTTTTAATTATCAATATCATTACTCTAAAATTCCTAACAATATAGTTTGCTATAAAAAATCATATTGGCGACTTTGTATGTCACGCATGTATTTTTAAAATTAAGCACAGTGAATGATGAGACGAAAACATTTAACTATATGGTTAATTTATCACGCTTAAACCATTTTTTGTTTTAAACGCTTGACAGAGTGTTTTCTTGCAACAGTAAAATAAAGCAAATTCTGTTAAGTATGGTGCAATGCTTGTAACTGTTGCGCAACTCATACGATAAGTTGTGTTATCCTCTGTGCAGTTACTAACAAAAGGTGATATGTCATATTGTAACTTAACACTAACCAGATTTCAAAATAATAGTAAATGTTTATTTACATGTTAATATTTAAACTAAGTCTCTGATTTTATGTTTAAAGTTAAATTTTATTGTTTTTGAATTTGTTTGCAGAGGGATAATGAGATTTTAATATTAGTAACATTATGTGATTATAAATTACACTTTAAAATTGCATATTAGAAGATTATGTCGGCCAGGATGGAGTCTAAAACAAGTTGCCCCTTGCTTGTGAGGGTAATTTTATCACATTTTTTTTGCAACATACCAAGCTTGAAATATTTCTCAAGGGGTTGACTTGTGCTGTATTTACCATCAAAGAGGCTCGCTGGTATGCCTTTTTGTATACGAAGTCCCATCATGACCATTTCTTGCCATGCTTCATGTTCATCTAAGGGGGCGTGTTGATGAAATCCATGTTTCACATGTTTCACGGCATCTATATAGGTATTTGGCATACGATAGTTTTGGGTTAAATGTCTTTTATTATCAATAGATTGGTATCTACCATGTGCACCAGCACCAACACCAATATAGTCATTGTATTGCCAGATGTTATGGTTATGCTTACAATCATATCCATCTCTACAGAAGTTGGATATTTCATAATGATTAAAATTATGCGTAGTCATGTAATTTCTTGTGAATTCAAAAAAATCGGCCTGTGTATCATCATCTAATGGCTGCCATTTATTCTTTTTTACTTCAGAAAAGAATTTTGTATTTTTTTCGACCGTAAGCTGGTATGCACTTAAATGTTGTGTATTAAAATCAAATGCCATTTTTAGTTGATCACCCCAATTTTGTAAATTTTGATTGGGCAATCCATAAATAAGGTCAAAACTGACATTGTTAAAAATGTTGGTTGCATTTTTAATGGTTTGAATGGCTTCTTTAGAATTATGCTCACGTCCAAGAAATTTTAATTCACTGTCATGAAAGGATTGAATACCCATGCTTAATCTATTGATGCCTGCCGCCTTAAACCCCAAGAATTTATCGATTGTCGAAGAGGTTGGGTTGCATTCCATTGTAATTTCTGTGCTTTTATTTAAGCTATATAAAATATCAATATGTTCTAATATGCGTCTTATATAGTCAGGTTTCATAAGTGATGGTGTGCCGCCACCAAAAAAAACACTCACAATATTTCTGTCACACGTAAGGGTTTTTTGGTGGTTAAGGTCAGATATTACGCAATTTATATACTCTTCATGTAAATCATCCCCTGCTACGTGAGAATTAAAATCACAGTAAGGGCATTTTTTAAGACACCAAGGCCAATGGATATATATAGATAAATCTTTTTTCATGTGCGTGAATATAACAAGTTGTGGTTTATTTACAATTATTATTTATAGTGTATAAATAGTTTAATTATTTATATAAAACAATTAAGGGTGGTATATTGAAAAAGTATTTAGTTATCATTTTGGCTGTTACATTATCAGCATGTTCTTCTGCGGCAAGGTTTGATAATATGGCTGTTCAGAAAATTGATTATATTAATGTTAGTCAAGAAAGTGACTTCTATAAAAATATTATGTTGTCCCAAGTGAATGGTGGAAAAGATAATAACCCAATGCTTTCTTCACGTGTGGATAATAAAGGTTTGCAGCAAGCTGTTGAACTTTCATTGTTAAATAATCATTATCTATGTGATGACCCTTCAAAGGCTAAATACAGCTTAGATGTATCACTTTTAGAATTAGATAAGCCTTTGATGGGTATTAGTTTAGATGTCACATCCAAAATTAATTATAAATTAACTGAAATCTTAACTTCTAACGAATTACACTCTAAAGATTATAGCGCTACTTATACTGCAAAATTTAGTGATTCACCTATTGCTATTAAACGGTTGCGTTTGGCAAATGAAGGTTCTATAAATGAGAATATTAAATTATTTTTAATGGATTTAAAGACTTTGAGTGATAAATAAAAAGAGGCCCTAGGCCTCTTTTTTTAAGTGCTGAATAAATTTTTGAAGGGCCTTCCCGCGGTGACTTAGCTTGTGTTTTTTTTCGGCTGTCATCTCGGCAAAGGTGCTTTTGTGGTCTTTGGGCATAAAAATAGGGTCGTAGGCAAACCCTTTATCGCCTTTGGCATTAAAGGGTATATAACCTTCTGTTTTTCCTTCAAAATTGTGTTGATGGCCTTCTGCGTCTATATAGGAAATAACACAGTAAAAGAGAGCTGTTCTGTCTTCTTGTTGATCAAGGTGCTTAATCTCATCTAAAACACGCTGATATCCACCTTCGTAACGTGCAGAATAAACACCTGGGGCGCCTTTTAATGCATCTACACAAAAGCCTGAATCATCTGCAATTGATGGTGTATTTGTGTGGTTAAAAGCGCTTTTAACCTTCAGCGTGGCATTTCCAATAAAGGTATCTTCAGTTTCTTCAACGTCAGGTAAATTGGCTTCACCTGCACCAATAAGTTCATACCCTAAAGGCGCTAAAATTTCTTTTAGCTCTTTCAGTTTCTTTGGATTGTGGCTTGCAACAATGAGTTTTTTCATGAGGTTATCTTGCTTGCCCAGTCGCTTGTTTTTGCATGTGAATCAGGTCTTGAATACCGTTTTTAGCAAGGTTTAGCATGGCTGTAAAATCTTCTTCTGAAATTGGTTTTTCTTCAGCAGTGCTTTGTACTTCCACTAAGCCACCTGTTTCTGTAATAACGTAGTTAGAGTCCGCAATAGCGTTAGAATCTTCAGCGTAATCAAGGTCGATAACTGGACCTGCTTCTGTAACGCCACAGCTGATGGCAGCAACATATTCTCGCAGTGGGTTTTGCTTAATTTTACCTTCCATCATCAGCTTTTGAATGCAAAGGTGTAATGCAATGTAAGCGCCTGTAATGGAAGCTGTTCTTGTGCCACCATCGGCTTGAAGAACGTCACAGTCAATCCAAATGGTGCGGCCGCCAATTTTTTCAAGGTCTACAACAGCACGTAAAGCACGGCCAATAAGGCGTGAAATTTCAATTGTTCTACCCGATTGTTTGCCTTTTGAAGCTTCACGGTCGATGCGTTCATGGGTAGAGCGGGGTAGCATGCCATATTCAGCTGTAAGCCAGCCACCTTTTTTGCCCTGCATTTTCATCCATCTTGGTACCATTTCTTGAATGGAAGCTGTGCAATGCACTTTTGTGCCACCAAATGAAATAAGGCAAGAACCTTCTGCGTAGTCATTAATTCCAGTTTCAACGCTAATTTCACGCATTTCATTGTTTTGGCGGCCAGATGGACGATTGGACATATTTTCATACCTTTATATTGGGTTTAATAATTGTTTTTGAAATGTAATATAGGGGGCGTTATTCTGCAAGTGTCTATACAAAAAAAGAGGGGCTTTAAGCCCCTTTTAAAAATTCAATCACTTCTTCATGGTGTGTTTTTGTTTTCACTTTTTCAATGGTGTGAGCAATGTTGCCTTTAGGGTCTATAATATAGGTAATGCGGTGAATGCCGTCATATTCACGTCCCATAAATTTTTTAGGTCCCCATGCTTCGTAAAGCTTAAGTGTTTGTTGGTTTTGGGATGTGTCGCCAAGAAGTGTGAAATTTAGTTCCTTTTTCTCTTCAAAACGTTTTAGTAAGCTATCCTTATCGGCGCTTACACCTACAGCAACGGCGTTTAATTTGTCCAATTCGTTTTTATGTTCGGCTAACGCACAGGCTTGAACCGTACAGCCTGGTGTTAAGGCTTTTGGGTAAAAATATAAAACAACCCATTTGCCAATAAAATTTGAGAGAGATACTTGTTCGCCATTTTGGTTTGGAAGTGAAAATTCAGGTGCTTTAGTGCCAACTTCAAGCATGGTTTTATCCTTTTTAATTGCTTTTGCTATAGTGTACTACAATTTAAAAAAGCCTGCAAAGTGCAGGCATGATTCGTTATTTACTGTTAAGAATAGCTTTTTTAAGCTGTTTTTGAAGGCTACTTTGCGTGAGGAGGGGTTTTGTGAAGTTTCCTTGAGGTCTATAGGAAGGGGATTCAAAGTCTGAAATTGAACCTCTTTCATGTTCAAGGGATTTTTCAGGGTTTTTGTGGAATGCGTAAGATTGGAAAAATGGTTTCCAGTCTTTGTCTAAAATGGCTTTAATAAGTGAAAATATAATGTAATTTTCACCGTTATGGATATAACAACCAAAGCCTTGATCGCAAATAATACCATCCTCGGTAATAGCTTGAACCACATCAGATGTGGTGCCGCCATTGTGGTTGGTTTGGCCTAATTCATATGGCTTTACAGGTTCAAATACCCTGAAAGTGCAAGACCTTCCGCTCTCTAAATAACGCTTAATATCTTTTAATATTAAATTATTTATTTCCTGATTTGTTTTAAATTGAACTTTTTGGAGTGCCTTTAAAGCAATAACGTCCAATTCAGCGGTTATACATGGCAAGCTCTGTTTTTTATTGTTGGATATATAGGTGAGCAATGTAAAGAAATCGTCATCAAATCCTAACTGGTTATATAAACTTTCAAGTGTATGAACTTTATGGTTAGGTGTTGTTTGTGGGTTTAAAATTGCAATTCTTTGCCAAATGGCAGGGGTTAGATTTTCTAAATCTATTAAAGAAAAGGTTTTCATGGTGTGTACCTATAAAAAGAAAAAAAGATGTAACAACAGCTACATCTTTTAATTTTTTAGGGCTTTTGTCAAACCTTATTCGGTTAACGTGAGGGCTCTTTCATAAGTACAAATTCTTCTGCGCTGGAAGGGTGGATAGCCACCGTGGCGTCGAATTGTTCTTTGGTTAAGCCGGCACGTACTGCAACGGCAAAGCCTTGAATAATTTCTGCGGCGTCTTTGCCTGCCATGTGTAAACCAAGGACAGTGCGTTTGGTTTTATGAACGATCATTTTCATTAAAATACGTTCTGTGCGTTCTGATAAAACGTGAATCATAGGGCGAAATTCTTCAGTGTAAATTTCAATATTTTCAGTGCCAAATTGTTCGATAGATTCTGCTTCTGTGAGCCCTACAACGCCAAGCGGTGGGCTTGAAAATACAGCTGTAGGTGATGCATCATCTACGGTTTGGTTTAAGTTGCCATAAAGGTTGTTTGTAACCATGCGTCCGTGCTTGATTGCAACGGGTGTAAGCTCTACTCTGCCAATAACATCGCCTAATGCGTAAACGTTTGCATTCGATGTGAGTAAGTGACTACTCACATCGATATAACCCTTGTTATTGCAAGCTATATTAGCAGTTTCTAATCCTATATCTGGTGTCTGTGGTGCTCTACCGGTCGCCGCTAAAACAACATCGCATTCAATTTTTTCACCGTTATCAAGTTCAACCGTTTTGTTGTCCGATGTTTTACATTCTACATTGGAAATTGTGGCGTTTTTCATGAACTTTATCCCGCGTTTTTCCATCTCATTTTGCAGGTGTTTGCGAATGTCTTCGTCAAAGCCCTTTAAAACGAGATCGCGGCGAATAATAATGCTTACTTCTGTGCCAAGAGATTGGAATATGCTGGCAAATTCTACAGCTATGTAACCGCCACCCCATATAACCATTTTTTGAGGGAGCTTGTTTAAGTTCCACACTTCGTCTGACGTGATCATATGTTCAGCGCCTTGAGTGCTTGGAACGGTGGGCGTGCCACCTACGGCGATAATGAATTTATCGGCTGTGTATGTTTTGCCATTGACCTCTACGCTGTTTTCGCTGTTGAATTTTGCTTTACCCATAATAAGCTCAACCCCTGATTTTTCGAGAAGGGAGATGTGAATGCCGTTCAGTCGGTCAATTTCTGCATTTCGCTTTTGTGCAAATTCAGCGAAGTTAAATTCATAACTGTTTTTAAATCCATAACCTTTAGCCTCTTTAAATGCATCGGCATAACCTGCGGCATATGTCATAATTTTTTTAGGAACACAACCACGTAAAACACATGTTCCACCCACACGTTCCGATTCAGCAATGGCAACTTTTTTTCCATATTTCGCAGCATTTTTTGCAGCTGCCAAACCGCCAGATCCTGCGCCAATAACAAATAAATCGTAATGAGTCATGGTTTTTTATTTTCCTTTATGTTAAAAATTTGAATCAAATAAATGGTATTTTGAATATAAGGGGAGCTTTATGACAGACGCAACACAAAAAAAAGAAGAGCATGCAATGTTTAATATTGTAGGCCAGTTCGCTAAGGATATTTCACTTGAATGTGCGGTTCCACCGTTTGCGAAAGAATCGGAAGGTTTGAACATGCAAATGGATGTTGGTATTGGTGTACGTCCTCTTGATAAAGAAGAAGGCGCGCATGAGGTTGTTTTGAAGCTTCGTGGTGAAGCTAAAAACAAGGAAGAAGTTTCGTGCTATTTGGCTGAAGTTGAGTATGCTGGGGTATTCCAAGTTAAGAATGTAACAGATGAGCAATTAACGCCACTTTTAAGCATTGATGGCGCGGCTTTATTGTTCCCATTTGCACGTCAAGTTTTAATGAATTTAATTTCAGATGCGGGTTACCGTGCGCCGATGATTGCGCCTGTAAACTTCCATGCAATGTATGTGCAAGCACAGCAATCTAAAGAAGCTAAAACAGCTTAAGTTTATGTTATAAAAAAAGGCGCCTTTTAAGGCGCTTTTTTTGTAAGTTGTATTCATGTTAGTGTTTATTAACATTAAAGTGGATTTTGATATTATTTTCCTATATATGTCTTACACTTATGGAAACTTCCTTTAAAGGGGTTTTTGTGCTTTCTAAGGCTTTTTTAAGGCTTGTAACGTCTTCATCTGTAAGTTTTATTTTCTTGAGACGAATGTCGGCATAAAAGCCATCTTCTAATACATGTAAAAGAAGGTGGTCTAGTTCAATTTCACTTTTATGATTTTGAATAATTTCTTTTAAAAGTGGCTCTAAATTTTTGCGGTAAAGTTCCGTTGGAAGTGCGCTTTGTTTTGCGCCTTTAGGATCGACGTGAACTGTAACGTCGGCCACGTGGGCTATGTCATTAAAAATAGATTCTTCAACACTGTGTGCAATGGCATGTCCCTCACTTACGCTAATGGTGGTTGGAACGTCTGCATGTACATCTACAAAAATTTGCCCCCCTAGGGATCGGGCACGAAGTTGGTGAAAGTTTAAAACACCACTGTTTGATAAAACAGATTCACGAATTTTATCGAGTGTCTCTTCATCGACTGATGCGTCCACCAATTCATCAAATGCACTTCGACCAATTTTATATGAAATTTTTAACAGAAAGGCTGTTACGAATAGTGCAGCAATAGCATCGGCCATTAAAAAGCCATACATATTTAAGGCAATACCAACAAGTGCGGCAACCGATGAAATACTATCCGTACGGTGGTGCCATGCATTGGCAATAATAATGCTGGAATTTACTTGCTTACCTTTATAGGCACAGTAATGGTACAAACCTTCATTTGCTAAAATGGAAACAGCAGCTGCGATAAGTGCAATATAAGTCAGTGTTTTTTGATGTTCACTGTTTTGAATAGCGTCTACAGCTTCTAATCCAATGGCAATAGAAACACCCGCAAGGAAAATAGCAAGGAACATGGTTCCAAAGGTTTCAAATTTTCCGTGTCCGTATGGATGGTCCTCATCTGGCTCTTTCCCTGCAATACGAATAAGGGCGTATGTGAAAACGTCGGTTATCAGGTCGGCAAGGGAGTGGATACCATCTGCAATTAAGGCTGTTGAACCTGTTGCAAAGCCAGTTGCAGTTTTAAGGATAGATAAAACAGAGTTAACAACAACACTTGCAACGGTTGTTATTTTACCAGCTTTAAGTTTTGCTTGCTGGTTGCTTTTCATTGAATCGCTCGACATTTAACTTTTGCTTCCGTTTTATAATTTCTTTTTAAAGTGTGCCTTGTGCTAAACCACGGCCAATTTGGTATAAAGAAGGAACAATGCCACTTTGAATGAACATAATAATTAAAATGAGAATGATGGGTGTGAGGTCCATGTTGCCGTATACAGTTTTAACTTTACGCTGAATTTTACGGTATACAGGCTGTGTAAGACCGTGAATAACACGTACAATGGGGTTGTATGGATCTGCGTTTACCCAACTTATAACAGCGCTTGCTAATATAATAATGGTGAAAATAAATAAAAAACTATCTAAAACAGTTGTAAGGCCAATAATAAGGTTGCCGACTATAAACATTTGAAATATCACTTTTTAATGGTTTGTTTTGAATACTTTTACCACAATTTCACTTTGTTTAGAATGCTCTTTTAAGGTTTAAATTGCTTTTTTAGCCACAGCGAATAAATGTATTGTTTTGCCTGTGCAGGCCTTTGTTTGCATTTCCTTGTAAAAAAGCTTATTTTATTAGTGGAAGATATGTTTTTAAAATTAGGTGGTAAGTTTTGTTGAAACACTTTGTTTTTTTGTTGGCTATGATGTTTGTGTCCGCTTCTGTGTGGGCGGATAATCAAACGTGTTTGTCTTACACAAAGGTGGGCGATTCTTCTTGTGATCAACCTGTTTCTAAAACCACGGTTGATGAGGGTGGCATGTTGCCAGCCCCACTTGCCCCGCTTGAAGAAGTGGTAGACCCGAACCCTGTGCCACCAAAAGAGCAAAAGCAACCTGTTGTACCTGAAAAAACAAAAGAAGAAACTTTAGACGAGCGCATTGATGAATACATGGAAAGCTACGGCAAGCCTCCAAGGGAATTCGTTGCCTTTAACTTAGAACCAACTTTAGAAAATGCCCTAAAGTGGGCGAAAAAATACCGTGAGTTAATGGAGCGTAACCGTAAGCTGACAGCTGCTTGGGGGCAAGCACAGACCATTTTAAATGAAATGGAAGATAAGGGGATGGAGGTTCCTGGTTATGAACCTATGTCGGACATTCCTGATTATGGCGTTGGTGTTCCAAATGGTTTCCAAGGTTTTGCGGGTGACCTTCCGTCACAGCAAACAGATTATGCAGGGATTGCTGCAAACAGTGCTGCACGTCAAGGTGCGCCAACCATTGGCTTTGCTGAAGGTGATGGAAACGCTATTTCAGCGAACTCAGATGAAGGGGTGGTAAATAAAGGTTCAAGCGCACTTATAGGTGGAGAAAGTGTAACGCCAGCGCCGAAAGTTGAAAGTGGCTTGGTTGATGTGAGTTATTATTTTAGTGCTGAATGCCCTTATTGTAAAAAATTTGAAGAAGGCTTTAAAGGTTTGGTTCAGAAAATGAAAGGTGAAGTAAAAGTAACCTGTGTGGATATGACACCAAGTGGGCGTACAAAAGCAAATATTCATGGTAAAATTGATTGTTCATGGCGTGCAGCTATTCCTGGCGAAGCGACAGCTTTGGGTGTTACAAGTACACCAACGTTAATTATTGACCGTAAAATGGGGCATGGCCTCGAAAAAGTTGAAGGTTTGGTGGATATTACAAAGCTTGAAGCATTCTTAAGAGGGGATATATAATTTGGCAGGACAACAGTTAGATAGCTCCTTCGATTGGCAAAAGATTGCGCGTGAGCGCAGTATTTGGCTTGTTCGACCTTTGCTTATTATTATTATTGCAACGTGGGTGCTTATGCCTTGGGCTGGAAAACCTGCGACACTTGACCGTAACACGCTGATTGGTTTTTTAGGCGGTGCATTAATTGGTGGCTTGGTTACGAAAGAAGCGTGGACTTACTTTTTGATTACCCGCCGAAAAGATACAAAACACCGCAAAAACCGCATGCCCGACGAATACTATTTTGGTAAGGTTCTTGATGTTTTACAGTGGGATGGGGAATCTAAAAAATGAGCGATAACTCAAAATTTGAAAGCTTAAATATTTCCTCGAACCTAATGACAAGGCACTGCTTAGGTATTGCTGCAACGGGTGGTGGTAAGTCCAACTTCTTGAACCTTATTTTAAAGCAGCAGATGATGAGTGGTGGTGGTGCTATTCACATTGATGGTAAAGCCAACCGTGAAGAAATTTTAAAGTTTTTAAACCTTGCTAGGCAGCATGACCGCTGGCAAGATGTACGTATTATTAACATTTCCGATGCATCTATTTCAAACACCTATAACCCACTGTTGCGTGGTGATAACGATGAAATAACCAGCCGAATTATGCAGCTTTTAGATGGTAATAAAGGTGACCCTTATTTTAGAGGACAGGCCGCACGTGGTATGCGTGCTATTGCGGGTATGCTCACGGCTTTTGGGTTGCCATTTAACTTTGGTGATTTAAATGTGTTGATGTCCAATGAGTCGGCAATGCGATGGATGCTTAAAAATGGCCCAAAGGAAACCAAAGAATACCGCGACTTTAAGATTTTCCTTGATCAGATGATGGAGGTTGATCGCCGTACGGGGCAACAAATTATCAACGAAAAGAAAATGCAACACACCTTTGGTGACTTGGCTTCACGGTTGCACTCGTACTATGTAAACGAAGCGGGTAAAGTTTTAAACGAATATAACCCCGAACTTGATATTTATGACGCAATTAAAAACAACTTACTTGTTTATGTGTCATTGCCTATGCTTTCTAAAAGTGAGATTGCGGTGGATTTTGCGAAATTCTTGGTGTCGGATATTCGAACAGCCATTGGTCAGGTTCAAAATGATGACTATAAACCTTCACCAACGTTTCTTGTGTTGATGGATGAGTTTTCATCGTATGCACAGGCGTCCTTGGCACCTGTTTTTGAGCAGGCACGTTCATCTAACATTTGTATGTTCCCGTTTATTCAAACCTATTCATCTTTAAAAGATAAAGAACGTGGTTTAAGCGATGACTTTGCAGCGAAAATTTTTGGTAACACATGGAATAAAATTTCATTCCTATTGCAAGAAAGTGAATCATGCGAAGTGATGAGCCAAATTGCAGGTGAGTCCTTACAAAAAAGCGTTTCTGAAAGTTTTAGCGAATCATTGAGCTTTGCTTCGGGTGATGACGATTCATCTGCTTTGCGTGCGGGTGGTCGTGGGCGTGGTTTTGGTAAGTCTATTAGTTATGGTTACGATAAAATCGTACGTCCTGAAGATTTTCGGACATTAAAAGATGGTGAAGCGATTTATATTGGCCGTAACAGTGTGGTTAAAATTCAAGTACCTCTTTTAAGTTTTAACAATGACAATAAAGAGCTAGATTTTCCAAGATTTCGTATGCCAGATAAGCAAGGTCTTGACATTGCTTCAAAATACCATACATTCTCTAATGAGGGATAAATTAGTAAAACGAGGGAAAAATGGAAGAGTTTGCGCGTTTATATGTGAATTACATTGAGCCTGGCCTTAAAATATTTCTAATGTTTTTACTGGTTATGGCTGTTCTTGCCTTTTGGGCAAAGGTTAAAGAAGGTAAGCTTTTGGACATGGCAAGCGACATTTTCCATGGCACGCTTGACTATACATACAAGTTCTTTTTATTCACTGGTTTAGGTATTTGGTTTGTGATTCGAAGCATTGGCCGAGTGTTTAATATTGTTTTTGCAACAGTGCGAGACTTCTTCATTTCTCGTATTTAATTCAACCTGTTATATTTTTTGGATTTATTGCTTGATTTTACAGCCTTTAGCTTGTAATTTATATTTAACTTATTAGTTAATTGAAAAATAAAAACAGGTATGTTGAAATGAAGAAAATAACTTGCTTAGCGTTGATTTCTGTGGCTGTTACAGGTTGTCAAAATTTGCAAATGAGACCAAACTATGACACGCCAGCGGGTCAAAGCCCTTATTTCCAACCAGCGTCTTCCGCGCCGGCTTCTTCATATAATCAACAGCAGGTGATGCAACAACCTGTTCAGCAACAGCCAATGTATGTTTCAACAAGTGCAAACGATGAAGTGGTTGGTAAAATGAACAACCTTACAGAACGTGTACGTCGTGTTGAACGTGCCATGATTCGTTTAGACCGTCGTATGCAGCTGATTGAGCGTAATGAACTTTCACGCATGACAAACGGTGTTATGCAGGGTGAAACACAGCAAGCGCCAAACCAAGGTACATTCCAGCCAATGTCTTACCCTGAAGGTGGAACTTCTCCAGCAAGGTTGCCAGCTGTTAAACAGCCTTACGCACGTCCTGTAACAAACTCTGCTGGTGCAACATACCAGCCAGTGGCTTATCAAGATAACCGTATTACATCTTCATTAGGTGTGGCACGCAAAACTGCATCTCAGGCAACGGCACCAGTTTCACGCAGTATGGGTGGGTTTGGTAACATGCCAAGCCTTGCAGATGAAGGTGGAAAACAAGCCGATTCTGCTGAAGGTTCAGTTTCTATTTGGACAATTGAATACGAAAACGGCAAAGTATGGCCTGCACGAGAGCAACTTATTTCATCGCGTGAAATTGTGCGTGCACTTGCAGGTGAAAAACCTGTGGCAATTTATGCCCGTGGTGCACGCCCTTCTTCAAAAGAATTTCGCGAACGTGTAAGAGCGGTAAGCAAGTATCTTTCAAAAGTAACGAAGGTTGATAATGTGCCAATTGCTTCCATGCCAGCAAAGCATATGGATGGCGATACAATTGAAATTATCGTAACGCAGTAATAACTGTGGGAAATAAAAACACCTCTGCGGAGGTGTTTTTTTTGTGCCTTATTTGCACTGAATTTGGCAATTTGTTGCATCTTTATCTAAAAAGTGTATGATTTTAGGTCTTGGGGTTGAAATATAAATTTCGGCTCTTAAATTTTAAATTGTCCTTTCAAAATTGCAATGGGGGCAAATTTTAAACTGTATTCGCCAACAATAAGTGGTGACTGATAAAAACTTAAACTTACAAAACTAAAAGGATGTAATAATGACTACAGAAGCTAAGACTAAAGCAAAAAGTCAATATCAAGCGCGATTGGACAATCAAAAATCGCAATTAGAACGTCACGGTAACTTTGCTGAAGTTGTAATTCGTACAACACCAGAAGGTACAGACATGATTAACTTCGCCCGTTTATGGGAACATGTTCTTGTAGTAGCTGACCGCCAAACACGTGGTTACATTGCTAAAAACAGCCGTGAAGATTTTGAACAAACTCAAAAAGATTTTAGTGAAAGCGTAGCCGCAATGGCGGAAAAGCTTAAAGAATGTATTGAGCGTCATAACATTGACTTAACAGGCTCGAACTTCATTTCACGTATTGCACAGCGTTATGACATTGCTGAGCGTAAGAAAAAAGCACCAAAGCCAGCAGCTGAAAAACCTGCTGCTAAAGAAGCCGCTGCAGAAACATCAGCACCGGCTGAGCCTGCTGCGAAGCCTCAAAAGGCTGAAGTAGCTGACCAAGTGGATGGCTTTTAAGTCACGCACTGGTTTTATAATTTAAAAGAATCCCTGAAGTTTTCCTGTTTATCTTTTGATTCACATAGGGCTTTGGGGCATTCTTTTTAAGAATTGAAATTTTGGGGAGATAAATGAGTATGGATTTCGGTAAAACAGTATTGTTATTTATTTCTGTTTTATTTGTTGCATGGTGGGTAGGTGCTGTCATGAAAGCAGAAGGGGAAGATAAGTATGTTGAAGCTTGTCGTCCTGTAACGCTTTCTACGAAGTATCTTATGAAGATTACAACAGGTTTAACAGGGTTTACACCAAAGTGGACAGTCACAGTTAAGAAAAAACTTGATGGTGGTTGCTACTACTTCTTTGCGACATTTATTTTAAATGAAGACTTGGGAGAAGGTACAGAAGCTGGCGTGCGTATGAAAGCACGTGAAGGCGGCATTAGCCGTTAGTGGATGTAACAAGTGTTTAAAAGGCGCCTTGGGCGCCTTTTTGCTGTTTGTGTTGTATGTAAAAACCTCTTGTAAAGAGGTTAGTAAAAGGTTGGGAATTAAAAGTAGCTCTGTGTGCAAGTAAAAGATATTGAAAGTCCAAGACACTTTGATGTCATAAAGTGTTCAACTTTGGCCTTTAACCAAGATTCAAACTTATTAAAATGCAATCCATTTGCACGGCGGATATTAGCATAATGATTTGGTATAAAATAAAAAACTGTTTATGCACTGTTGCCTACAGTTGGTCGGCTATAAACTGTTTTAATCATTTGGTCGACTTTTTTAGCTTTGCTTTGAACTTCTTGTAACAGCGTTTCTTCGTTCTTTTGCATTTCAATATGACCTTGCCATTGTGGGTAAGTATCCAGTGTTTGGCGCAGTTCAGGGAACTTTTCACGTTCAATATTAAAGAACACAGCGTGTGGGAATGCAATGTTGTTGGCTTTTAGGTTAAATGTGCCTGTTTTGTTCGGATCAATGTCATCCCATGTTTCTTGGTAAGCGCCAATGTCACGAAATGCCTGGATGAAATAAGGCCATGACGGATGAACATCGGTTGGGGTATCCCATAAGTTAAAGTTACCGCGTGATGTAGGTGTAAGGAGTTTGGCATACCTTTTAACAATGTTGGTGAATGACACCATAAGCATACCATTTCCTAAGTAAACACCATCACTGTCTTTTGTTACATTTGCAGGGTTAATTTCAAGTTCTTTTAAAACCCCTTGATAAAATGAATAAATTTCATGGTTAAACATTTTAATTTGTGATTCTTCTGGTTGGAAGCCCTTGTTTTCAGGTCGTTCCAGTGATTTTTGGTATGCCTTGTGAAGGGATTCATAAATGTCCTTCCCTAAAGGGTCGCAATTTACAGGAATGCTGGTTGGGTTATCGCGGTAGCGAATGGCTGTTAAAATCGCACGGCGGTATTTTTGGTTTGTTTTTAAGTCGTCCCCCAGTTCTTTAAAGGCTGGAATTGTCGATAGAATGGTTGCGCTTAACCCGCCATGCTCAACGCTTTTACGGCTGAACTTAACGATATCACGTTTCCAAAATTGTGAAAGTGGGAACTTTTTGCGTTTTTCCTGATAAGCATAAATTAATGAAAGATCCTGCGCTAGGGCTGCCGCATAATGTAATGGCCCAGTATTAGGTAAGCTGCGCATGGCCTTCCACTGCTCAATTGCGTGGTCGTATAAACTTTTAGGGTTGTTGCCTGTAATGTCATAAGGCCAATTGCGGAAACCATTTAAAAAACCAATCAGCTCTGCTTCAAGGTGGCTTAGGTTTTTATTTGATATAGGAGGTGCTACGAGTTCTGGTAAAAACTTGCTTAAAGAAACGGGAAAATTAAACCCGGTTCCTGTTTCATCTACATAGCTGGCTTCGAACCCCGTTTTTTTATTTTTGTTGAAAGTGATAAATTTGGTACATACTAAAACGAACATAAAACCACCAATAGCAGACCCACCAATGTTTACAACACCGTGGAAGTATTGACCCCAGTTTAGCCCTTTATAAAAGAAGTAATATATAAGGGTGGCTGTAATGGTTACAAAGGCCAAAAGGACGATTAAAAGAGTGAATCTGAACCGAGGATCATACATGGTTTTTTTACAACACCTTCTTCTTTATTATGGTTAGCTGGTATTAACATCGTCTTATATACTATGGTAATCTTCCCTTGCAAATCAACCGTAGCTATTGGTGATAAGAACTATGTATAAGAAGAATGTATTGAAAAATTATGTAAATGTCACATCTTTTAAGATGTTTTTGGCAATTTCTTTGTTAGGCGCGACAGCGTATAACGAGAGTTTAGCGCAACCAGTTCCTGGTTATGTTCCTCCAATGACAGTGGCTCAAGCCCCTGACTATGCAGACGATTCACGTGGCGTGTTTGTCCCAAGTCATGCCCAGCACCGTCTTAAAACAGAAGCTGAACTTATGAACTTCCAAAAAGCCGGAGCAGATAGCTACACTTCAGATTTCCCTGAAGGTTCTTACTCGGTTGCACAAGCATACAATTCAGCAGATTCATTCGAACGTGAATTAAACAGAATTTCAAACGGCCATGTAGGTTACGAAAGTGACTTGAACCGTGTGGCTTCAAGCCAAGGCGCTGTTCAAAACGCTTATAATGGCATGGAACAAGGTTACGAAATGGGTTCTGGCACACAAATGACATCACCGCAAATGGTGCGTAGTGGTGAAGGTGTGGAAATTGCTCAAGGTACTGTTCAGCAACGCACCCTTGATATGACAAATTCTCTTGTGCGCTTGCGTGAAGACCGCATCAGCGTGCGCCGTGCCATTCAGCGTATGATGGACCAAATTGGTGGCGGTGAGTGGACAGTTGTATGGGATATGGCTGAACAAAACGCAGCGCTTCCTGAAATGGAAATTTCTATCTACACTGAAGAGCCGTTTATGAATGTTTTAAACGCACTTGTGGCACGTATTCAAACACGTAGTGGTCAGCCACTTCGTGTGATTCGTTACGACAACACACAACGCCTTGTAATTACAGACCGCACAGGTGGGCACCGTCTATCAGGTATGACATCTTCAGTCGGTGTGGGTGACTTAGATGAAGTAGCTGTTACTGAAAACGTATTAAAAGAAACAATGGTTTCCTTGCACTATGATGAAGTGCCATTGGTAGACGCACTAGAAAACATTGTAAACCAAGCAGGTAAAGGTGAATGGAGATTGCGTGTGTACGCAGGTTTGGACCAAGTTCTAAAACCAGCACACATTGAAGAGCCATTTGCAATTGCTTTAGAGAGATTGTTGAGACTGTTTAACCTTAAATATGAAATTTTCCCAGGTGGTAAACTAATTGTGGTAACACACAATAACCGCTTCGGATTTGAAGGAGTTGGTCAATAATGAATAAACTGTTTACAAATCTTTTACTGGCAGGTGCAACAGCAGGTTTGGTAGCATGTAGTGATGCTTCATACCTCCAAAACAACTCTCCAGCAGAAGGTTTTAAAGACTATAAAGAATCTGGCTCCGCAGTTATTGGTGTGGGTGAGCCTGTTTCTAAGCGTCAAATGCAGGCAAATGCAACTTTTAAAGCGCAAGGTACTTACGCTTTAAGTTCGTTGCTTTCACGTATGGCGCATGTTTACAACTTGGCTGTGCGCTACAGTGATGATGTTCGTCAAGAAACAACAAAAAGCATTGTTATTAATGAATTAACTTTTGATGAAGCAAGAAACTATGTTGAAGATGTGTACGGTGTGCAGATTGTTCGTGAAGGTGAGCGTCGTATATTAGTGCTTCCTTCTTTAGATGAAAAGCGTATCGACTCCTTTTCTCCAGGTTTAAACGTTAGCCTTTCACAGGTGGTACGTGGTTTGGCGAAATTGTGTGATTACAATATGGTGATTACAGAAAACAAGCAGCAGCTTGCAACAACACTTGTAACAACATCCTTTAAAGATATTACATGTTTAGATGCCTTTGATGCGGTGCTAACACCGCACGGTATGTCTTTGGTGAACAATGGAACACACTACACAATTGGTGGGTTCCCTCAAAGACAGTGGATTCTTGACCTTCAAGAGCCTGAAAGGCAACAAAATCAAAGTGTAACTTACGCATCTTCCTTTAGCGGAGAAAGCGATTCTGGTAACTCATCATCTGGTGGGCAGGGAAGTATTACAGTTTCTAACAATCGTAACTTGTGGGATGATTTGGAAGAAGATTTGAGTGCTTTGGTTGAAAAATCATGTGAAGAAATGCAAAATAATGTAGCGGATGTAGCTTCTCTCTTGCCGGCAGGTGAAGGTGGTGCTCCTGCTGCAAGTTCTAATAGTGGTTCTTTTGAATGTGGGTATGTGCGCATTAACCGAACTATTGGTATGGTTCAAATGCGCGCACCGTACACTGTTTTAAATTCAGCTGACGAAATTATTCGTCATGTGAAAGATATTGCAAGCCGCCGATTGATGGTTGAAGCTCGTGTATTGGCGGTTTCTAAAAACCATGGGTTTAGACAAGGTGCATATACAGCAGTTTCACGTAACGAAGGTGATACTTATACTGCAGGCTTTGAAGGTGAAAACGTAAGTATTGTAAGTGCTATTTCATCTTTACTTTCATCTGACCCTTCAGCTGTAGATGGAACGAACAATGGCTTGTTTAATTATACTGGTGGTGATTTACGAGCTGCTGTATCATTTGCAGAAAGCTTTGGCACAACTTATCAGCTTATGCAGCCTATGATGGAAGTTATGGACCGTCAGATGGCTGTTATGGTCGATGGCCGTAATGAAAAGTATTTCCTTGTCACAACAGAGCGAGAAACAACAGACTCGGGAACTATTACAGATACAACAGCGGAAGAAAAAACACAATTTGTGGGTATTCAGTTTGCTGTCACAGCACAAGTCGCAGATGAAGGTGAGCCTCATACATTAAGTGTACAGGTTCCAATGACAGAGATTGACCGTTTTGTAACAGTTCCAGACGGTTCAGGTTCTGAAGTTCCGGTTGTCACCACACGTGTGATTGACCAGAAGGTAAGAATTAGAGATGGGGAAGTGAAAGTTATTGGTGGTTTAACACGTACGATTGCAATTGATAAGGAATCAGGCGTGCCACTAATGCGTAACATCCCTATGGCAGGTAAGCTATTAAACGATGAGGACATTAGTTACGAAAACGTAGAGTTTATCGTGTTATTGCAGGTGAAAAGGCTGTACTAACAGGTAAAAGTTAATGGTGAAAACCATAAGAAACAATAATAAAATTTCGACTTAGTGGGAGAAAAAGGAAAATGAAAAAAACAAGTTTAAATAACTACATGAAAAAGGCGGCTGGTTACACGATTGACCAAACCATCTTGATCGTAGCGGTAATTGCTGTATTGATTACATTGATTATTGCTTCTGTGGGTTGGGACCTTCTAAACCGTACATCTGGTACAAAGTTGGCTTCTTACCTTAAGCAGATTGAAGAATCTAACGGTGGTTTCTATGCACGTCAAGGTGTATGGCCTCACATTGCTGTAGATGATGCTGGTGTAATTGGTACACCATCAGGTGAACACTACATCGCTGTATTGGCTGCTCAAGATTCTGTATCTGGTACAAACCAGTACAACGAACGTTGGAAGCCTCTTCTATCTGGTTTTGACGTATCTTCAAACGGTGAACAAGTTTCTCACCAATTTGGTTCTGGTGGTGTTATTTCACAACAGACAGGTACATGTGATGATGGTAAAACACACCTAATCATTACAATGGAAGATGTGCCATTAACTGAAATTACAAACGCTGATGAAACAATCGATGGTGAGATTGATGAATCAGCTGGTCGTGTTCAGTACACTGACTTGGTAACAGATATCCAAGATATGACATACTGTGCAAACCTACTTAACTAATTAGGTTGGTTTAAAAACCCCTCCGCGCCGCTTTTGCTGCGGAGTGGGGGGGTTCTTTATTAAAATTTTAAAATTCCTGTCACAAAGCTGACATGAATTTTAAAAAGTTAAAAAACTTTAAATGCAAAACGCCTAACAATAATAAAATAGGTGAGGGGGAAACGTGAGCGATCACTCAAAAACAGATGAAAAGAAATTGGTTGAAAAGCCTGAAGGTGATGTTAAAAATGAAAACATCACTTCTTTTGATGATTTAGATGATGATCAGTCTACGGATGAAACCTATAACACTCAGCAAAGTTCAGATGTTGATGAACCGCTTTCACTTGCAGAAGAAGAATATGGCGCGCATTCAAACTCTTTATCTGACGATTTAGATTTACCCGACTTTGATAACAGTTTTGCAGGCGAAGAAGGTGATGACGATGCTTTGGCGGATACTTCTTTAGAAGTTGAACATGAAGATGTTCGTTTTGATTTGTCAGAAGATGATGAAAGTGAATCAGATACCGATTTTAATGTGGACTTCGATGATGAAGAACCTACAGCCGAACCTGTAAGAAAAGAGGTTCAAATTATTGCAAATCCAAAATTTGACCCTGTGAAACAGCAAGCGCCGAACCCATTCCCATTGCCAGTGGATTTGGCATCAGAGAGTGTTTTAGATGAACCTGTACCATCTTTAGATGAAGCAGCTGCACCTGATTTGGATGTAGACTTTGACCTGGATGTCGATGTGGATGAAATTGAACCAGCCGCAGAAGTTGTTGCTGCAGAGCCTACCACCGAAAATTCTAACCAAGATACTGGTGCGGAGAGTGTAGAGCTTGAAGTTGCAGATGATGAGGGCGAGAATGACCTTCCTGAATTGGAAATGGCGGATGAAGTTGAAGAGCTTGCTGAAGATGATTTTGGAGCACCATTAAGTGCACCTGAAATGGAAGTTGAAACTGGCAGCGTAGAAGCCAGTAGTGCAGGTTTTGAGAGCTTAGACCTTGACATCGCATCAGATGATGATGACGTTGATATGGGAATGGAAGAACTGCCAGACCTTTCATCAGGTAGTTTTGCACAAAATATGACAGAAGATGAGCTTGAGGCGAAGTTCTTTAAAGAAACAATTTCTTTGGGTGTAGACGACCTTTACAGTAACGTTCTGCGTGTTTTGTATGAGGCGGATGATTTAAGTGTGGATGCAACAGCAAAAGCGCGTGTTGGTCAGGCCTTAAAACTTAAAAAGCTACCACAGCTTATTTGTCGCGACCTTGTTGTGCAAAAAATTATTACACCTGTACAACTTTCTAGAGCTATTGCACGTACGCAAAAGCGTAAAGAAATAACATCTTTCTTAAACATTCCGCATGAGGCAATGGGCTTAAGACAGTCACTTGACAGCCGTGTGTGTGCGTTACTGCGTGAAGCACGTGCTATTCCACTTTGGCATAAAGTTGCTTCAGAAGATGATTCTAAAAGTTTGAGTGAATTACACTTGGCCCATGAAGCGCCAACGAAAAACCTCGTTCTTGAAGCTGCAATTTCAGAATATTTACCAGACCATAAATTTGTATGGCACTTTGCACTGCGTGATGTTTGTGGTGCCTTTTGGCTTTCAGGTGAAGATGAAGACGTTGACAGTAACATGGAAGCGGATGCACTGCTTGACCGTATTATTGGTAACGCAATTGATGCCCGTTCTTCGGATATTCACATTGACCCTTCTATTAAAGGTGACTTTAAAGCGATGGTTCGCTACCGTGTGGATGGTTTTGTGCAGTCGAAAGAGGTTATTACCCTTGACCAGCTCACACGTCTTAAAATTCGTATTGAAAACATTGCACGTATGCCAAAAGTAGACTTGCACCACCCGAACAAAGGTGCGTTTACACGTAGTGGTTATGACTGGCGTATTCAAATTCAGCCACATGCTGGTCGTCAAGGGCCTTTACCGCGAATTGTTATTCGTCGTTTAAACCCAGACGTGATGGCTATGGAACAATTGGGTTACCCTGAGTACTTCATTCAGTATGTAAGGGAAGCTGCAAAGTCATCCAACGGTGTTATCCTTTGGACGGGGCCAACAGGTTCAGGTAAAACGGAAAGTATCCACTCGGCGATTGTGAGTGCAAACCCAATGGGGCGTGGTTTAAGTGTACATACTATTGAAGATCCACCTGAGAAACGTGTGGCAGGTTATGCTGTACAGATGGAGATTGCGGAAGCCGATGAGATGCGTAGTGGTTTACAATTGCTGAAATCATCTCTCCGTGCCGACCCTGATGTTATTGTGTTTGGTGAGGTGCGTGATGCTGAGATGGCTGGTTTGGTGTTTGAAGCTGCCAACACAGGTCACCTTGTGTTTAGTACATTGCACACCAACACATCTTTAGATGCGATTATTCGTTTGGATGAATTAGATATTTATGGGTTTAACATTTCGTATGTGCGTGGTATTGCAGCACAAAGGTTGATTCGTCGTTTATGCACACACTGTAAACAACCCGTGAGCGAAATTGATGAATATACAAACTATGTATTCAATAAATTTGAGGTAAGCTCCGAAGGTTCAAAGCTGTTTACACATGATCCAAACGGCTGTGCAAGTTGTAACTACACGGGTTACCATGGGCGTATTGCGATTGCTGAATGGTTGTCACCAAATAAAGAGTTGGTGAACATTTCTGTGGAACGTAATTATACAGAATTAGAGGACGTTGCAAGACGTGCAGGTTGGAAGCCGATGGGTTATATGGGTGTATTACATATGAAAAACGGTATTACCGATGTGCATGAGCTAGCCGCTAAAGTACAAGAATTGTCAGGTGATATTTAATGGGTATTGAATTTGGTATAACCGAGCTAGACCTAACCACACGTATTGAGTTTTTCCGTACGCTGGCTTCATGGCTTACATCAGGTGGTGGCGCCTTTCCTGTAAATGAAGCCATTGCCAACACATGTGATGTGTATTCACGTGATGAATATAAAACCTTACGTGCTAAAATGGAACGTGTAGTGCGTGACTTCAACTCGGGTCAGGTGTTGTTTGCGGACGCTTTAAAAGCCACTGGTTTAGGCTTTACAGAACAAGAAATTTCCATTGTGCGTGCTGCTGAACAAAGTAACCAGCTTCGAATAGCAGTGCCTTCATTGGTGGAAGCGATGACCATGCGCCAAAGCTCCACTAAGGCGTTAAAAGGTAAAATGATGATGCCTGTTGTAGGTGGTTTCATGCTTATTTTAATGTCTTTAGGGGTTATGATTTTTATGCTTCCTGTTGTGATGGAACCTGTGCTTCAGCGTGACGATAGTGTGATTGCAAAGTTCCCGCTTATTATTCGTTTTTACTGGTACGGGTCTGTTTGGCTGCGTGCGAATTATATTATTCCAATTATATTTGCAATGGCACCAGTTATTATATTCTTTACAAGAAATACGAAGACAGTTGCTTTCTACATTGAGAAAACATTAATGGGAATTACGCCTATCCGCCGTATTATTCTTTCTTATAATGCGGTGATGGTTGTTTACTTTATGCCTGCATTAGTACGTGCTAATATGCCTTTACCATCCGTTTTAAATACCCTTGCACTTTCATTGAACAATACAATGGTGTGCCAATCTCTTAAGCGTGCCGCTTATGAGCACGACCACGGTGCAAAGCTAGGTGATGCATTGGCAGCACTGCCCTTTAGAGGATCTTTTAGAAGTGCGGTAGAGGCAGGTGAAAAAACTGGTAAAATTGCCGAGCGTGTGGAAGACTTAAAAGTACCATATGCCAGTGAATTTGAACGTATTACAAAAAAAGCAACAAGTTTACTGATGATGGTTGTAATGGCGGGTTTGTTACCATTCTTTATTATTAGTATGTACACAAGCCTAGTGGCACCAATGATTGCTTTAATGGAGTACTCGTGAGTTTATTACTGTTTTCAGACGATCGCGTTATTTACAACGATGGCGAAAAGGGCGCTGTCTGCAGTATTCTCATACCTAAATATTCTCGCATTAAAAAATATGGTGATATTACAGCCCCAACAGATGCCAGTGTAAAAGAACGTCATGGTGATTCGGATGATTTACCGGCTCTGTGGCGTCAAGATGGTCCGTATGTTTATGTTTATGGAAACATTTCCTTTGACCTAGATGAAAAACGCCAAACACATAATATGTATCTACCACAAGACTTTGTGAAAGAAGATGTAGGTGCTTTTTATTACGTTTTTGGTGGTAAATTTGTTATTCATGGTGTGCGAACTGTGACCGACGACGGTCATAAAGTTTGGGGTACATCTCTCATCAGTTCATCAGAAGAAGAAGCATTGCCTTCTGTTATTTCTTCAATATCTGAGCGTATGCTTGAAGGTAAAGAAGAAAAAATTGTTGTTGCGGTTCATAACGACGAAGATGCACTTAGCCAATATAAAGAATCGCTCGAACCATTTGAACAAGAAGTTGTGACGTTTGAGTCTTTAGGTAAGCCTCGCAAAAACATTAAACCTTTATTTTCTCGTAAAGATAAAAGTTTCCTTATGTTAACAATGTCTCTTTGTGCCTTTATTGCGCTTGGTTGGGTTGTTTTCTTGTGGGTGACAACACAGTTAGAGTTTCAGTCTTTGCAAGCAAAGTCCGATGATTTAAAAAATGCGATTCGCATCATGCAAAAGAATAAAGTTTTAGGGCATATTACTAACCCGAAGGATGTTTTAAGGGTTATGGATGAAACAGTGCCATTACCACCGTCCACCCTTTTACATGGTGCTGGTGTTGCTGCTGCTCAATTGGGAGAGGTTCGGT
The DNA here is from genome assembly GCA_002689455.1 of Magnetococcales bacterium. GTDB lineage: Bacteria > Pseudomonadota > Alphaproteobacteria > UBA2136 > UBA2136 > UBA2136. The sequence continues at coordinate 50,121 of NZGE01000033.1, read as the reverse complement.
CCATTCAGATTGGTGCGTCATCTTCAGGTAAAAGAGGTCGTGGTCCTGTTCGTTTTGTGACAGGTGGTGTGATGGATATTAATGTACGTGTTAACTTCCCAGAAAGCAGCTTATTGCTTGACCAGGAGCGTATTGCAAAAACAGTGATTGAGTCGACACCATGGTTGAAATATATTGAAAAACCAGTTGGTACAGGCGGAATTGTAAAATTGGGGGTTCAGGTTAAATGACAAGGTCCAGTTTTAGACGTGCATGGCTCATAACACTTGCTTTGATGATCGGCGCTGCCATGTATGCACATGGTGAATATGAAGATGCATTAACAAAATCACATCTAATGGAAAAGGCTGTAGACCGTTTAACGGCTGAACGCCGTTCAGGAAGCCAAATTACAGCTTCTTTATCTGACCTAGATAGCCGTACGATTGATCAAAATTCCTCAACAAGGCTTGATTTGCTTCGATATTTAGGTTTGGAAGAGTCCCGTTTAGGAATTGAATTTGGTAACCCTTCTACAAAACGTGTGGGTAATGCTGAATTAACGGTTCGTACATTAACCATCACTGGTAAGCTTCCATATGAAGATGCTATGAATCAGCTGGATTATTTTTACAATACGAAAAAAATTGCGATTAAGTCAATGGAGTTACGCGCTGTGGGTGTTGTAAACTATGACAGTTCAGTTGAATTTTCACTGAAAGGAGAAATATATGCTTTACACAAGTAAAATTTCTTTGACCTTTATTGTATTTTCATTCATTTCAATTTTGTTTGTGCGTGAAAGCTATGCCGCTAAAGAACAATTGGAATGGCGTGTTGAAACAGATTTGAAAAAATTAGAACGTTTGCCTGCTTATGCGGGTGAAAACACACCATTTAAAGTGACAGAGCGTCCAAAGCCAGTTAAACAGCGTGTTGTTCGTGTTGAAAAACCAAAAGAACTCTCAGCGGATCAATTGCGTGCACTGCGTGCAGCGGATGTTTTAAATGAAATTCGATCTGTTTTAAGCAAAGAAGAAATTTTTAATGCAGATTTAAGCACGTTAGAAGTAGACGCTGTTATGTCAATTGATGGTGTTAAATCGGCACTCATTAAAAATAGATGGTATGAGGAAGGCTCTGCTTTAGACGTACCTGTTGCCGCTAAAGAAAACTTAATTGTTCTGGTGGAAGGTTTAAAGAAACTTGACCAAAGCTTGGCTGAGGTGGTTGAAAACCAAGTGCAAGAAAAAATTCAAATGGTTAAAAACTTAAGCCTTAAATTGGAAAAGGTTGATGACGGTGCCGTTCATTTTTTAGATGAGCAGGGTAAAAAGCATGTCATTAAGTTTAAAACTCAAAACTTTTAGTCAACCACATAAGTATACAAGGGTTTTGACGTAGGGGATATATATGCAGTCCATATTTATATTAGCATTATTTGGCATTTTATACTCGACAGTTGCTGTCATTACCACCATGTTATCAACATCAGCCATGCAAAAGAAAATAGAGCGCATTGAATTTGTTCAAGAGCTTTTTCAAGAAATTGAGATCGGCGTTAAAAAAGGCTATTTAGGAGATAATCCTGATTTTATTGGATTAGGTATTACACCAGGTAGTGGTGTTGCTGGTACACGTTACGCAATTGATGCAACAATCGGCGCTGCAAATGCAAGACGTCTTGATAACTTTATTCCGCGCTATGTGTCTTACGCAAATGATCAATTGCTCATTGACCCGTGGGGCGTACCCTATATTTTAGAAATGAATTATAGGTCTGTTACTATATATGCCGATTCCGACCCTGATACACCCCCTGGTTATAACAATGAAGTAGAAGCACCTGTTGCTGTTTTCATGCTTTACAGTGCAGGGCCAGACCGTAGGTTTGGAACACCAAACCCTGGGAACACATTTAACCAAATGCGTCGCTTTGAAAAACCAACAAACGCTGATGGTGAAGATGATATTGTACATGTGTTCACAACCATTAGCACTGCGCAAGATATGTGGAACCACACAAAAGAAACATTCGATAAAATGCTTTCAGCTGTTTCAGATAACTATAAACAACAATATGACCTATTCACCCCAACCATTCAAACCGACTATTATGACGTTGTGAATTTTTATGATTCAAGTTTTAACTGGATTGGGGACGACCCTGCGCCAAGTTGCGGTACAGCCTTAATTCACGCATGGAAAGATGATTCTTGTAACGTGCCTGGCGTAACAGGTGGTAATTTAACAGGGCGTGCAGGTTTTCCTGTGATGTACCCAAACACCACAGATACCAATACGGAAATGATGGAATATTTGGGGATTGACGCAGAATATGACAGAATGATTCCTGGAATGCTTGATCAACTTGACTTAACAGTGGGCAGCACGGGTGGTGGCTATTTGGACCGTATGGATTTTGTGATTACGGAGGATGCGGCTTCCCAGTGGACAATTGAATATGCAAAAAGGTTAGAAGGTTCCGATATTATTAGCGGCCTGTAATTTTGAAGGAGAGAGATGTTTAAGAATAAAGGTTTTACAATTGTTGAAGCGATTATTGTCACCGCAGTGTTAGCCGCTGTTACAGTCATGGCTTTCCCAAACTTTGTTCAATTCTTCCAAATGCAAGAAGAGACAATGGAAGAAAGTGCAATGTCTGAAATTAAACGTGCATTAGAGGCCTATGCCGATGAAAACAATTCATTGCCACCTGCTGCAACATGGGTAAGTGACTTGGCTCCTTATGCATCATTGAGTGAAAATGCCATTGAATTTGACCAATGGGAACAGGCACGTGCTTACCATGTTATTTCAGAAACAGTGACATATCGTTCGGCGAGTGTGGTTGTCGACTATGCTGTTGTTTACGGCCACGGTATTGAAAGAGGTCTTGGCAGTTCAGGTGTTGCTGTTAATTTACCGGCTTCTCTTACAACGGTCACTGCTTATGCAACCTTGCAACCTGAATTTGGTGATTATATGGTGAAATACACAAACTATAAACAGCAAATTAAAAATTATGAGCTGACGGAGCAGAGGTTAAAGGATATTTCATCTGCCCTTGCCAGTTATGCCACAACGCGCTTTAACGAAGCAGTCGTGGCAGGTGTTCCTGCAAACCCAGAAGAATTTATATATTACCCTCCAACAGATGACACGGCATTGGCTGACCCTGATACAGCAAACTATTCTACGGCTGTGACGGGTGATTTGGATACCATTGCAGGTTCTGCAAACTACGTTTTAAGTGCGGACCCAGCAGATGATGTACAGCGCCGAACAGATATGATTATTCTGATGAGGTTTTTAGGGTTGCCTGATAATTATTGTTGTTCAGCTTTGGATGTGAATGAAACACCATTCTTTTACTATTCCAATCCAATGCCAAGGCAAGGTGCTGGGTGTGGTACAAGGCCAGGCTCAACAGACCGTAAGCTTCCTCCACGTATTCGTGTAACTGACGATAGTTGCGGGTAATGGTTATGCAAAATTTATTTAACAAAAAAGGCTTTACACTGTTTGATGTTATTATTGCAGGTGCAGTTATCTCAATTTTAATTGTTTCAACTTTTCCAATGGTTTCTGATTTTTTAATGTTACAAAATGAAAAAGAAGAAGAGGAAATTCAAACAGAAATGAACCGTGTGTTAAGTTTTATGGCACAACAAGAGTTCCGCATTCCTGTGACCAACAGTATCACTGCTTTTGCGAGTGAAACACAAGAATACAGTGATTATTTAGAGCGCGAAATTCGTGAAGATGCTTTTTATAACAATCGGCATTACCGCGGGGTTGTTGGACAAGAAGTTTTTCGCGATGCAACGTTTGATGTGCATTACGCTGTTTTGTATAGTACGGGCGTAGATGGATGTTGGGGAAATGGTTTGTCATGTGTTTCAAGTACGATTAGCACAAGTGTTACCAATTTATTGGGCACAAACCCACTTCAGTACGATACGAAGTTTAAAGACATTGATGTACCAGAAGGTGATTTTTTAATTAAATTTACCGACCGTGACCTGCAAATGGCGCGTTATAAAAAAACAGCCGAGCGTTTAAAGCGCATTACAGAAGCTTTAGTGGAGTATGGCCAGTTAAAGCGTTACGAAGGTATAGCCGATGGTGTAAGCCAAACCCTTATATTCTTTCCACCTTCTTCTGGTCCTATTTCTGATGCCAGTATGCTTAATATTAGTTATAGCGGTGTTACAAGTGAAATTGAAGCTGAACTTGATGACTTGTTAGGCGTTGGCACGACAGATGTTGTTATAAATGATGATGCAAACGTGAATGACAAAGAGGATCGCCGTAATAGTATGATTGCCTTGACACGTGTGCTAGGTATTCCTGCTGAATTTTGTTGTAATGCAATGCGCACATTCATAGACAACAGTGGCGAAAGGCAAGAAGAAGGTTTCTTCTATTATTCTAACCCTTTGGCGCGAATCGACCCATCTACAGGCACTTGTGGTCCGGCAGCAAGCACAATAGCTGACCGTAAATTACCACCACGTATCACCGTGGATGAAGACCCTTGCGGTAAATAGCATTTATGGATCAGGTTAATCAGGTATTGTTCATTATTCATCAAGAAGCTCCATGGCTTTTGTGGTGTTTGGTTGTGGTGATTGGTGGTGTTTTCGGTTCATTTTTAACTTGTATGCTTTATAGAGTGCCTTTAGGTATATCGTTATCTAACCCGCCTAGCTATTGCCCTTCATGTCATGAAAAATTAAAATCTATAGACTTGTTACCCGTTCTTTCGTACTTGATTTTTAAAGGTAAATGTCACTATTGCAAAGTGCCAGTTTCGCCAAGGTATATGTTCATAGAGCTCTGCACCATATTTATATGCGCAATTGCTTATATAATTACAGGACCTCAATTGGTGCTTGTTTTCACGCTTACATGGGTTATTTGCTGGCTTTTTATTGTGGGTTTATGGGTGGAATCTCGTATGCTTGCCAAAAAAGTGTTGCTTTTTTCCATCATGATATCGCCTCTTATCTATCTGTTATGGCGCTAATTGTTTGCCATAGACATCCCCTTCTTTTAAGGTTTATGTGGGTTAAAAAGTGTAACCAAAATAGGGTTGTCCGTAAAAATGGTGTCCAGACAAAAACAAAAAATGGGTATTTTCGCCACAATTTTGGCTTTAGCTGGCTGTCAAGGTGCGTACAATTCACACACAGGTGCACCACAACCAGTTCTTGACCAACGCGTGGCACAGGAAACGCCTTTGAAGATGGAAACAATCTCGCAAGGCGGTATTATTATGAAACGTACATATGACCCTTCATGGGAAATGCCAAAGCGTGATGTAGATGTAATACGTGAACAACTTTCAAAACTTCAAGGAGAATTTATTCAGCTTCACACAGGGCAAGAACAAAAAATGCTCAGCAAATTCCAAGAGGTGGAGCAACGTGTCGCACAAATGCGTCGTGAAGAAATGCGTAAAGCCGCACAAGACGCTGAGTTGATGGCGCTTGTAAAATCGAAATTCGATACAATTGATAAAAATATTTCATTCTTAAAAGCATCTGAAGCGCAACAAATTAGCGAGAAAGATGCATTGCTCGCTGTTCTCGATGATAAATTCGTCGCTGTAGAAGATCGCCTCGAACAACTGAATAAAAAAGATGATTTTCAAAATAAAGCACACCAGCAAGAAATTCGTATGGCTTTAGAAGAGCTTTCTAAAATTAAAGCTGAAAAAGATGTTCTTATTCGTGCGTTGGATAAAAAATTCAACGAAGTTGAAAACTTTACCGAAGTTTTATCAGAAGGTTTGAAAAGTGTTGAATACGAACAAGATGTTCAAAACCGTTTAGCGGTTGCTCGTAAACAAGCCATGGAAGAAGCACGTGAAATGCGCTTGCTTGAAGAACTTGAAATGCGCAAGTCACTGGAACAAGACCGCCGTGAACAACTTAGTTTAGTGATGCAACAGGCTGAACGTGAAAAACTGGCTGGCGAACGTGCAAATATTGAACGTGCAAAACGTCAAGCTGAGCTTGAGTTTAAAATTGCAAGTTTGAAGAAAGAACTTGATATTATAGAGATGCAAGAAGCACGTCGCATGTCGGAAGCGGATGTACGCGCACAAGCTATGAAAGAAAGTTTAGAAGTTCGCTTAGCTTCTGTAAAAGATGTTTATGATATGAAGTTCAAACAGCTTGAAAAAGAAAAAGCTGAGTTGAATAATAAGCTTGCATCTTTAAATGAAAAGTCAGTTCAAGAAATTCAAAAAAACAGAAGCTTGCTTGAAGATAAAATTGAAAAGCTAAATGCAACACAAGAAAAATCAGCTGAAGATAGTAAAGTTTATAAAGAGAAACTTGCAAACTTAGAAGATGACAAAAATGCTTTAGAAGAAAAGCTGGCTGAAGTGGATGTAACAACGATTACAGCCCTTGAGGAGCAAAAAGAATCACTTCAAAAAACGATTGAAGAGCTAAAGCAACAGCAAGATATTGCCATGGAAGAAGCGGCTTCATACAGAGATGCTATAGAACAGCGTATCTTTGCCATGGAAAGCCAAAAAGGCAAGCCTGTTAAGCAAGAATCAATTGACAGTGAAGACTTGAAACTTGGACGTGTCATTGAAACAACGGCACGTACTTCAAATATCGAAATGACAGCTGCTGATAAAGGTGGTGTGCTTGGTGGTTACCCACAAGAAGACTGGATTGACCTAGAGGATTATCAGGTTGTTATGCATATTAATAATGACAAACTTGAAGATATCATGGATGAACTTCTAACACGTGCTCAGCCGTATGTGGGTGACTGGGATGTTAAATGGAAATTGAAGCCAGAGCATATGGATGTTTTAGATGAACGTTTTTCACTGGACGTTGAAACAGACTTTGACGCCTTCACAAGTTATCTTTCAAACTATATGAAAAGTTACCGAGGGTTTGGTTTAACATTCAATATCTTCAGAAAAGAACGTATATTAGTGGTGACTGATTAATGAAATATAATATTTACGCAACATCATCTTTAGTTTTAAGTGCAGGATTGTTTTTAGCATCTTGTGCATCTGATGGTGTTTTGGTTACCGGTGAACGTGAGTTATTAAAACCAGCACCTATGGAAAACCCTTTGGTGGACCAAGGTGCGGTTGTTTTAGATGGTAAACTTGTAGGTGTTACAAACGCAAAAGCAGCTGACCTTTCAACATCCGACTGTTCAGAAGGTAAAGGCTTTGGTGTTCAAATGGATGCTATTACAGGTGATAAAAAATACCTGTATGACCGCGATGGTGAACCATGTAACCATTCAAAAACACTTTTTAATGGTCAAATGAAAGTTCATCAACGTGCCGCCGACCCGAATGTGAATATTGCATTTATCGACAAATACGGAAAGCTTCCTGAAAAAGATGACTATATGAGCATTGCGATTAATGATATTATTGATCTAACGCAAGTTCCAAACGAAACACCAGAAGATGCAGCCATGGCACCATACACAGGCGCCGAACGTATGACAATTGAATATGAAGGTGGTGTTGTACCTGCACACACTAAAGAACCTTATAAGGTGAAGAATCGTCAATATGATGAACGTTTTGAACCGACTCAATTAACAGAACAAGGCTCACGTGTTGCAGGTCAAGTTTCCGATGCTGAATTATCAGGAACAATTAATCGCTGGAAAGAAGATCAAGCGCATCAAGAAATTGTTCTAGAGGCTGAAAAGTTGTTGGCGGGGGTGCGTAATCTTTCTCGCCAAAGTTCAGACGAACTTTTAAAAGAACATCAAAATCAGATCCGAGAATTGCTGATTCAACTGCGTGGTGCTGAAAAGGTTATTGAATACCAAAAAGAAAAAGAGCGACGCTTGCGTGAAGAAGTGGAAAATAATTACCGTAATTTGGTTGCTGAAAAACGCGATAAAGAGCTGGTTCAGCGTAAAGCGGCGCAGGTTATTGCTCAAAAAGAACAGCGTGCACTTGAGTATGAACAAATTGCAAATGACATTAAACGCCGCACTTTTGAAAAGAACGAAGCACATAAACAGCAAATGGATGCTTTACGCCAAGATTTAGCAAAAGCTGAAATAGGTGCAAGTGCTACAAGACAAAAGATGATTTTAGAAGCAGCGAAAAAAATTGCAGAGGCAGAGGCCATCGCATCGGCTGCGAGGCTTTCAAAGCGTGAAGCTATGGAACGTGAAGCGAATCGTTTAAGTGTGGACGCTGCAAACGTGATGGCACGTGCAATGCAAATTGATGCGGGTGAAAAAATTGTTGTTCCAGCATTTGATAACTTACGCAAGTTTGAAGTCCCAGCGGAACAATATAAAAAGCGCATTATGATGCTTGAAGAACGTTTGGCCGCCCTTGAAGTGCCAAAGGTTTCAGAGGGTGATGTTACAATGATAGACGCCCCAACGCATCCAATGGAAGAAAATAACGTTGTTTTAAAAGCTGAAGATGAAACGCTTGATAGCATTATGAAAACAACCTTAAAACAACTTTCAGACCGTATTGGCGACTGGAATGTTGAATGGAGACTATCTAAAAAGAATGCTTCACTGCCAAATGATAAATGGACAGTGATTGCAGAAGCAAGGTTTGATGAGTTTCTTGCCTATGTGCAAGAAAAGGTAAAACAAACACACGGTGCTGACTTAACGTTTAGACGTTTTGATAATGGCCGATTGTTTGTGATTACCGACAAGTAAAATGGCTGTTTTTAACCGTTTGTTGAGAGGGTGTGTTTTTTAGGGTTGAAAACTTTATATGAATGCACCATACTTGGTTTAAGTCCTTATTTTGAAAGGCAAGGGGTGGTTAAGGGTGTCCCTGGCGCAAGCTCAACGGCTCTTAGTACATATATGGAGAAAATGAAATGAAAAAATTTCTAACTTTTATGAGCTTTGCTGTTTTAGCAGTAGTTCTAACAATGGCACCGGAAGCGGCAATGGCGCAGGATGCTACAGCTGCAGGTGGTGATTTACTTGCAAGTGTGCTTGGCATGGTTTCAGGTAGTTTAGGTACGCTTATCGGTTTAGGTATTGCACTATTTGGTCTGTACATGTGGCTTATCCAACAATCATCTTGGGGTATCATGGTGATGATTGGTGGTGTAGCTGTAACAGCTTTCCCAGGTATCTTCGAATGGATGCGTTCTGGTTTTGCTGATGCAACAGACGGTAATGCAACAGCATCTACTGAAGTCCTATAAATATAATAGGTTAATAAAAGGCCCGCTTTTAGCGGGTCTTTTTTATGTAAAAATATCACAAATAAACATGCTGTCTTTTTATGTTATCTTTTTTATGGAATATTGTTTTTGCTGGTTAATTGCATTATATGTTAGAGTGATTTTATTATGATGAGACCTGTACCAAGAAATATTGATAGACCAAACCGTATGGCGGAAATTATTATCGTCTTTTTAATAGGGCACTATGGCGTGATGTTTATGTTTCAAAGTGTTATAATGGCTTGGGCAGCTGGGCTTGGCGGTGTGTATATTATTAATAAAATTACAGCCAACAAACCCGAAGGTACATTTTTTAGATTATGGTACAAAGTGGCACCAATTGGTAAGTTTTTACCGAATCCTAAAAAAGCACCTTGGTTTGAACTTTAGAGTTTTTAGAAGAAAGAATAATGGATTTTATAGCAAGAGCAGGAAGTGTGGTTGATAAATGGCAGCGTATCGCTGGTGTTTTATTAATGTTATTGATTATCGTTTTCTTTTGGACGTATCAAGTTATTTCAGAAAACAGACGTTTAAATGCACAATATGAAAAATTGCGTGCGCAAGCTCAGGTTTATGTCGTTCCTGGAAGCGTTGCTGGGTTTTACACACCTGCTAACTCTGAAATTATGCTTAAAGAGCTTTCTTACTTAATTGTAAATAGTTTGAATAACTATACATATCAGAACCTTGAAAATCAATACCGTGAAATTCAACAGTTTTTCAATGATGATATGTTGGCGGTTGCGCAAAGCTACTTCAAGGACCTTATTCAAAAAGCTTTTCAGGATGAACGCTCATCAAAATTTATTCCAGATCAAACAGCTTTTAAAATTGAAGGTGATACGGGGCCTAGTGGTCGCGGTAAAACACAAACTGTAACCATTGAAGGTACAAGGCAGTATATTATTGCAGGTACAGTTGTGGAAGCTATTCCGATGCGTTATAAAATGGAATTTAAACAACGCTATATTTCAAAATCAAACCCTTTTGGTTTTGAACTTGTTTCATACAACGAAACAGAGCTTACAGGCAAACTACGTTAGTATATTAGTAAAAGGTAATATAAAAGTGAAAAAAATTGTACTTGGTTTTTTGATGATGATGACGGTGCTTGCTGGTCAATCATTTGCAGATACAATTGTTTGGCGTGGCCCAACACATACACTCACACTTGGTTTGAATGAGGATGATATTTCTCACGTTGAATTCCCTGAGGAAATTGTTAACATTACACTTGAAAACAGTGACTATGTTGATATTTTGGTTGTTGAAGGTTATGGGAATAAGGCTTTCCGTATGCGTTCATTACTTCCTAAAATGGCAACCAGAATGTTTATGACAGGTGCTTCGGGTACAACATACATTGTTGTTCTTACAACAGATGTTCCATACCGTCAGTTTGTTGAAATTGTGGATGGCCAAAAAATCGATTCTAAAAAACGCCAAATCGCAGCGCAGTTTAATGTGAATGATATGATTCGTGCTATGGCTGAAGACCGTGATGTTCCTGGCGTTATTCGCGAAACATATGTGGTGCCGAACTGGTTTACAGGTGCAGGTTTAACATTCGAACTTTCAGAAGTTTGGCAGTCACCTAAGTATACAGGCTTAGTGGTTCATGTTCAAAATGAATACCCAACAGCGAATGAGGTTAACATCCCTGCTATTTCCATTCCTAAAACAGGTGAGTGGGGTGTGTTGCGTAAGGCTGCTATGGAAAACATGCGTCTTGCAGGCAAGGGTAAGCCTTCTGATCAAGGTGTTATGTTCTTATTGTTTGAACGTTAATCAAAACGTATGTTAATTCATGAAAAGCCCTTAAAGGGCTTTTTTTCTTGTTGCATAGAATAGACGCAGGGTCAGCTTGAATAAAGCCTCTAAGGGAATGATTCTTGGTTTTGCACACAATTTAAATTAAACTGTATGCATGGGAGATATGTCTAAAACACAGTTAAATATTACAAAGTACCAAGGTTCTTGCCTTGTTTTTGGTGCACCTGGAACAGGAAAAACATATACACTTGTTGAACGTATTGCTCATTTAATTGAATCGGGTGTGAACCCTCAAGAAATTTATTTAATTGCCTTCACATATTATTCTTGGCAAATACTTTTTCATAAATTGAAAGGTCGCTTGGGATTAGAAGTTGCTGAACAAATTAACATTGGACCCTGCCGTATATTTGCTCAAAATCAAATGGAAAAAGATGTTGAGACCGAGCTTGTATTCGCAACAGATAAGCAGGCGCGTCGCTCTTTAAGGCAAGCCATGCGTGAAGTGGACTTTAAAGGCAGTGCAGTTGAAGCTGAACACATTGTACGTAACTTTAAAAGTATGGCACGTAAACCAGCAGAAACTGCAAAACATTTCGACCTTTTTATGGCATACAAAGGTTACTGCGAAATGGACCGTTACGATGTGTTAAGAAGGCATATCGTAGGTATGCGTCAAGGTGAAATGAAATTAGTGCCAATGCGTTACGTGTTTGTGGATAATTTCCAAGATATTACACATATTCAGTTCTTGTGGTTGCTAGAGCATATGAAAGCAGGTGCGCAAGTTTCTGCTTTTGGAGATGATGACCTGTGTGTTTTTAAGCGCGACGGTGCTTTAGGTTCAGCCGCTTTAAAGGACTTTAAAGAACAGCAAGGGGTTAAAGCTTTTACCCTCACAAAATGTTTCAGATTATCTGAAAAGCTTGGTCAAACAGCTTTAACGGTTGTAGGCAAAGTACCTGACCGGTTTGAAAAAGAGGTTTATTTTAACCCGAAAAAAAATATTGAAGTATCTTTTGATGCTTACAGCTCGGCAGAGGAAGAGCTTCTTATATTGGCAGAGAAAATTAAAGCTATTCCTTCTGATAAACGCATAGGTGTGATTGCAAGAACCGATTGGGACGCTTTACGAATTCAAAAAATATTTGAAAAAAATGGTATTGAACATTCAAGCTTTGCACATAAGATTTGGGAAATACCAGGTGCAATTATGGTTATTGACCTGTTGTGCTTATTAATGAATCAAGCGTCCGATGTTCATTTGCGGAATGTGTTGGTTGGCTATGGTTTAAATCAACAGCTTATTGAAATGTTGTTTAAAGGTGGTTTGCATGCACATAATTGGCTAGCAGATGGGGCAAAGTTGCCAAAAGACTTACAGCTTCCAAGTTCAGCCCTTGGGGACTTTATTGCTATACAAAGGCAGTTGCTGGGTTATTATTGCTTGCTCAAAAACAGGTCATCATCTGCGCAGGAGGTTTTTAAGGCTGCTTCTTTTGATATGATTGAGCGTATGAATTATGAAGATAAGTTTAACGCCTTAATTGCTGTAGATACCCTTTTAAATCTTAAAGGGCCTTTAAAAGAGGTTTTACCACAAATTAGACAGGGCAAGGAACCGAACATGCTGGACCGTATCTTGTTAGGTCCTGTGCGTGATATGCGTAATTTGGAATTTGACGCTGTGTTTATGCCGCTTGCAAATGAAAAGGTTTACCCTTTTGCGGGCTACCGTGTGTTACCAGTAGATGAAAGCCATGATAGACGTTTATTTTATATGGGCATCACACGTGCTTCAGGAAGTTTGTCAATTTCGTGGTATGACAAACCAAGCCGTTATGTTCAAATTCTACAAAAAGCCTTTAAGTAATTCAGTTGCAAATTTCTGACACTCTTTATTTGGGATTCATTGATAAGTTACTATTTTTCTCGCATAATATTTAGAAGTGTTTAGAATATATACGTTGAATTCTATGAAAAGTTGAGTAAATCAAAAGGGTGAACTTGTGGTTTCTAAAAAAGAAAAACTGACAAAAATGCCAACGCAGAAAAAGTTGGATGCCATGAAATTGGAAGATGAGGGGTATAAGCAGGCACTAGAAGATGCTGTAGGTTTCCTTGATTCTCGCCGTCAAGCTGTTGCTAAAATTGCACGTTATTACCACCTAGATGTTGAAGAGCTTTTCCAAGAAGGTTACGAAGTATTATTAAAATGCTTACGTGACTATAGCCCTGTTTACGAAAAAGCAGATGGCTCAATTGTTTCTGTATTATTTACAACATTTTTTGGTAGCCGCATGGAAAGCTGCGCTATGGAAATTCGCAACGGCAACCCCGAGTATAAAGCCCGCCAAGCCTTTACAGAAAAATTAGGCGATGATGAAAAGGAACGTTTTCGTTCAGACCCGCCATTGCTTGTTCAGCACCTTGACCATGAAAGCCCAATGCAGGAAATGCTTGCAGGTGAAGCATCGCAAGCGCGTGATGAAAATAAAGGAGAAATTGCTTTGAAAATTATGCGTGATAGTTTCTTTGAACGTGTATTAAATGACCTTGTTGCTAAAGAAACGGATGAAAAGAAAAAAGCAGCCTTGTTACATGTTAAAGTAGGCGGTGTTTATAATTTCCAAGAAATCGCTTACCACTTCGGTGTGACAGACTCCCGTGCTTCACAGGTGATGAATGAGCTTATGGATGCTTTTTATGTACAACGTATTATTGATGGTGACCATGTTTCTGTTTCACGTGATTTTGAACGTTTAAAGTTTAATGAAAAACGTGTGAATAGGCTTGTCTTGAAAGCTTTGAAAAACATTGCAGTTGAAAAGGCAAGCCATGTGGTTGACACCTTTAAAGAAGCTTACCCAACCATTGAAAAGGATTATGAAACGATTGCTTTAGAGGTTTCTGCGAAGTCTGAAACTAAAAAGTTGCAAAAGCCAAAAGCGCAAGCAAAAGCAAAGTCGCCTGTATATCAGGATGTGTTTACAAGTGAAGAAGTTAAAAAATATCCACTTCAAGGCGTTGAATTGCGTTCAATCGACAGTTTAATTCCTTTTGAGAACTTCGATTTTCATTCGCCTGAATCGGAAGATCAATTTAACACATATGCTGCTTCACACGAGTTCGATGATGGGCAATATCCAGCGCTTATTAATGAAGAAGGCTTTATTATTGATGGTGAGCGTCGTCTAGAACTTGCGAAAGAGCAGGGACGAAGTGACTATATGTGTATTGTTCACAAAATCCCATCTGAAACAGATGCTAAAATTTTACGTGTTGCCATTAATATGCGTACGCTTAAACCATCAAAAATTGATTTGTATTACGCTATATCAGCACTTTCTGATATAGGTTTGTCACAGCAAAAAATTGCTGACTGTGTAGGCACAAGCCGTACAAACGTTTTGGTTTATGCAAAGGTTAAAGATAAGGCTTGTCCTAAGTTACGTGCATTGTTTGAAGATGGTCTTATTCAGGTAACCAATGCAAGCACTTGTGCAGACTTGTCCGAGCCTGTTCAAATTAAAATGGCAGACTTTATCCGCCGTGCGGGCATTGCATGGTCGAAGGGCAGTAAGTTTAATGACCTGCACCAAGCAGCTGTCGAAGATAAAATTGATGCATTTGTTGCAAAACATGCACCAAACAAAGATGTAGAGCCTGTAGTGACAACGGCAATGCAATCGGCTGTTGTGGACGCTTCAAGCGCCCGTGTGGTTCAAGCTTTGAAAAAACGTATTGAAGACTACGAACGTGATTTAAAAGATTCTGAAATTTGGACACAGCGCCGTGAGTCGGTGATTGCCAACCAAAAAGAAGAACTAGATGCCGCAACAAGTGAAATTGATGCCTTGAAGAAGGAACTTGAAGCAGCAGAATTGATGCGTTTTGGTAGCCCGAAAGTGATTGAAGATGAATTGAAGGAGCTTAAAGCCTTTTATGCTTTAAATGAGCGCTTAACAGGTGCAGCTCACGCATTAGAATATGCCTTAAAAGACCTTCGCCGTTTGAAATTACGCCGTAAACAATCTATTGAAGTGGCGATGCTTGTAGACTTAGCGGATAAGAATTTAAATGCACTGCGTGTGGAAGTTTATAACCAAACACCAAAAGATGAAGTGGTCAGAGCACGTTCAAACGCTAAAAACACTTAACTTTAATGTTGTTTATTTATTAAAACAACCTTGAAACAAAGGGTTTTCAGCACTATAATTAATTTAAAGTGTGTTTGCAAACGAAGAGGTGAAGTTTATGATTAAAAGCAAAGTTCTTGTTTTAACAGGTGTTTTTTGCACTTTAATGGGTTTTTCACACCTTTCAAATGCAGTAGAGACCAACCCAGAATTAAGGTTAAATAATGCGGGAAGTGTTGGGTTTGTACCGACACATAAAAGACCGATTACTTCAAACCGAACAAATGATTTATCAGCTTCAGGCGTTACTTTGAGTGATGAAAGAGTGTTGGGTACGCTTGGTTGTGGGGCATTAGACACTCATGAAGCCCGTAAAACTATTCTAAATACAGACGATTCAACGCTTAATGAATATTTTAACACATCTGTTTCTAATTATATGGTTACCACTTTGTTTAATTCACCAGCCGTTGCTCAGATTTTTAATGGTTTAGAAAATTTTGCAGGCTCACGTGTGCGTGAACTGCAGGACAGGTGTGCCGCTATGGAATATAAAGATGAGCTGGCGCCAGCTCAGTGGCAGGCAGTTCAAAATTGCATTCAATCATATATGGAGCAAGAAGGTTCAACTGGGCCTGATGTAACAGCGCAAGCTTTTAAGTTCTGTTTGTCATCTCCTGATTACACTGAACAAACAGGTGAAACATTAAATAAAAGTTTGTATGAGGCCACTGAGCAGGTTCTGGATTCTCCAAAATGGAATGGGACGCTATATTCTGCGTTGCAAAATACAAGTGCTTGTATTCAAACCACAACAGGGCGTGATTGCACACTTCTAGCATTGTTGCCAAATATTCGCTGGTGTACAAACTCTAGCACGGCAAGTTACACAAATTGCGCGGACGGAAGTGAGTCTGCATCTTTAGATTCAGCTATTGTAGCCTCTAGTGAGGTGAGGGTATCGCCTGAATCTATTTCGCCTATTCAAATTTTTGATCTCGCTTTCGGTCTTTCAGAAGGTTTTACAAATTACGCTCAAGGTTTTGCAAAGGCATTGGTGAAAGCAACGGATAGGAATCTTGCTTATCAAATTGCAATTGATGGTGAAAACGTTGATGGTGGCCATGTTGAAACCATCGCTGATTATGATGATGTTATGGCTGCATCTACAGACTTAGGTGTTGATGATGGTCCTGGTGTTTTAATTGATCCTCCATTTTTAGAGGATGCATATAGAAATTATGTTAATTGCTCTGCACCAGTTGATGGTTCAGGAATAGTTGAGTGGGAAAATTTCACACCTATGGTTGCTGCATACGATATTACAACAACAGCACCATTTCTTCCACCTCCTCTAAATGCAGGGACAATCTATGGTGATAACTTGCATGTTGATTTTGGAGCAGGGCATTCTGATAATAGTGATTCCAATGTGAATAATATTGTGATCCCTAACTTTAGAAATGTTGTTGAGTATGGCGTTAAATGTTCATTGCGAAATGACCTTAGGCTAACACTGGCTGAATATATTGCGTTAACAGATGATGCTGATAGCGGGTCTGCGGATGCTGTTTTACTTGGCTATAGAACGCAAGTGGCTTATGCGGTAACACATAATATTTTAAGTTTTTTAATCCATAGACTAGAGCTTGCACAGCTAGATTTAAGTGCCATTGTGTCAACTGATCGCAATGCGCCACCTCAATATGTTAGAGGTGCTCTAGATACTTTGATTGGTTCATATAAGCGTAAGTTGGATAGTTTCGAAAGAAAGAGACTACAACAAAAAGATTATGCACAAATGATATCTAAACTATACAACTCTAGAGGGTCTAACTGATTATGCAAAAATTTAGTATATTTATTTTAGGTTTGGGCTTATTTACTTTATATGCTTCATATTCTATGGCTACAGGTATTGGGCCAACAACAGCGCCTTCAATGGATGCGACTTTGCATTCTACATCTGAAAG
The DNA here is from genome assembly GCA_002689455.1 of Magnetococcales bacterium. Classification (GTDB taxonomy): domain Bacteria; phylum Pseudomonadota; class Alphaproteobacteria; order UBA2136; family UBA2136; genus UBA2136. Next base: position 33,027 of record NZGE01000033.1, on the reverse strand, counting down.
TGTAGATTATATGGTTGCTTCATTCTATTGTGATGTTAGAGGTCTGATAAGTGGTACGTTTGGTACCGTAATTGGTTTGTTAGTTTCTATGGCTGGTCTATATTCTTATTTGATGTCTAGATCTAAGTATGGGTTTTTCTTCTTCATTGCAGGTGTTGCATTAACAGGTTTACCAGGTTTGTTTGATTGGTATTTTAAAGGTGTTGTAAAAGCTTTTGGTGACAGCGAAATCGCCTCTCGTAAAGGCTACTCTGCAGCAGACTATGAAGATGTTGAAACACTTGATAGTTGGTGTGCCGGTACTACTATTGCAGCTGATACAAATGAGGCTTCACCTCTAAGTTCTGAGAAAGATCAAGATGCTAATGCAGCTGAAGGTATTGGACTTAATTCTTTATCAAGTGGTGATACCAATGATGATGCATACCAATACTACATGATTAATGAGGATGGTTCACCCTTAACTGTAAGTCCAAATCCTATGTACTATAAATAGCTTTACGATGATGCCTTCCAGTAATTGTATAGAAACTTTTGAATGTCGCTATTGTAATCTTCAATATGTTTATTTAACTCTTTTAAAGATTTAATTCTCATTTCTTTTACAGCACGATAAAAGGGCATTTCGGTTGCTTTTATGATGTTGTCAATGTCATCACTCGCATAGAGTGTTGAAACGTCTTCTATGAGGCTGCTAGGTATATTTAAAATGATTAAACCAGCTTCTTTGGCTTTGTCTGCATCAAACTCTGAAAGGTACCTATTTAATTGAGGGTATTTTTTTAATAAAGGAGAGCTAGTATTGCTGAGTAAGTTATATTTTATTAACCGCTCTTCTTCGTTTTCATCTGGCGTATTTGCTAAATAATAATCTGGCGTTAAATATGACTCAATAACAGGAACAGTTTTTATGTTTTGAGGCATTAAAGGTGTTCTATTGGATGGCATTAACTCAGGAAACCAAATGTGATTAAGTTCATATTCATAATTATAAGGGAGTGGGTGATACCCGAAACTAGAACTTATGTCGGCATCATTTACTCTAACAATGGCAGATTTAGGGTGAATGTCTTTTTCCAGTCTCATTTTTAAGGTGTTGTAACTTATCATATCAAAACCTTTAATGGATGTTGCTGGATAAAATCTATCCTTCATATCTTCAGGGACTTTTGCAATGTGTTTGCTTGTTGGTGAAGGGTCTTTAAATGCACGTATGACTAAAGGTGTACTCTCATAATAATAATGTAAAGGATCCCATAAAGGTCCGGTCATTTGTAAGAAGTGCCCTGTAGCCATATCCCACCCCCAAATGGCAGGTGCATCAAAGTGTGCTGGGTGAGTCGGAAGCCATGTTGCACCCCAAACGCATTGAGTTCGTTGATGTGGTAAACGTAAGTCTGGGTGCATTGGGAGTGGATAGGCTTTTTTACTGGCATCGTAGCGCATGCCATCACTTACAATGACTTGTGCTGGTTCAATATGTGTGGATGTAATGTATCCAGGTCTAATTACCTCAATAATTGTTCCTTTAGGTTCGCTGCTCGCTTTTTCATCTAGGATTTGGTGAAGTCCTTGAACGGCGACACCCGATCGTCTTTTTTCAATTTCATACTCGCTGTTTACAATATAGTAGCTATTATAAGCTTCATGTGTAGGAATGATCGTACAACCGGCTTGGAATAATTTATTAAGCCATTCATCACCACCATTTTTTTCAAGAAATTCAGGGTATGAAAGAATGTCTTTTGAGTTTTCCCATTCGTCAATAAACTTTTGCCCAATTGTGTTTGCCTTTGATTGTTCAACGCTTTTACGAGCATAAAGCATATTGGTTTGGGGAAGGCGCCAACCGTCTTGATAAAAAGTATCTAAGCGAAGCTTGTAAGGGTAATGGTTTTCATTTTTATAGCAAAAAAGCTTTTGATGGGCATCATCTTCGTAAAAAATGCTTACATCCAGTGTGCGAAACCTTGTCAGAAAAATGTTTTCAATATATTCACTTCCATCAATGTCATTTGTTACAACGCGGCAATTTTTAGGAAATGTGACATGGCGGTTGTTGTCCCATTGATCTGTTTTTTTTATTTCAGGACCGTAGCCAATGTAAATAATACGGCCAGCTAAATCTCGTACAAAGTTTGGTGATAAAGGTACTTTTACGTTTGTATTTAAAAATGAAGGAGTACTTGTTGTGGTCATGACATTGTGACCGTCTATGCAAGGTGTTATCGGTAGATCATAATCAATTAGATGTTCTTCAATAAGCTCATCTAATATAGGGTCGAAAGTATATAAATTAGCATCTGCTAATTTAGGGTTTTCGCCATTTTCTGATCTGTAATAGGCAGACGCCATGCGTACCCACGGCGCACGCTTATTATTGGTTCTTGTGTTATCACTCATTGTTTTTCTTTTTATTTATTTTTTAATTTTATGAGTTACGTTGTTTTAAGCCAACAGATTTTTCTGCATCATCTAATTTCTCTTGATGCTCTTTTGCAAGGTTTTTAGCTCTTGTTGCTACAGAGTTGCTTCTTGCCATGTGCATATTGAAGAGAGATACAGCTTCACCTTCACCTGTGCCAGTAATTTTACGAAGTTCTTCATAGCCTTGCTGGTTTGGTGTAACCCATAGGTCTTTAGCTTTACCTGAAGAGGCTCTTTGGGTTAGATTTTCATATCCTAAAATATCACTCGCACGGCTGTCTAGGTTCATTTTAAGTTCGCCTTTATAATGTTTTGCAAGCTCTTCAGCAGCAACGCGCTCTGTTACTTTTGTAAATGTTGCAGAATCCACATGTTTCAACTCAGGATCCTTACGGATTTTGGATTTAACTTCACTTGCACCTTGGTCATATAATGGGTCTTGTGTGACTGTTTCTTTGATTGGTTGGCCATCCTTATCAAGGAGTGGGTCGCCGTTTTTATCGGTCATAACACGATCAAATGGTTTAAATATAGGTTTGCGACCCGGGCCATCAACTTGGTTATTTAAAATATCATTTGTACCGGCATCCATTTCTTTGTTAAGTGCGCTTTTTTCAAGTGCTGCAATACGTTCAGGAGACCCTTGTGACGTAATAAGGTTGGCCTTACCCATACCTTGTGCAATGGATTGCGCGGCTTGCGGTGAAATGTTTGCATCACCAATTTGAACATCACCCTGCATTTCAAGTTTTTGAGCTGTAACTGCTGACCCTAATGTACTGTTTAAGCCAGCAGAGGCTTCAGCATTCATAGCCTTACGTCTTGCTTCGTAATTTGTCATGCCTTGAGATTCTGCCGATTTCTTAAATCCATCTTCGGCGTTATCAGCTGCCCAGTTTTTACGTGCAGCTTGTACGCGGCTTCTGTATTTATCTTCAGCTTGAGCGTCAGCATAGCCTTGCATGTGTTCATTGTAAGATTTACGTTCGCTTAACTCTCTCTTACGTTCAGATTCTAGAGATGCTCTTCTGTTTGCATCAAGGTTAGGGTTTGCTAGTTCCTTATCTATTTCTGCAACTTTACGGTCAATGTCTAGATTGTTTTTATCGATTTCAGTCATAACGGTACCTTGACCTTTACCTTCGCGGTAAGAGTTTAAAATTTCTCCTGCGAATCCGCCCGCACCAGGGATAGACTGAAGGCCTCGTTTACCAAAAACTTCACCACTTTGTGTGAGTGCGGTTGTTGCGCCTTGTTTTAACATTCCTTTTGCACCTGCGCCTGCAGCTTTTGCCGCAATACCACCGCCGATAGCACCACCAACACCTGCTGTTACAGCTGCACCAGCCGCAACGGCTAAGCCTTTAACAACTGTAGCGGCTTGATCTGCAATTTCGTTTGCTTTGTTATCAAGAGCTGCCATTTGGCCAATAACGGATTGCGTATCACCAGCTTTAAATAACAGGAATAATGTAACCATAGTAATAGATGTGTATGCTGTGGCTGTTACGTAAAGCATTAGGGCTAGGTCAGTTTCATTGAAGTTCAATATATCATAACTACTCATTGCATTGGACATGATAGCATCTACAAGTGTAAAGCCGATAGGTATAGCTTTAAGGGCTACAATACCTAAAATACTTGTGGCAATAACACCAGGTGCGTGTGCAGGCACCAGTACACCCATCATGTAAAGAATTGGTGTACACATGATGATAAAGAATAATGCTATAGATATCATAAGTTGTAAGAATCGAATATAAGCAATAGCCCCAATACCTTCAAATTGTGCGGATATTTTCAATCCAATGTCCGCAACAATGTTGGCAAAATCCTGGAAAAGACCAGATCCAATGCTTGGCATACTTTTAACGATACTTGCACCTGAGGCTTGGAATCTCATGGAATCAGCAAGGTCTCCTGATTGGTTTGTTAGTTCGTTTCTAACTTTTCGTGCAGCTGCACCTTCGTTAGATGTCATTGAATACATAATAGAGGAGTTGTTTATACCTGATTCAATGGTACTTGCTAAAAGTGACTTTCTTAATGATTCAGACGCGTACAATCTTACAAGAGGGTCATGTCCTGGATTTAAAAGGTTTTTAAATTCATTGCTTGTTGGGTCATTGTATGACAAAGCAAGCGCATTTGTTTGAACTAACTGGTTTATGCTTTCTTGTGCAGAGCTTAAATTGTCAGCAGGTGGATATGGGTAACTTAAATATTCATTCTTGTTTGTCCCAATGGCCATCAGTTGTAGGCCGAATGATTGTGTAAGTGCAATTCCGCTTGTTGGTGCGCCGCCATGAGTTGGCCACATTTTTTGATAAACGAGCGCATCTCGAACATGACTGTGAATGAGTTGGTGTAGTTGTGAGCATGATGATACAACGTTTAGAATTGGTTTGTCCGCTAAGTTGCTTAATCTGTCGTCAGCTTCATGAATTCTTGATTGATACACCTCTTTTAAGTTTGGTGTAATGAAACCTAAGCTGATAGGTGTTGCGTGCCTTCCCCCTTCATCTACAACATTCACCCAAGGATCGTCTTTAATAAGTCCTTTTTCTCTTGGGATGATGGATGCTTCTAGCACTTTATTTAGCCTTTTTTCAATTGGGTCAGCGTCTTTAAATCTTTCACCTGTACGCGGGCTTTTGCCTTTGTCAATATCAGATAAGGCATCATTGTCTTCGATAAAAGCAGCAAAAGCCGGCGTTTCCTTGGTAATGGCTGAGCTACCAATAGGTTTTAGCGTGCCGCCTATGCTATCGATCAAGCGTTCTTTTGTTGTTAAAAAATCGAAAAAGTCATTTTCGGAGTCTGCAAGTTCCTCCCCGTCGTTTTCATCAAAACCAAATGTCATGAAGGTTTTAACAAGATCGTTTGGTAGGCCCGAGTTTTCCATAACTTTTTCTAAGTCGCTATACTCTTGGTATGCAATGGCAAAGGGTGGGTAAAACTGCCCAGGTTGATTAGAATATGCAGCAGTATATTGCGTCATAAAATCTGGTAAGGAACTTGCACGGAACAGTCTTTTTTGTAGCGCGTATGTGGTCTCCTTGTCGAGTTGATACAACCCTAGCTTAAGTTTTGAAGGTAAGCCCGCATCTTTAAGCTCTTCGTTAACTGTATTAATGTTGGTTGTGTAAAGTTCATTGTATATTGGAAGAGGTAAATTTGAAGGTTTCCCACAAAAATGTGTGTAAGCAGAAATTTCCACTTTAATATCAGGTCTTTCATTTAAAGATCCATCACGGCTGTTTGTCTGCTGTGTCGTTAAATCTTCAACTAAATTACGTGTTCTTGGGTTTGTTGGGTCGGAAATATCAAAAAAGCCAACATATATAGCTTTGTGGATTTTGCTCATAATATCAATTGCAAGTGCTTGCGGTGTAAAAGCATTTGCATACGACATACCGCTAGGGTTTTTGTTTGTGTTGGTAGGGACACTTGTGAAGAACACATTACTTGCTCTTTCGCCTGTAGAAGCATTGATACTAGCCCCTTTAGGGCCAATAAGGAGAATAATTAATAGAAACGTCCAGGCACCAATTGTTGTGATGTTATGGAATTTTTTCATAAAAATAATAGCTAATGCACCGATTAAAGCAAATGTGAGCCCAACATAATGCAATGCAAGCGTATTATCTACCTCACCTGCGAATAGACTGAATAAAAACGACCCTTGAAGAAATCCATCTTGTGTAAATTGACTAATTTCTGGGAGTGGACCATAGTCTGGAAACGCCATATAACCTCTTGCTCTTACTTAAATTTCAAATATATTCCTAATTAAATAATCATTTTCATGACTTTTACTTGGATATATTACACACCTTAAGGTAATTATCATGTCGCAGGTGCGAATATTCAAGGGAAAAGTGACTTTTTTAATTATTTTAAAGCATTTTTAATGGTTTGTTGTTTAAATGTTGCACACATTATATGCGATATGGTGAGTTGTTTATATGTAACCATTGCGTTGAATGACAGAATTCGCTATCTTGTTTGGTGGATATTTGTAACTTTACAGTTGCATGCGACAACAACTATAAATAAGCGTTTGGATTAAATGGAAAATAATAATCAAGTACCAGTTTCGTCCGGGGAAGATAAGTTAAAGGAACTTATTGAAAAGTTTAAGGCGCTGCCTAAAAATGCTCAAATAGGTATTGGGGCTGTTGTTGTCTTCTTCTTATTTATGTTGGTCTCAGGTGGGGGTGAAACTCCTGTCAAGAAACCTGCTGCCCAGCAACCTGCTGAAGGGAATGTGAAGGTTTCACAAAGGCAATTGCAAAAAGATGTAGAAGGGGGTCAAGGCTCGTTTGAGGCTGTAGATCCTTCGAGGGAGTCTTTACAAAGAGGTTTCTATACACAGCAACGTAAAGAACTTGCTGAGCTTAAAAGTTCTTTAGTGGATAATGTAAAAACAGAACTTGAAAATGTATCTTCTATTAAGGATGCGGTTACTGAACAGCAGCAACAAATGCAACAGATGATCGAAACATTTAATCAACAAATACGTACATTTGAAAGGTCAAACCAAGAGCAACGTGCAGAAATCAACAGGCTTGTGGATCAAGCACGTGCTGTTGAAGAGCAAGGTCGTCGCCAGCAAGCACTGGGTGGTATGGATGAGAAAACAGTTGTTCGCCAAAAGAAAAAGGCACGTATCAGCCAAACAACGCTGCGAGCAGGGAGTTCGGGGATGAGTGCAAACCCCGACCAAGCATTGCTAAATTTTAATAGTGCACCAGGTTCAAAGGTGCTTCAATCAGCAAGTGGCGGTCGTTACGTAGAAAAAACACCTCAACCTTTTGTGCCGCCTTTAGGGTTTGTTAAAGGGACTTTGTTAAACGGTTTTGATGCGCTTGTAGGTGGTTCTGTACCAGCGTTGGTGCGTTTGACGGGTAGTTATAAAACAGCGATGAACTCTACAGTTTCTTTAGATGGTTGTATTGCATTTGTTGAGTTTGAAGGGCAAATTTCTACAGAGCGTGCCATTGGTAAACCAAGTCGTATGACATGTGTTTATCCAGATGCAGGTGCTGTAACATATAGCTTAAGTGGTTATGTGGTTGATGCAAATGATGGCATTGTTGGTGTGCCAGGTGTGTTTTATGAAGGTGATGCTTCACGTATTGCAGCGGCTTTATTGGCTGATTTTGCGGCGGGAACAGCTGAAATTGTGCGTGAAAATCAGTTTTCAGAGACAACCAGTGAAGGTGGGACGGCAACAAACTTAACTGGTAGTGCGGTTCAAGCTGAAATGGCAGCAGGTATTTCGGGGATGATGGGATCATTAAGGGATTATCTTGAGGAGCGTTCAAACCGTGTTGTTCCATTTGTTCGTGTGGATCCAACAAGGGATATTCATATGGTACTGTTAAGTGGGTTTGAATTGCGTCATGATGGAAGCCCTTGGACGCTTTTGGTTGATGGTGAAAAAGCAGATAAAATTGAAGCTGAAAATGAAGCAGCTCGCCTTAAGGCTGAAGAAAATGCTAAAAAAGGTAGAATTTAAGTTTGAGGAATAAAAAATGAATAAAATGAAAATCATGCTTCTTATGTTGCTGGCTTTAACAGGATGTAAGTATTATGGGAGCGCATTGCCACCTGATTATCCTCTTTCGATGGATGTTTCTTACGATGTTGCGAAGGATAAGTCTTTAGGTGCGGGCGGTGTTGAAAGACAGCTTATTCGTCACAAAGTGCGTCCTGAAATGAACCGTCCTTCTTATATTCCAGAAAAAGAGTTGGCAGTTGTAGCACCGCCTAAAACACTACTTGTGTGGACATATCCTCATGTAACACAAGACAACACACGTGTTTTTGGTAATTGGTCAACAATCTTCCTAACAGATCGATATGAATGGGTATTACCGGCCAATGATCGTAGTATTGATGAAGATGCATTTGGGGTAGGATATGGCGTTTCTCAGTAACGAAAAACCAGCACAGCAACGTGCCAATAGAATTGGGCAGTTTTTGCCATATTTTGAGTTTGAGAAAGATGAAAGCTCACCTTATTGGCGCACACATTTATTAGATGATGGCAGTTTGGCTATTGCGTGGAAAACGCGTGTGCCACCATCTTATTCTTCTGACAGCGGTTACTTGCAAACCAACAATGAATTTAGAACTTTTATTGAAAGTTTACCTGTTGGATATGAAGTTCAAACAATTATCACATCCCATAACAATTTAGGCCAGCGTATGACTGATTATCTCAGTTTGGATAGTGGAGATGAAAAAGGAAAATTACTGCGTGAATCACGTGCTGAAAAGCTGTTAACGGCTGGTTTTAATGGTTACCCTGTTGCTGAAGGTCAGTATGCTATGCTGCGTGATACTTATATGATTATTACCTTAAAGGCACCGCCACCTGCAGAGGATTTGGGAATCCTTAAAACAGCTATGAACCTGATTTATACTGTTGTTGGAACGGCTATGTCAGCCTTTAATATGGACCCATCAAAGTTCAAGTTTTTTGATGATTTCTTTAATTCCCAAGTGCGCGTAGCTCTCTCAGATTTTAAAGAAACTGTTTTATCTATTGAATCTACACTGGACGTTATGTTTGGGGTTGTGCGTGAAACACGTATGTCGTTGACGGAGTTGAAGCAACATTACTGGACGGCTTTTGCACCATCATATCGCGAAGCAGGTCAACGTATTGTATTAGATGAAAAGACACCTTTTAACGACCAATGCTTCCCATTGCCAATAGAACATGAGTTTGACTTGGTTAAAGTAGGGCGTGATTACCACGGTATTGTAACTTTGGCCATGATGCCAGACACGGTTGCACCTGATTATTTTGGTATTATAAGAAGAACAATTGCAACGCAATATACATTCTTCTGTAACATTATTCAGCCACATCAAATGATGGAACAGACTAAAATGGCCATCTCTGTGGAGCTTCGAAAACGTGTTTCTGGCGCTTTTAATAAAGAGGAAGCCGATGCCTTTGCACAAGAGGTTAGTGAAATTAAGCACCGCATGTTCGCAGGCCGTAAAATTCTTTACATGACAATGGGTATGATTATTCATGGTTATTCTCGTAAAGAAGTGGAAGATAAAATGCTTAAAGTATCTTCGGCGATAAAAAAACTTTCAGCCGTGCCTGATATGGAACGTAGTATGGCCTTGCAAGGTATGTCGTTTTCTTGGCCGCTTGTTAATAAATTTGAATTTAGTAAACCGTTTTCACGTAACCGCCGTGTGATGAGTGATGACTTGGTTGACCTTTTACCAAACCACGGACATTGGGGTGGTAGTAAATCACCGCAAGCTGTTTATGTGAACCGTGACGGTGAGGTAACTTTCTTTGACCATACATCCAGTGACTTTGTAAACTGGCACTATGCTATTACAGGGACATCAGGTTCTGGTAAATCATTTGCGGTTGTTGACCTTGTGTTACAGTTATTTGCTGCGGGTGTACACCGTCAATTCTTGATGACTATTAAAGATGACTATGACCGTTTTGCGCGTACAATGGGTCGTCTTATTTTAATTGATTTAGATTCACCTTCTTCATGCATTAACCCGTTTGCAGGTATGATGACGAAACAGCGTTTACAGCAATGGGTGGAAGCTCTTGAGCTGATGATTAAAAAGGGTGGTTCAGAAGAACTAGACCCTGTTATGCCACGTTTGTTTGAGCAGGTTCTGCAATATGCTTACGATCTTGTACCAGAAGGGGATGTTTTACGCCCAACATGGATTCGTGAAGCAATGCAAAAATTCCCATACATTAATGAACATCAGCGTAACCTTGGTTTCTTTGCAGCCGATGAATTGGGTTCATATTGTAGCGAAGGTATTTATGGTAAATTATTTGATGGTCCACCATCCATTAGTGAAAAAGATAGACTTGTTGTCTTCAACTTACAAAACGTCCTCAGTGAAAAAATTAGTGATGTTATTATCAACTCAATTTTCACGATGCTAGACAATGTGATGTATATGGGTGACAGAGCAGCCAAAAAACACCTTCTTGTCGATGAGATGATTTCGATGATTAGTTCTAAAGGCGGTGGCCAAATTTCGAACCAGTTAAAACGTGCGTTCCGAACCTACCGTTCATTGAACTGTATGTGTGGAATTGCATCTCAAAACGAGGAAGATTTAACAACAGATGTGGGTCAGGCAATCATTGGTAACATTACGAAACGTATGATTTTGAAACCAAGAAAAGAGATGATTCCAATGTTGATGCAGTCGCTTGGTTTACGCAGTGAACGACATGAAGCAAACATTGCTTCACTCGACACTAAGCCTGGCTTCTATTCCGAGTTTTATTTAATGTCTCCTGCTGGAGAAGTTGTTTGCCGTTTGCTGACAGATAAGCTAACATTTGCATTAGCGTCAACTCAGCCAGATGATGTTTCCGAAATTACCCGCATGAAAGATGAAATGGGCGGAGACTGGTGGAAGGCGACAGTAGCTTTCAGTCAAAAGTATCCTCAAGGGGTACGTGCAGCACGTGCAGCGGCTGCCGCTGAAGAAGAACGAAGTCGTAGGACAAAGTAGGGGTTAAATGGTATTAAAGCGTAAATTACCATCGGCCATGGCCAAAGAAACAGAACAAAAAGAGAACACCTCAGGTGCATCTTCTGTTGCGCCTAAGGAATCAGCTACGCCTAAAGAGTCGAAAAAAGTTTCTTTTGATGAGTTTGCAGATGAAATTCCTGCAAAGCGTCCACCGCTTGCACCTGAATCAACTGTAGATAGCTCAGCTTCTGCAATTCCAGAACAAAGCAGTAAACTTTCTGATGAAAATGCATTCCAACAAAGGCATTTACCTGAAGACGATTTTGCAATTGAGCCAACAGCTTCAAAATTAGATGCAACAGCTGAACCAACTATTGACGCTTGGGCTGAGGAGCCTGAAGTGGCTGGAGGTTGGGATTTAGATGATATGAATACATCTAAAAATGCTGAAGAAGATATTTTCGGGTCTATGGCACAAGAGCAAGTTCAAAAGGAACAGTCTTTGCCGCAAGAGCCATTGATGGACCAACCACAGGCACCTCAAAATGACTCATTGCCACCATGGCAACAAGGTGCAGTTGGTGCAGAAGCACCAGAATTACCAGAAGGAACAACCTTCAAAGATGATGAAAAATTAAGCCCTGCACAAATTGCAGGTCGCGGCGCTGCTGCCCTTGTAACGCACGACAATGCAAAGCCAGCAGGTGCTTTATTTGGTATTGTGATTTTATGTGCAATTGGATTTGCGGGGTATTCATTCTTTGTTGAAAAAGATGAAACAACCGAAGTGATTAGCCGTTGGACAGGTTCTTTAAATGAAGTTTCAGAAGAAATTCCAACTGTAGGTGAAAAATCACAAGACAATGGTGCAACACCATCATTGCAGCCTGAAGCTGTTGTGGATATGGCGAGTATGAGCAAGGAAGAAATTCCAGTGAATAGACCTGAACCTGCAGAAACGCCTGTAGAAGATTCAGAAATGGGTGACTTAATGGTTTCTGAAGAACCTCAACCTATGGAAGATGAGATTGCGCCTGAAACAGTAATTGAAGATGAACAGGTTGCTACAAACGAAGATTCAAATAATACAATTGTTGAGTTTGTGGATGTACCAGAAGAAGAGGTTGAAAAGCCCATAGACGCTGAAGGTGCACCTGATATGCCAGAAGAGGTGGGTGTGATTGTTCAGCTACAACAAGCCATTGAACAAGCACGTAAAGAAAAGAACCCTGAAAACTTTAAACCTGCGGAAGTTCAAGAAGAAGTTGTTGCAAAAGAAGATGATGTGGAAATGCTTTCACCAGCAGAACTGGATGAGCGAAACAAGGAACTTTCCCGCCAATTGGAAGATGAGTTGGCTGAATATCGTAAAATTTTAGCAGGGGAAACCAACACAGTTGAACCAGGTTACAAACCTACACCTGATGAATATTTTGCAGAAAAAGAAAGTGCAAATGCAGACGCTGGATCTATTCCATTGCCAGAACGTAAAAGCGCATTGCTTTCACAAAAGCAAGCTGAATCATTATATGGTGCAAACCCATATAACTTACCTGTTGTGCCAGAGCCTTCATACCAAGAAAACAACGGTGTAAGAACATTAGATGACTTTGATGTTGCCATGTTCCAAGTTGAACGTGAACGTGTGCGTATTCCTAAAAATATTCGCCCAAGTTTCCGTGCAACAAACTTCCCACCCTTGATTTTACTGTCAACAGTTCCTAAAAAAGGTATTATAGCTGAATTAAACAGCAAGCAAGGGGTTCTACTCATCGGCGAAAGTGTATCGGGTTGGGAGCTTCTCACTGTTAAACAGGAATATGCCGAATTTACCAACGGCAAACGAAAACACATTGTAAGTATAGGGCGCTAAATATGAGAGTCGCAAATATTGAAACAGTACGCCTGATTGGCGAAGAATATGGTTGGACAGAAGCGCAAATCGAACAAGCGCTTGCCAGTGCTATTCGCCTTTGTTATGCCGAAAAAGACATGTTGGTGGAAGTGGATGTGAACTTAGAAGACCAAACCATTGCAACACGCCGCCGTAATGGCTTTGGTGACCGTGGTGTGTGGATTGATATTCGTGATCCACTCATGCCAAGTGTGAACATGTTTATGCAAATTATGGAAATTCATCAATGGGGTGACGGTGCACCAGGCCGTGTGCTTGAAGGTGAGGTTGCCGGTTACCGTGACGGTGGTATTTTCTACCGTGTGGGTACAAAACACGTCTTTATTCCAGAGAATTTACTCAGTGTGATGGACTTTCACGAGAAGCCACCTTTAGGCACAAAACAAGTTTTAACACTTTGTGCAAGCCGTGACGCTGTTGCGGGCATGCGTGTTGGTACACGTCGTGGTAAAGAATTTGTTGCCGCTGTGATGGAGTGTTACTACCCAGAATGTATTTCAGGTATTTGGATGGGTGCATCAAACTCTTGGGCTGTTATTCGTATGACTTCAGAGCACATGTCTATGTGGCTTGAAAATGGTGGTGTTAATGTGCGTCACTTACAAACTATTTTAGGCGTGCGCCGTATTACCTTGTTACCAGAAGGTGAAGGTGAAACAGAAGAAGAAATGCGTACAAATGAAATTCGTCACTTTGTGAACAATGCTTGGCAGTCATGCCGTATTGCATCTATCACCGACGACCGTATTGTCATTCACACACCAATTGATAACCAAGACCCACGTAAGGTTCGTACCTTTACGTCTATGCTGAAAAAGATCGCACCAGAACGTGAACAAGTTATTATGTAATTTTCATAAATACGTTTTAAAGGCTGCAGTTTGTAGCCTTTTTTTCTTGTGTGTTATTTTCCCTGTGTGGTCGATCACAGAAATTGGTACACCAAAAGACTTTAAACCGCGCCCTAAAGGCTCTGAGATGGTTTTAATTTCTTACAAATTAATTGAATGCTTTACCAGTAAAGAAATAGCCGAAAAGGTCTTAGAGCGTTCCTCAGACCTTGTTCAACATAAGGCATGTGGAGAAGGTGTTGCACATGTGTTGATGGCTGATGGCATTTCCATGCTTGCAGGTGAAGATAAAAGCATTTCAAAGGATGTTGAAATTCCATACCTTGTTCATGAACCGGAAGTTTATGTTGAAAAAGGTTTGTTTAAGGTTAAACCTAAAATGAACCGCCAAAGTATGATGGTGGAAGATAAACTTGTTCTAAGCCTTTCTAAGGTTATTCAAGGTTTCATTAAAGCCACGGTGTCGGCCACTATTCAAAATATACGTATGCAAGACTTTATGGCCTATTACCAAGAAGATCAAACATATGTACACCAAAAGCCTGTGCGTTACACAAGGGTGATGACAGGTGAGGAAACGATAAAACTAGGTGAATCCAAAATTATATCAGGCGACATGTGGGTTGAAGGTTTTGAAAAAGAAAATGGCATTTTGCCTGAACATTCAAGGCTTTGGCTGGAGCTCTTAATTAAATAATCATTTTCACGGTTGAAATTGTACATGTCATAACTTATCTTGTTTATTAACTGTGTACTTGTTCTTTTACAAAAGGGCTACGCTAGAACATTAAAGTTTTAACGTCGTCTTTTTATTCACTATTCTATTTAAATTTGGCACATAGGGTTAAGGCCCGACCGCCAACATCATTCATTTCATATTTATTTACATGTTCTTTTAAGGAGAACCTATGTCATTAAGAGATAATGCTGATTTTAGTAATTTCCCTGTATGTACTGGTAACAACGGTTTTGAATTAAAACCTGGTATATTACAAGTTCCATCCGCTAAGGCAGGAGAAGGGGATTGTAATAAGCAAAATAAGGGACCATTTAAAATTGCTCCGCAATCGCCCGAGCAAGAGGAATTGCTTTATGCATTAAGTCGCATGAGTTATTTAACCATTGCAACGGGATGTGCGGGAAGTGGTAAAACTTTGTTTGGTACTGCTTTTGGAATTGCTGCTTTAAAAACAAATATGTACAAACATTTTATTATTACACGCCCTATGACAGAAGCCGAGGATAGTCAAGGTGCTTTGCCTGGTGGTGAAATACAAAAAATGGCGCCAATGCTTATGCCTATTTTCGAGAAGTTAATTGAAATGGGGCATGGCGGTTTGATTAGTCAGTTAGATGATATTCGCAAGGATAAAGATGCTACAATTGGTAGTCAACTGTTGGCACAAATGACAAAGCAATTCATTGTTGCACCTCTTGGAAAAATGAGAGGGCGTACATTAAATGATGCTTTTGTCGTCTTGGATGAATCTCAAAATACAACGGCAGAGCAAATGGAAATGTTTCTGACGCGTATTGGGAGAAATTCACGTGCATATATTTGTGGTGATTTAACGCAAATTGATAAAAAGTTTGACTCGGGTGATAATGGTTTAAAATGGCTTTTAGATCGTATTGAAAAGTCTAAATGCCTAAACCCTCTTAAAGAAGGTGCGACACATGTGGCTGACTTTTTTAACAACCCTGGCGCTGACTTTGACAATGACGAAATTCACCATATTGACCTTGGTGATGATACAAGTAAGCGTAGTGCTGGTGTAAACCGTATTTTACGTTTTTAATCTAAAATAATCGAAATTAAAAGCCCTCTTAATCGAGGGCTTTTTTATGTGTTTATGAAAGATATTAAAATCTGATGATCGTTTGATAATATGTATAAATGTAGGCTATATGATGTTTATGGTTATATCATCGCATGAATTCATTTTTTGAACTTTTATATAAAAATTAAAAATTTTGCTGAATATATAAGTTGATGTGATGAATCTTCATTATACCTTAAACATTTTATTCGGACATTAAACATGCGTTTAGGCGATGTTTAACAGCTTTTAAATGCTTTTATGATGATAATTTGTGTACCAGTTGCGGAATGGCATCTAAACGGTTTTCAAGGCGGTTAAGGTCCTTCATAACGCTTGTGCCCGTCCAACGGTCTAAGGTTTCAAGAATATCACGCAGTTCAATGTCGGTGTAAGTTGTGTGTACTGTAAAGCGTGGAAGGGGGTACTTAAGCGATTCTTGCTTCATAACATTGTCATGTGCGCCAGCCATAGCTTTACGCATGCTGATAAATTCTTCACCTGTTTCATTGTTTTTAATGAATGTGATAAAGCGCTCCATGAACAACCCTTTCAATTTATAATGAATTTATTTTAGCAGTTATGAATATAGCAAAGAAGGGTTTTTACGTCAATTTGATTTAACCATTTGGTTGATTATTTCAGGTGGCATTTATGAAAAAAACCACCTGAAAGTGTTAACGTTATGTGTTGTTTGTTTTGTTTAAGCGGATTCTGCCTGTTTGCGCTCAGCCCTTCTTTCGGAAAGGGCAATCATACAAGGGGTTACAATAAGCGTTAAAACAGTGGCAAAGAACAAACCAAACATAATGGCATTTGCGAGCTGATCCCACCATCTAGAAGATGGGGCATTATAGCTAATTTCACGGGCAATAAGGTCCACGTTTATTTTTGTTCCCATTGGAATGAGCCCAATAATGGTGGTGATAGCTGTTAGCAATACAGGGCGTAAACGTTGCTTACCTGTTTCAATTAAAGCGGTTCTCCAGTCAAATTCTTGGCGCAGTTTGTTGTAGGTATCAATTAAAACAATATTATTGTTAACCACAATGCCTGCTAAGGCAATAACACCCAAACCACTCATTACAATACCAAATGGTTTGCCTGTCATAATGTGCCCTAACAAGACACCTGTGGTTGAAAGGACAACCGCCGATAAAATAATAAAGGCTTGGTAAAAGCTGTTAAACTGCGTAACCAAAATAATCGCCATCACAAAAATGGCTACTAAAAATGCCTTTTCAAGAAAAACAGCTGACTCAGCTTGTTTTTCATCATCACCTTTAAACAAAACACGCACACCTGTTGGCAGTTTTGTTTGTTCAAGTTCTTGTTTAATGCCGTTTACAATTACGCTGGTTAAATAGCCTTCACGGGTGTTCACGTCGGCTTCCACGTAGGACACAAACTTTTGATCCAACCTTGAAATAGTACTGACTTTACGCTGTGGTTCACGTTCAATAAAATTGGTGATTGGGGCAGGGCCTGAAGGTGTTGGAATGTATAAATGATCAAGGGTTGATAATTTACGGTCTTCTTCTTTGAAGCGTGCCACAATATCCACTTCTTCATTTAAGTTATTTGGGCGGTATGTTCCAATAATGGCGCCTGTTGTGCCAAGGCGTACAAATGTACCAACGTCTACTAAAGTGATACCTGCCTTGCTAATGGCATCACGGTCAATGTTAAGCACCCATTCAATACCACTATCAGCCACAGTGTCGGTAATGTTATAAACCCCTTCGGTTTCTTCTAACCGTTTTTTAAGTTCAAGGGCAATTGGGTCGATGGCTTCAGGGGAATCTGAAACAACAGCAAGCTTAATAGGTTTACCATCTTGTGGGCCACCTTTCTCACCTTGCAGTTCAATAGTAGCACCTGCTAATGTACCAATACGCTCAATAATTTGGTCGTAAATTTCTTCTGCCCCACGGTCGCGGTCGTGCCATTCCACAGGCTGAACAAATATTTTACCAATAATATCTTCTTCACCCAAACGGCGGCTTTGCTCACCAACGGTTAAGTAATACATAGTTTCAATGTCTTCAACATAGCCCACACGTTTTTCAACTTCACGCATAACTTTGTCTTTAGCTTCAATGGAATAGTCACCATCACTTCTAACTAAAATAAAAGCACGTTCCGCTTCAGTTTCGGGGAAGAATTCAACGCCTTTACCCAATGCGCCATAAAGAATAATAGCGCTTATAAAGCCAACCACAGTTAACACCATAATTTTACCAGGAATGAGTAATGCTTTTTCTAGGATTTCAGCATACTTTTCGCTTAACCCTTTAAAAATATCTTTCGGGAATGACTTTGGTTTTTGACCCACATTCGCACCAATAAGCGGTAAGAAAATAACAGCCATAATCAGCGAAGCTGTTAATGTGAAAATAAGTGTTAATGGCATAAATTTCATAAACTCGCCCACAATGTCAGGCCAAAATAGAAGTGGCATAAAGGCTGCCAGTGTCGTGAGTGTGGAAGAAAATATCGGCATTGCCATGTATTTAGCCGCTTCACTAAAGGCGTGTCTTCGGCTGGCGCCTTCACGCATTTTACTGTCAGCGAGTTCGGTTACAACAATCGCGCCGTCAACCAACATCCCAACCGATAAAATAAGCGCAAAAAGCACAACAACGTTTGTGGTTAAACCAATGCTGTAAAGAACAATCATCGCCAATAAAAATGAACCCGGAATAGCTGTTGAAACCAAAGTGGCAGAACGCAATCCCAACGCTGTTAACACAACAATCATCACCAATAAAATTGAGAAGATGACACTGTTTTGAAGGTCGTACAACATGGTTCGAATTTGTTTTGATTCGTCACCGCTGTAACTAAATTCAACACCTTTAGGCCAAGTTTGAGCGGTGCGATTTACAACTTCTTTAACAGCATCTACAGTTTCAATAACGTTTTTACCAATACGTTTTGAAATGGAAAGAATAATGGTTTCGTGACCGTTTGACCTGGTGATGGATGTTGCATCCTTAAAGGCTAGTTTAACATCGGCTAAATCACGAAATGTAACAGTTTTATTACCATCTGATAGAACGGGTAGGAAGAAAAAGTCCTTCAGGTTTTTAAATAAGCCAGGCACTTTAATAGCATATTTCCCGCTACCAACTTCCAAACTACCAGCTGCAATAAGCAGGTTAGCGCTGGAAATAGACTGTTGAATATCCTGAGCACGTAAATTGTAGGACTCAATCACAGCTTTATCCATTTCAAGTAGGACTTGTGTTTCACGTAAACCATCAATGGTCACTTCTAAAACACCTTCTAAACCTTCAAGGTCATCACGTAAATTTTCGGCAATTTCTTTGAGTTCACGGTGTGTTACGTCACCGCTTAAAATAAGACTTAAAATAGGAAGTTTTGCTAAGTTGATTTCTGTAACGACAGGTTCATCTGCTTCATCGGGCAGTTCTGATTTTGCAATATCCACTTGGTTACGCACGTCGTTTAGCGCTTGTTCGTTATCAAAACCTGCTTGGAATTTTAAGGTAATGTTACCACCACCTTCATAAGAAGCTGTTTGCATTTCATCTAAGCCTTCAATGGAGCGAAGTTCTTTTTCCATGGGCTTTATAAGTAGGTTGACACTGTCTTCTGGGGAAATGCCGTCGTGGTGAATGCTGACATAAATTGTTGGAATAGGAATGTCAGGCTTCGATTCTTTTGGAATAGCCATATATGAATAAATACCCGCAATGAATATAAGTACTAAAACCGAAAAGAAGGTTCTGCTTTTTTGAATGGCTAAATCAATAATGTTCACGATTTATGAAACTTTCTTATTATGTTTAGCACGCTCTTTGAACCATATTTTAAGCGCAATAGGAATAACAACTGTTAATATGGTTGCTAAAGGTAAGGCGATAAGCATTCCAAGGAAGCCACCAAGTTCACCGCCTGCCATCACAGCAAAAATAACCCAAACAGGGTGTAAGCCAGTGCTTTCGCCAACCAGTTTCGGTGTTAAAATAAATCCTTCTAAAAGTTGGCCAACAGCAAAAATGGCTAAGATAATTAAGTAAGGTTCAATCCCTGAAAGTTGGTATTGCATAACCGCAAGTACCATAGCAAAAACAAGTCCAAGCCCCATACCAATAAAAGGAATAAAGCTTAATAAGCCCGTAGCAAGTCCAATAAAGAAGCCCATGTTAAGGCCTGTTAAGCCAAGGGCAGATCCGTAAAACAAGCCAAGCAATAAACAAACAGAAAGTTGACCACGTAAGAACTTACTAAGCTTGTGATCAATCTTTTCAAAAGCACCTACTGTTTCATTTCGAATGTCACTTGGAATAAGTTTTTTAAGGTTTTGAATAAACTTCGGCCAGTCGTAAAGCACATAAAAAGTGACCAGAGGCGTAATAATCATTAATGATAAAGCATCGAAAATGGCCATGGCGCCTAGTGCTGTACGTTGCAGTGTGTCCAGTGCTGCCAAGGCAATTTGGTCGCTGTATGTGTAAACTTGAGTTTTAATGGTTTCCTTATCAATAGGCAGGTTCCATTCCTGTGCGAATTTGTGAATAATACCGCCTTCATTTAGAGCTTTTTCAAGCCACTGTGCATACACAGGCGTTTTTTGTACAAAACTAGAAATATCTTCAATAATAAATGGAATACCAATAATTAAAGCGCTTGTTAAAATGCCAATGAATACAAACAAAGGAATAAGCGTGGAAACCGTTCGTGACTTTAAATGTTTTTGAAGCTTAGTAACTGTAGGCGCTAATAAGTAAGCGAATAGCGTACCTAAAACAAATGGCATTAAAACAGGTGATAGGAAATAAAAAATTCCGCTTATAAATGCAATTGCGCCTAAGATGTAGATATCCATATTTTAAAATGCCTTACTTTTTTGTGGTGCTTTTTTGACAGCTTTATTTTCAACGGTTTCGCCTTCTACAACGCCATTTTGTCCACGTACAATAACGTTAATTTTTTCACTGTTGAAGCCTGTTAAGTAAACACCATTGCCATTATCGTCTAAAGGGTTTACTTCAACAAAGTGCGTTGTATTAGAACTGTCTAATACAACAGCACCTAAGTGGCCTGCATCATCTAACAACATTGATGCATAGGGCACTAAATAAGCGGTCATTGTTTGGGTGGGTATGCGGACACGTGCACTCATACCTGTGGGGATTTGTTTATCCGACTGTATTTCAATTTCCACCTTGTATGTGCGTGTAATTGTGTCGGCGTTGCTGGCAACAAATGTAATTGTACCACTTACTTCCATGCCGTTTGAAAGGGTTGCGTATGCCGTTTCATTTAAGGACACATGATCGTGGTCTTTTTGTGAAACATGGGTAATAATTTTGTAAATATCACGGCTTACAAGGGTGTAAAGCATTTCACCTTTTTTGGCATAGTCACCTACTTCTACCGCACGGTCTTCTACCACACCATCAATGGGGCTTTTTATTTGAGTGTAAGAAAGGTCATTTTCTGCGCGTTTTAAAACTTCTTGAGCAAGGGCAAGCTCTGCACGTCTTGTGTCTAATGAAGTATCGGCACGGTAACCTTGTTGGTTTAATTTTGATGCTGCGTTGTATAAAGCTTCTGCCTTTTTAAGGTCTAGTTTAGCAGCTTCTAATGTTTCTTTTCGCTGTTCAGTGTCTAAGGTTAGCAGTACGTCACCTTTTTGAACATGCTCACCACGGTCTTTTAAAATTTCTTGTACTTGAGATTCGGTACGTGCGGCAAGGTTTACCAGTTGGAAAGGTTCCGTTGTGCCTGTAATTTCTAAGTATCTTGTATAGGTTTCAGGTTTTACCTCTAACGTTTCAACCGTTTTAAGGGTTTTTTCTGTGCTTTTTTGTTCTACTTTTTCATCGGCTGTGAATAGGCCTGAAAGCATCCAAACTGTAATAATGGCAACAAAAAGAATTGCCAATTTTATATTACCTTCTAAATTTTCAGTTTTAGAGCCTAATTTGCGCAGTGGGCATTGTTTTGGCATAGCACCTTCTTTACGTAGTTGATTAAAACATTATATTACTGTTTAATACATTTTAACAAATGTAGGACGATTATACATACGAACTTTAACCTTTCAAGGATTTAAATATATAAATTAGACTGATGAGTGTAGCTAAAAAAACAACTTCAAAAATATCTTATTCACTTTTAATCCTTGTACTGGTATTTGAGGTGATTTTTATAAAACTTGCTTATTGGCAATATGGTCGTATGAATGAGAAAGAATCGGCATTTAAGGCTTTTTCAGAGCAATTAAATCAAAAAGCCGTACCCTTTGACAAAAATGTCGAGCTAAAAGACTGGAAAGTTGTGACAATTTCAGGTGTGTTTGATTATGAAAACGAAAAATTGTTGCAAAATCGTCATTATAAAACCTATGTCGGATATCGTGTCATCACACCTCTTATGACTGATGATGGGGATTATGTGATGGTTGACCGCGGGTGGATACCTAAAAGTTGGGATCGTGAAAACCCAGAAGTGTTAGAAGATAAAAAGGGGCAGGTAAACTTTACCGGAGTGGTTAGGAATATACCTCCAAAGAAAACTTTTATTGAAGGCCCTTTGTATGGGGTAACAAAAAGGGTTATTAAGCGCCTTGACAGCACTGCTTTTCCAATGGTTTCAGAATATAAGAACATTCTAATACAGGCAACCACATCGGGTAATCAGAATATCCGATCATTCATTGAAAAACCTCAGACAGGAGCCATGCACAGCGAATATATGCTGACTTGGTCGTGTTTGGCGCTTATTCTCCCAACGCTTTATATTGCCTTGCTTTATAGCCGTAGGCGTAAGCCCGAGTAAGGGTTTCTTAACCTCTTTTCTTGCGCCCTTTTATCTGACGAACAATTTCAATAAAGTTGAAAAACTTTAATTTATGTGAAAGGAAAATAAAGGTACAAAGGCCTAATGATCCGACACCAGCGGTATATAAAAGTTTGTATATTGTAGGCCATTTATCATCGTAAGATAATGTGTAATGTATGATTGTAAAGACCATTAAAACGCACAAATTTATGATAAAGGTTAAACCGACATTTCTCTTCATTTCTGCTTTGTTTTTAAGTTGAATATAACCCTTGCGGTAAAGCAAAATATATTGTAACGCAGCGTTTAAATAGCCTGAAATACTGGTTGCCATAGCAAGGCCTAAAAATCCGTAATATTGCATTAAAATAAGGTTTAAGGTTATGTTCACAACCAACGCAAACACAGAAGAAATAAGCGGTGTTTTTGTGTCGCCGTATGCATAAAAGCAAGTAACTGTAATTTTCGTCATGACATAGGCGGGCAGAGCTAAGCAATATAGCTGCATAGCGCTTGCTACTTGCATGCCAGCGGCTGCGGTAAATTCACCATGTCCAAATAAACTGTCAATCAATGGGAATGCCAGCATAACCAGTGCAATGGACGAGAATATAGCTAAAGATGAACCATGGGTAAGCGCATTTTGAAAGCTTTCATTGGCTTCATCTTGTTTGTGTGCCTTAAGAGATCTTGATAAATGTGGCAACAGAACGGTCGCCAAAGCAATGCCAATCAAAGAAAGTGGTTGCTGGTAAAAACGGTTGGCAAACTGTAGGTAAGAAACAGCATTCTCTTCTAGGTATGAAGCCAGTAAAATGTCCACCACAAAGCTAATTTGTAAAATACCAACAGCCAAGGCAGCAGGGCCTAATCGTTTTAATAGATTTGGTGTCTCAGGATGTTTTAATTCTTTTGTGAGCTTTAATTTAAAATGAATTTTTCTTAAGGACATTTTCATGTGCACGGCTTGTAAAACACCGCCAAAAGTCATGGAATAAGCGGCAGCGTAAGCTGGATCTACGTTCATAAGCGGTAAAATAATCAGCCCTAAAATAAAGGAAACGTTCAGCAGTGTAGGGGTTAGCGCAAAAGGGGCAAAATTGTTAAAGGTGTTACCAATACCACCACATAAACTTGCGAAGGTAATCAGCATTAAATATGGAAATGTTATGCGTGAAAGAGTTGTGGCAAGTTGAAGTTTTTCAGGGTCATCGGCCCAGCCACGTGCTAAAACGTGCGTTAAAAAGGGTTCCATAAAATAAAGCATTAAAGCGGTTACAATGGTTAAAATAAGAATAAGCCATGTGTAAGTTGTGGCTGCAAATTCTTCGGCAGCCTTTTGCCCTTTTTCTTGGTTGATCTTTGTTAAAATAGGTACAAAAACAACGCCAAAGGCACCTTCTGCAAATAAACGGCGTAATAGGTTTGGCATTAACATGGCAACGAAAAAGGCGTCAGATGCAGTGCTTGTTCCTAATTTATTGGCAATAAGCATGTCACGTATAAAACCAAACACGCGCGAAACAAGTGTTAAACTGCTTACAATAAACGATGATCTTAAAATAGAAATGTGACAAACCCTTTATTTAATCATTTGGCTTAAAATGCGCCTTTTTGTAAAAAAACGCAATGTTTTGCCCGTTAAAACACCTTTGTTTTGTGACTTTTTTGAATAAGTTTGATTTTTGGTTTTGTATTGGGTAAATTATTGATGTTTTTTACCTTTGTTCCTTTTATGGAGGTGCCTACTATGTCGCACCCTAAAACTTTAAATGGCTATCCTTATTATTTTTATACACTTTTAATGTATGAAGGCTTTGCCCTTTGTGAAGGAAACTTGCGCATTTTGCACGAAATTGAACAGCAGGCTTTTATGAATGCGTATATGGGCGATGGTTATGTGAATTATCACTCGGTTGAACGCATGATGTTTGAATTTATTCAAACTGACGAAAAGGGCTTGCGCAGTGCTTTAACACCAGCGAAAAAAACTGACAATGCTGATGTAACATACGTTGTTATGGCAGTACGTTCTAACTTTCCTGTTTATTTGCAAAACCCAAAGTTGGATTTTAAAGGCGCAAAGAAAGCAGGCTTTATGCAAAAAATAGCTTATTCATTTCGTATGAATAATGCTTATAAATGGGCAGGTTTTATAGGCAATAAAAGCCTGGTAACCAGCCCAACAGCTTTAACCATTTTGGATGATTTAAAAAGGTTTGAAAGCAAGCTTTTTTGGGGTCATGCTTCTGGCTTTAAAGTGGTTGCCATTCCCTCGCCTTTGGCCTTTAAACTGCTTCACGAATAATAATAGCCCACTTTATGTGGGTTTTTTGTTGAAAAAATTCATGGAAGCCCCCATAAATTAAGTGATTTAAACATCTTTTTTATAACTTTTAATATTTCCAGCCGTTCGGCTGGTAAGGAATCTTTATGTTAAAATTAAGTCAGCGTGCCTATGGCATTGCTTTGGTTGGTCTTCTTGCAGTTCTTGCTGTAATTTACAGACTTACAGCTTGGGAAAGTGCTTCAAAGGAAGTGAGCGGTTTTATAGACGGCTCATGGTTTGTGGCGCTCTGTCTAGTTGTTATTACAATTAAAGCTGTCAGAATGATTGGCAAACTCTTTACGCAAAAATTTAAATTTTGGTATTTAATTAAAACGCTATTCCTTTCGGGTTTAGTTTTTTTAATTTGGGTAACAGGGTTTGACTTTAGTGTAAATACTGCAGTTGAAACTTTTTCAGAGTGGAAACTTGGTGGGGACTTTTCAGTTCTTTACCTGTTAACACCTTGTATTCAATATGTGTTTGTTATGACCCTTTTAGGTGTTTATACGCCTAAGAATGTATTTATACAGGATTTGCATGAAAAAATTATCAAGGCTTTTGCATATATTGCTGCCTATGGTGTTTTAATCACTGTGCTTCATAGTTATGGGTTCATGGAAGCTGTAACAGGGTTTATAACTTTTGGTGTAAATCCTTTGCAGTATGCATTGATATACATGATTGAGCTGGTTTTTGTCGCTTTACCTATTGTTTATTTGGCTTATATTGGTTTTATTCTCTATAAAATAGAAGAGCCTGTTGAAGTTGAACAAGTTAAGGGTAAAGACCTTCGTAAAAAATCGGTTCAAACTGAGGTTAATGACGAAGCTGAAGTCGTTGAAGCAGCGGAAGAATCTTCTTCTGAGGTTAAAAAGCCTTTTTACATTCGTGCTTACACGAGTGGTTTGAAAGGGGCTTACAATTTCTTAGAAAAGATTAAGCCGAAGGTTTAATTTTACTGTTAGCGAATAAAAGGGTGGTATTGCCACCCTTTTTTATGTGTTTGAAGGCACGATGTTTTCTGTGCATTTTTTTAGTTTAATAAACCTTTAAGGTCATACAACATGTTATGTGCATCCCTCGGCGATAGGTCATCAGGGTTAATGCCTTGCAACCTTTCTTCTAAAGCGCTTGGTTTGTGTGTTTCTTCGGTGGCAACAAACAGCGGTAAGTCCGCAGGGGAAAGGGTTTCGTTTGTACCTGCTTGCGCTTCTAAGCGGTTTAAAATTTGTTCAGCACGGCGTGTAACCGACTTTGGCAAGCCTGCCAAACGCCCAACATGAATACCATAGCTAGCAGGGGCGGTGCCTTTGGCAATTTTATGTAGGAAAATAATATCACCTTCCCATTCTTTCACCTGAACGTGGTAACAATTCAGTTTTTCATGGGTTTCCGCCAATTCGGACATTTCATGATAGTGGGTTGCAAACAGCCCGCGGCATTTGTTTTGTGTCACCAAATGTTCCGTACAAGCCCATGCAATGGATAAACCATCATAAGTGGCTGTACCACGCCCAATTTCATCTAAAATAACCAAGCTTTTATCTGTTGCGCCGTTTATAATTGCGGCTGTTTCAACCATTTCCATCATAAAGGTGCTTTGCCCACGTGAAAGGTCATCTGCGGCGCCAATACGTGTGAAAATGCGGTCCACAAGGCCAATGTTCGCTTTTGTTGCAGGTACATAAAAACCTGCATGTGCCATAATGGTAATAAGTGCGTTTTGGCGTAAGAAGGTGGATTTACCCGCCATGTTAGGGCCCGTGATAAGCCAAAACTCACCGTTAGATAACATGCTGTCGTTGGCAATGTAATGGTCCACCGTTTCTTCAACCACAGGGTGACGCCCTTCGGTAATGTTAAAGTCTAGCGAGTTATCAATGTTTGGTTTGCAATAATTGTTAGCCTTTGCAATGAGGGCTGAGCTAATCAGGACGTCTAGTTCAGCCAAAGCGTCAGCAGCACGTAAAAGTTCAGGTGCCATGGCTGCTGTTGCGTTTATCAGTTCTTTAAACAGCTCCATTTCACGCTCGGTCATGTTGGCTTCTGCTGCGGCGTATTTACGTTCCAGCTCCATGAGAAGCGTGCTTGAAAAGCGCTGAGCATTGGTGGTGGTTTGGCGGTGAATAAAGTCATTTGGCACTTTGTCGGCATGGGTTTTTGTAACTTCCATAAAGTAACCCCAAACCTTGTTATATTTAATACGAAGGGACGAAATGCCTGTGCGTTCTGCCTCTTGTTTTTCAAGTTCTTTAAGCATGTTCATGCCATTGTCGCTTAGTTCTTTATATTCATCAAACTGTGGGCAGAACCCTTTTTGAATGAACCCACCATCACGGGCAAGCATAGGTACTTCATCTTCTAAAGCTTTCGTAAGTAAGCTGTTTAAGGCTTCAAAGCCGTCGAAGTTTTTTGAAATTTCTGCAATTTTTTCACCGTTTACTTGTGTGATTTGTGTTTGAAGGGCAGGCAAGATGTTTAGTGTATTACGAATTGCTAATAAATCACGAGGGCTGCCACGTTCCAGGGTGATACGGCTGATGCTTCGGTGCATATCCGCACTGTTTTTAAGAGTTTTTTGAACATCTTCGCACAGCCGTGTGTTGTCCATAAATGCTGTAATAACGTTTTGACGGTTGTGAATTTCTGTCAGGTCTTGTAGGGGCGTGTTTAACCAACTTGCAAGGGTTCGGCTGCCTGAAGATGTTACGGTTTTATCTAAAACAGAAAGTAAACTTCCTTTTTTTTCACCCTTTAAAGTTTGTGTAAGTTCTAAACCTTGTCGGCTCATTGGGTCGATGTATAGGTATGAATTGTTTTTAACAACTTGCGGGTTTTGTAAAGTTGGCATTTTGCCTGTTTGAGTATCGCTTATATATTGAAGCAGGGCGCCACAAGCAGCTATTTGTCCGTCATGTTCAAAGCCAAAAGCGTCTAAAGTTTTTACTTTTAGGGTGTTTAAAAGTTTCTTTTCAGCCTGGTCTTTCATGAAGTATCGACTGGAGATAATGCTTAAGCCCTTTGCAAACGGGTTTAACTCTGAAATAAATTTCTCACCTGTGCTTTCTGTTAAAATAACTTCCTTTGGATTTAACCTTGAAAGTTCCGCGCCCAAATTGTCCGCAGTGGTGGTGGATGATTTAAATTCACCTGTTGAAACGTCCGCATATGCAAGGTGAATGGTGTTCTTTTCATTTAAGATAGCCAGAAGATAATTGTTTTCTTCAGCTTTTAGCATGGATTCTTCAGTAAGGGTACCACCTGTGTAAAGGCGAACAATTTCACGCTTAACAAGGGCTTTATAGCCACGTGCTTTTTTGGCTTCTTCTGGGGTTTCGGTTTGTTCGCACAGGGCAACTTTGTGACCGTGCTTAATGAGTTTAGCAATGTAACCTTCCGCAGCGTGAAATGGAACACCGCACATTGGAATGCCTTCGTCACCATCTTTAGAAGAACGGCGTTTGGTAAGGGTTATACCTAAAACGCCTGCGGCTGTAATGGCGTGGTCGTCAAAAAGTTCATAAAAATCCCCCATACGATAAAACAATAAAAACCCTGGGTTTTCTTCTCGTAAATCCCAGTATTGTTGCATCATTGGTGTGTTAGAACCTGCCATAAAAACCCCCGTTTTTGAAAATTGTGGGGTGAGTATAGCGAAAATGCTTTCAAAAATCATCCTTTTTGCCTTAATATTTAAACATGGATTACAAAAAAGACTTAGAGCTTTTGATGCAAGCTGCGTTGGAAGTTTCACCTATTATTATGAACTATTATCAGTCGGACGATCTTGAAGTTGAACGCAAGGTTGAAGCTGGTTTTAGCCCTGTTACTCAAGCCGATAAAGAAGCGGATGCTTTTTTGCAGGCCTTTTTAATGAAAGCGCGCCCCGATTATGGTTGGCTGAGTGAAGAAATTGAAGATGATATTTCTCGCCTTCAAAAGGAGAGGGTGTTTATTGTTGACCCTATTGATGGCACAAAACCATTTATTAAAGGGCAACCCGAATTTACCATTAGTTTAGCGGTTGTTGAAAATGGTAAGCCTGTTGTAGGTGTTGTTTACAACCCTGCTAAGAAGGATATGTTTGCTTCTGCTAAAGGTTTAGGCGTTTATTTGAATGATCAAAAAATTGCACAGCCAGTGGATAAGCTAGAACTTTCAGAGATGGAATGCTTAACATCGCACTCTGAAATGCGTCGGGGTTTGTGGGACGATTATGAAGGTTTATTTATAATGAACCCAATAGGTTCTATTGCGTATAAGCTTGCACTTGTGGCTGCTGGACAGAGTGATTTTATGGTAACTTTGCGCCCTAAAAGCGAATGGGACTGTGCCGCAGGCCACATTATGTGTGAAGAAATGGGCTTAAAAGTGACTGACATTTGGGGAAAAGAAATTACATATAATAAGCAAACACCAGATGGAAGCATTGACCGTATGATTGTTGCGCCAGAGCTGGTGTTTGATGAAGTTAAAAAACTGGTAACCGAAGGTTCCTTATAGTTTTAAGCCTTGCCCATCGGCTGTGATTGAAAGCTCACCGTTTGGTGTGAATTTTAGTGCCATGTTAAAACCTTGCGATGCTTTTTCAATAACGCCTTTATATTTCTTTAAAATCTCGCCAACTTCCCAGTCGTTTTTAGCGTTGGAAATTTCCGCATGAACAACTTCAAGGGACTGTAGCGCAGCATAATGGCTGGAAAGGGCGTTTAGGTCACGCATTTCACGTTCTAAGCCTGGTGTTTGGTTTATGGCTTCTTGTAGTTGGTTTTTGTAAGGGTAGTTATCGGGAATAACCATTTTACCACTGTTATCAAATGTTATTTTTTCAGGTGCATATGGAATGTTGAAGTCTTTTAACATGTCCTGAAACCTTTCACTTGCATGTGCTTGAATGGCTTTGATGTTGTTGGCTGTTGGGTAAAGTAAAGGTGGAAGCTTTGTAAGTGTCACACCATTGTTGTTGGGTGATTTTTCTGCGCCATAAAAGTCATCAAGGTTTAAGTTAACCTTACCGTGGGTAGCAGATGTTTGATTTGTATCCATCAGTGCAAAAGTGGCAGGTTTCGGTGTTTTAGCTTTCACCAATCCGTCAAAAGATGTGACATCGTCAGAAATCCATTTTTTAGAAGGGCTGGTTTTTGAGGTGCTTGAAGTTGTAATACTTGCACCTGTGTTTGAAAAATAGTCAATTTGTGCCATATTTTTACCCTTTACATTGTTTAAAATAAAAATTTCAATGCAAAAATTAAGCCATTCAATTGCTAGGTTGCAAAAAACCCGCTGAAATATCAGCGGGTTTTGGCTTTAAGTTTTTATAAACTTAAAATGTTTTGCGAACCCCAATGCTGAACATACGGTTGCTTTCCATTTGAATGCCATTTACGTCTTGGTAAATAGGTTCTTCGTAGGTGGAAATAATTTCAGCACCGCGTAAAACGGCAGGTTTATAAGCAACATCTAATGCAAGGCTTGCACGGTCAAAGCCTGTGTTGCGTTTGTCCGCTGTAACAACCATGTTTGGGTTCATAAGGTCGTCAGAGCCTGAAATGCTGTTTTGTGTAAGCCAGTTAAATGTTAGACCTGCGTTTAGGTTTTTCACCCATTCTTTACCAGCCCACGCTTTGAAGCCATATTCACTACCAAGGCGGTAGTCTTCTTCATTGTCGTTAAAGCGGAAAGTGGCGAAAGCCTGTGCGCCTATGCTAAGGTCACGGCATGTGCATTCATATGTTACAGCCGGTGTAATGTCATATGTGCCAGAACCAAGCTGCATTGGGTAAGGCAAGCGTGTGTTTGCACCCATTGGTGTGTTATATTCTTGGTCGGTTGAGCCTGTTGGAAGGCTTAAAGTAACCATGGTAGACCAGTTTGTGTAGCCATAACGGTTTAGGTTGTCAATAAGCGATAATTTTGTATCGCCAAAGCCTTCTGCTTTTGTGCTAAATGCAACGCCAGCGTTGTTTACAAGCTTCATGTCTTTTTTCTGGTAAGATGTCATCGCCATAAATGTAAAGTCATCTGTTAAGCCTTTCATAGCACTAAACATATGCATTTCTGTTGTCATTTTAACAGGGGCAATGGCATAACCAGCTGCAAATGCCTGTGCATTGCTAATGCGGTCGTTACCTTGTTGTAGGCCTTCCATATGCATTTGACCGTAACTGTATGAAACCATCCACTCGTCTTTGTTGTGTGAGTGTGCACCCATGACTTGTACAGGGCTATAGTTTGCGCCGTATGTGCTGTTTGAATGATTGTGGTGTGCGTGGTCGTTTGCAAAAGCAGAGGTGCTTGCGGTTAAACCAATAACGGCTGGTAGAATATATTGTTTCATTATTAAATTTTCTTTGTTGTTTTACATTAAAAACGTGTATTTGCCCGACATTTTAATCATTTGCGCTTATTTGTCTAATAAATTCCGTTTATTTCACCTTGTTTGCGTTTTATTTCGTATTGTTTTCCGCTGACACGAAAGGCTATATAAGAAGTTAATTGTCAATTAAATAAAAAAAACCCTGCTTGGGGGAAGCAGGGTTATCAATTGTGGTTAGGGTGTTTACGTTGAATCTTGTGACCAGCAGTGGGTTGCAAAGGGTGTGTATGAAGAAAACTACCAATCCTTATTCAACTTGTCAGGTTTTAGCACCTAATCTTATTCTTTGATTTAAATTTCTATGGCATACTCCAGTTTTAAATTTCTCTTAACTTTTTAAGGTTTTCCTTGGGTGAGTTATATTCTCCCTCGGTCCTATTGTTTATGGAGGGGGGTGTTAGGACTGTATACAAAAAACTGACAAAAAATTAAAAATTAGTCTAAAATTGTCAGTTGTTCTGGGTGAGTGGATGTGACAAGAACGCCGTTAACAGGCTTAAAAACCCCACGAACCTGCACTTTTTTGCCTTTGTAATCTGCTTCTATATTTATACCTGACTTTTTAAAAAGTTCATAGTATCTTTTGGGTATTTCAACGGTAAAATCGGTGCGCCAGTTGGTGCCAAAATTTAAATATATACGGTCGCTAACCCTTGTACTGTTTACAATTTTACCTTCGTACAGGTTAAACTGACCAATTGCTTTGTCGGGAATCTCATCAACGGTTTTGTATGTTTTCCAACGGGGGTGTGCCCACATGCCCTTGTTGTTAGCGCGGGCTTCGTTTTCAGTTTTTATGAGTTCTCTGGTCAGTTGCCTGTTGTCAGGAAAACTGTAAACATGTGCTAACCCTTCTTGAACAAGTTCATTGTTTACCCAAACGCCATCTTCCTTGTAAACGTGGGCAAGCATGCGACCATAACGGTCTTTGTGACGCTCTCCAAAACTAAGTTTTACATTTTGATTGAAGATAAGTTTTGTCAGTTTTAAGCGTGCTTGATTGGAAAAAGGTTCACCTGCATTACCGTGTCTACCGACTTCAGGCGTGTTAATGCCAAGTAGTCGAATGTAATCTCCATCTTCGGTTACAAAGGTATCCCCATCAATAATGTAGTCTACTTTTTTCCAAGTATCTTCGTATGCATACGCATTTATAAAACTGACAAGCGCCAGTATAAAGAGAAGGGGGAATATTTTTATTTTTTTTAGCATATTTTACTTATAACATATTTTTAGTATGAGGGCTTGCCCTTTATTTGATTTAAAGGCACAATGCTTTTACTTAAAATAAACAATAAAACTGTAAGGTAAGAATATTGATTCGCGCTGAAAAACAAGATGATAAGTCTCAAATTGCTACATTAATTGCACGTACATACGGTGCAGCGGGGGCGGAAACAATTGCTCAAACAGGGCAATTGCGTTCATTAGAAGTTTATAGTTCAAAATTGTCTTTTGTTAGCGAAACTGATGCGAAACTTGACGCTTTTGCTTTGTTTACACCTGTCAAAATGGAAGGTGATGCAAAAGGCGTTGTGCTTGCCCCATTCGCACTGGATATTCACAAATTAGATTTTGATGTGGTTGGTTTTTTAAACCACTGCTTTAGTGAAATTGAATCCCAAGGTTATTCTTATATTTTTGCGATGGGTAATTTGGAAGACTTGTCGGCGCTTGGTTTTGTGTATGCCGATAGCTTAAACCTGTCAGTAAATCAGTCTTTAGAAGCAACTTTGCTTGTTAAAAAAGTAAAAGGCCCCAATACTACCGGATTGGTTGAATTTCCTGAAACGCTATTAGTTGAGTAACTTTTTTAGTCCACATATTTATGTAGAATTTTATAATAATCACCAGATTCTTGTACTTTTAAAAACCCTTTGTTAAATTCATTTCTAAGCTTTTTGTTTAAAAAGGCTATAGGTCTTTCGGATCTTGGAAATATGAAATGTTTTGAAATTTTAGGGTTATCTTCTGAACACTTTTTTTCAATT
>NZGE01000032.1 GCA_002689455.1 Magnetococcales bacterium | reverse complement strand
GTAGCGATTGCGCTGTACAACTTGCACGTAGACACTGGAAAAATAATCGGTTGCATTCCTTTCTAGTCATGCTATTATGTACACACAGTTAGGAAACAGGAGTAACGCAATGTCAAAAGCAATAGCAAACGAAATTTTTAAACAGCACGGACTTGAGTTTGTCAAGGTTACCACGCACGACAATCGTGACAAGTGCTTTACCAACAACTCGGGCAAGCGTGTAAAGGGCATGTTTGGTGCAGGCATCGGACCAATGACGCTAACAAGCATTCCATGGGATAGACTGCGCAGCAAAGAGCAAGACGTTCACAGTGCGCTAGCAGCACGCTTCAAGCAAGACGAGACAGGCAGCTACCTAGTTGAAGAAACTTCTCGTAGTGTAACCAAGCTAAGACTGTCAACGCAAGTCTTTCCAGCGTACACACGTTCTGCGAACATGGACGATGCGTACCGCAACCACTACATTGTACCTTTCTTTGAAAAAGTTAAAAAATAGGTTGCATTCATTTCTAGTCATGCTATTATGTACACACAGTTAGGAAATAGGAGTTACAAAATGAACGGTTTAACAATTGCAGAACTTGAAGAACTATTAGCAGATGCTAAAGCATGCGGTGCTGATCCAGAGACACCAGTACACTTTAGCTACGGGTATGGTGACCACTGGGGTACCACAGTAGCACCACAAGCCAGCAATGTAGACATGCTGTATGTCAAGCACAGTGACTACCACCGCATGGACAAGTTAACAGCTGACGACGGTGAAGAAGAAAGCGATCGTCAAGTGTTAGTTATTTCGTAGAAAATGGTTGCAATGTTTCCTAGCTGTGTTAATATGTACACACAGTTAGGAAACAGGAGTAGCACATGAGACAAAGCAGTTTAGCAGTACAAATAGACGACCTCAACGAGCAGATCGAAGAAGCGTTAGCAGCAGGTCGTCAAGGTGAAGCCGAAGAGCTTTATATGGAACTGGAAGAACTTTGTAGAGAAGAGGACTTATAAAGGTTGCATTCGTTCCTAGTTGTGCTATTATATAGGCAGCTAGGAGCAACATGTTTTTTATCTTTTTAGCAAAAAGAAAATTGAAAAAAAGATAAAAAAGATGTTGACATAACTTACCGAGTAGGTTATAATAGCTACACACAGTTAGGGCAAAGAACAAAACTTTGCACTACACAAAAAAATTAAAAAATTGGTAGACACAGAAATTTAAACGTGTATAATTACACACAGTTAGAAACTAATGTTCATAACACACACAGTCCAGGAGACACTATTATGACAAACGCAACTACAAACAACACAGCAACTGAAGCAACTGCAACTGAAGCAAAGCCGGTATTCCGCGCAGGTACATCACGTGCTGTAGCACTTGACTTGTTCACTGCTAAGCTACCACAGCGTGCAGAGCTTGGTAACACAGAATTCCGTAAAGCTGTTATCGCAGACATGATGGAGCAGCAGAACATGACACTAGCGTCAGCTGCCGCAACTTACAACATCATCAAGAAGTACGCTGTAGCAAACGAGATCGTAGACGACTTTGGACGCACACCAGCAGAGCCAAAGCCAGCTAAGACTGCTAAGAAAGCGTCTAAGCAAGAAGCTAAGCAAGAAGAAGCAAAAGTGAACGTAGCACGCAAGAAAGACGGTGAAGTCGTTGCAGAAGGTGTTACAGAAGCTGAAGCGAACGCGCTGATCGAGAAAGCACGCAAAGGCAAGAAAGCAGCACTTCAAATCGTAGCGTAAACGCTACCCACACTCCGAACAGGGCGCACAATGCGCCCTTTCTTTTTGACATTTATTTCACAAAAAGGTAGACACAGTTTCTGTGTGTGCTATTATATACACACAGTTAGGAAATAGGAGTAACACAATATGTCATTACAATTTGCAACACACAGACTTATCGATTCAGTTTGGACACTAGGCTTCAAGTGGGTCGACGGTAAAGTAGAGATTGTGAGCTACGATCGTGAAAACCCAGTTGGGTACGAACACGAACAGGACTTGACGCAAGCTAGACTGATCGATGACGACAATCGCATAGTGACGCATGTTAAGCTTCGCAAGTACCGAGCGTTTGACTACGGATGGTACGAAGACGCAGGCGAAACATTCGAAGTTGTCAACCCGCAGCACATTTTTAGCTACTCGGAATAAATTGCAAAAAGTGGTAGACATGTTCTACCACTTGTCTTATACTGTACACACAGTTAGGAAATAGGAGTTACATATGACAACGCAAATCAAACAGCTTACACATCGTGTACACAAGAAAAAGACAATCGACATCAACACTATCATTGCTGAGCATAACATGGGCACGCAGATTATGCTAGCAGCGTTGACAGACGGTACGTTTGTTGCTATGTGGGTTGACGGTGGGCAGAACGAGTACGAAACGGAAGTGCTGCCTGAGCACTTTGAATACTTGTGCAAGCATGCGGACGAAAACACAGAGCTATGGTTTGACTTTGAGTTGCACGACACAGTTGACGTTGAACCGTACATGGACAAATACCCGCACATTCCACACGTTTAATTAGTTGACTTCTTATCTGTGTGTGCTATTATGTACACACAGTTAGGAAATAGGAGTTACACAATGAAAGAGATACTCACGCCAATTACCACACAGCTTCTTGTATCGGCCTGCCGTGAAGCTGGATACATCGAACACAAAGAAAACTACCCGCTAGTGGCTGAGCAGCCCGACAGCTTCGTGTTTGTATGCAAAGACCCTGTCAACGGTGATTACATTGTAAGCAAGTTTTGGAAAGCGGGCGACTGGAATTACACACCGTATGCCACATGCGAAACATTTGCAGACGCACTTGTCAAGTTCAACGAATACCTTGCACAATCGATTCAACAAAGCTGTAAAATAAAGGTAAACTTTAATAAATGCAACTTTAAATAAAGGTAGACTTCTTATCTGTGTGTGCTATTATGTACACACAGTTAGGAAATAGGAGCAACGCATGTTCGAAGAATTAAAAGACAAAATCACACAAGCCAAGCAAGACAACTGGCAAGGCTGTACCCTCAACTTCTCGCGTGGTGTACTGTCAAGCAACATCATGTTCGCATCAGTAACACTGGGCGCCAATCACGATGAGATGCCCAATCGTATTGTAGACAACGATCCGCTTCGTGTCAAGTTTTATATTGAGCAAGTTGACGCAGGTGTGTTCCTGGTAGAGCCCACGCTGATTGTAGGCAGACTCAAGCCGGAAAGCAAGTTCTACGCAATGAGCAGCGAAAAGGTGCGCACGCGCAAGGTTACAGGTGACGCTGACCGAGTGTCAAAGTCAATCGGAAAGATGCTTGACAAAGTCAGACAGCGTGTAGAGCAGCTTGATCGCGAAGACAAGTTTCTTC
The DNA here is from genome assembly GCA_002689455.1 of Magnetococcales bacterium. Taxonomy (GTDB): domain Bacteria; phylum Pseudomonadota; class Alphaproteobacteria; order UBA2136; family UBA2136; genus UBA2136. The sequence continues at coordinate 8,082 of NZGE01000032.1, read as the reverse complement.
CGCTACCATATTCGATTCCAGCCAAAGTTTACAAATAAAAGGTTGCATCCTGATCTGTGTGTGCTATTATGTACACACAGTTAGGAACAGGAGTAACACATGAACAAGCTACAACGAAACAAGCTCGAGAAAGTGATTCGCGCTGACATTGTCAGTATCGCAGTAGTGTCACTGATGCTAATGGACAACATGTTCGGCGACATCATAGCAGGGCTCGTCACTGTGTGCCTGGCATACTTATGGGCTGCAATGATCATAATGTGGAGCAAGTTTCAGGACGATTTGGACCGAGAACTCGAGTCCATGAGCTGGCAGTTATTCATTTTAAACACAGTGGTTTCTGTTGTCATGCTAGGTATCGTATTTAATGCTCCTGTTGACAACGTATGGAGTGGAGTCATGTTCGGTTTGTATTTACAAATCACTTTAGTGAGTGCTTGGTTCAGCTTAAAAGAATTATTAAATCGGTAGACACAGTTTCTATGTGTGCTATTATATACACACAGTTAGGAAATAGGAATACACCACATGAACAACGTAGAAATTTGGGCACAGGCAGTATCAGAAGCAGTTCGCAACACGCAGAGCAGCATGGGCCTTTACGGTCAGCAGTTAGCAAGCATCGACAGCAGCGAACATGAAGACTTTTACACGGTAGCTGCCGCTATTGTTGAACCATACATTGAAAACCCGCAAGCATGTGAAGCGTACTTCGAGTACCTGGAGAACAATGCGGACAATTGGGCACAGTGGATCAAACAAACGTTTGGTGACGAATGGGGTGCCATTGCCAAAGTTGTAGCAGAAGAAGGCTACTAAAAAATAACAAAAAGGAGTTGACAACGTTGACTCCTTTTTTTATACTACACTTACACTCACACACTACACAACACCATAAAGGAGAGGTAGTATGAACAAAGCAAACATGCTTTTAACCATGATTGGTGCATTGTCACTGACAGCATGCGGAGGTGGTGGTGACACTGCTCCTGCAACACCACAAACCCAGGCAGCTCCACCACCAGCACCTGTAACTACTGGCAACAGCTCGGATGTCGCAACACCAAGCAAGGCTGAAGTGTTTGCAGTGATCAGTGATCACTTTGCACACACTACCAACATCAACTTTGCAAGATTCGATGTACTGGACAACGATCGCATGCTGGTAGCATTCTCCGATGATACCGATGCACCCGAAACAGTAATGGTTGACTTTAGTGACCCCAACAACATCACGTTCACTGATCTTGGCAAAAGTTCGCATCACCGTGGACTGATTGAGGTTGACCTTGACCATGATTCGATTGCGGAGATTTACACGTTCAGTCACGGGTACGAGTACGTATACGACGGTGATGACAATATCCAAATGGCCAAGCAGGGCGACAACTTTCTTATCGATGAGTTTGGCGAACTGACACTGATTGGTGGCAACAACACACACGGAGCATGCGCAGGTGACTTTAACGGCGACAGCAACGTTGACATAGTCGATGTAAACGTTTACCACGGTAACACTCCTGTGGTGCGCTACAACGACGGCAATGCTGACCTAAGCAACGCACAAGACATGCCAGCCGAGATGCTTGCACGTCATTCCAAAACGGACGAAGGATTCACAACATGTACTTCGGCAGATGTCAACCAAGACGGCTTTGACGATGTGATACTGGGCCGTAACGTTGTGGATATAGAACCCGGTCGCAGTGTAGACGGACAGCATGTTATACTGTACGGATCGGCAGACGGTCTTGAGTTCGACGAACAGTTTTCTGTAATCGACTACAACGAAAGCTCGCTCGAAGGACTCACTAACACCACAGGCATGTTCACGGTTGACAACTACATGGTTGCATTTGTAACCGATTACGAAACCACACAAATCGAATTGTTCGAAGTTGACAGCAACAACAATTCAACGTATACTTTCGTACAGTCAATAAGTATCGATCAGGCAACGCTAGACATAGAAGTCAAACAAGGTCAAGCTGTAATCACTGACACTTGGACGCGGGCCATAGACGACTACTACACCGAACCAGCCTATCATGTTACAGTAGAAAATGGCAGCTTGCAAGTAGAACACCGATTGCGAGATTAATACCCACATGAAAGGTTGCATTGTGCAGCCTTTCTTTGTATACTGTACACATAATAAACAAACGGTATAAGGATTTGCAATGCGACAGTTAACACCACAAGAACACATCATGCTAGAGATAGCCCGAGGCAACGGCACATTTGTTAAGGATGGTCACCGATACTGCGCAATTTGCAAAGCCAATGCCGACTGCGATGCACTCGATGTAGAACACGCACAAGATTGCCATGTGCTTACAATGCGATTGGAACTTGGCACCATATGGGTACATCACATGGTGCAGGACAAGGCACATGAAAACGGATAACTTTCCATTTCCGTTCTACCTGAGCAAAGCACGTGATCAAGAACAAGCAAGATTGCGTGCGTGGGCAACAGACCCCGAACACTTTAAAATGATTGCCCGCGTACAGCAAGCACCCCGCTTGGTGCTCGGAAACACAGCCACGCACAGCAAACCGAACACAGTGTCCATACAAGCCAGCGAGATGCACTACTGCGAGCCACGCAAAACAATAGAGTTCCATTATTACAGCAGCTTTGAAGTAGGGTTTCCTTGCACTGCACATCGTGCTGATGAGATACTGGAACCCTGGGCTGACGAAGACGCAGAAGGTCCAAGTGGCATATACATTAACGTGCCTGTAGCCGCAGTGCAAGAGTACGTGGACTACCTGGGTGGCATAACAGGCTACCTAAGCAACTACAAAGAAAACACAATAGAACCCTTGCATCTTACCGAACAAGACATTACTTATTATTCTTTGTATTGCAGTAATGGTTGACTTCTTTTCTAGCTGTCGTATAATGTACACACAGTTAGGAAATAGGAATACACAAAATGAAATACACAAACGAACAGCTAGAACTTAAAGCACACATCGAAGCAGAAGCCACCAAGTTCACATTCGAAGCAGTAGCAGCTGGTGCTACCATGATCATGACTCCAAGTTCCGACTTAGACATGTGGGCCGAGTACGGTGTTTACAACATCGAACAGTACACCCGTGCGTCATTGGAAGGCGAGATCAGCGACATGGAGAAAGAACTGTACGGCATCAAGTTACGCCGTGACTTGTCGGGCTTGACCATTGAGCAGCTACAGCAAGAACTCGACAGCTTGTACGCATACGCAAGACGTGAAGTAGAGTTTGCACAGGAGCTGGAGCAAAAGCGCAAGGCACAGGTGCAAGCACGCAACAACGAATTCGAAGCAGGTGCTAACGCAATGGCACAGGCATTCTCAAAAGTGTTATAAAGGTTGACTTCCGATCTGTGTGTGCTATCATGTACACACAGTTAGGAAATAGGAGACAAACATGGGACAAGGTGCAGAAGACGCAGGTGGCTACGAGATAGATTACGACCCGGCTTACGAAGGCCTGCGGCACGGTGAACCACGCTGGGCAAACGAAACTCCTGTGAGCAAAATGACAACCCAGCATGTCAAGAACGCACTCAGAACAGCACGCAGTCTCGCAGGCAACTGTTCATTCAGCTGTGACGACGACAAGTGGGAAGACTGGGCCGAAATACTGGACAGAGAACTGGCATCACGCAGTCAACGCAACCAAGCCAAGTCAAAGCTGCCACGTGTACAGGAAACTCGTGTTAAGACGCCTGTACGCGGTTCTAAGCAACAAATGAAATGTCATTGTGGTGCAGTGTACGCAGCACGCACAGCAGATCTCAAACGTGGTTGGGCCAAGTCATGTTCCAAACGATGTGCGAGCATTCGCAGAGAGTATGGCAGCCCAGCCGCAACGAAAATCAAATAAAAGGTTGCAATGTTTCCTAGCTGTCGTATAATGTACACACAGTTAGGAAATAGGAGTTACATCATGTCACAAGAATTAGTTATTGTTCACAACAGCGAGTACGACAACTACGATGTCAAAGACATTGGCGAGCGCTACCCATCTCACAGTGTACTAGCAGGGCAGACAATGATCAAGTTTGTCGATTCATTCGAAACCATTGAACAGGCACAAGCCGAGTACCCTGAAGCAACTGTGTCGCACGATTTAATCATGCCACAGAACACGTTCGATCATTTACCGGACGACGAGGACTATTAAGGCAATAAGGTGTTGACATCAGTTGGCACCTGTCTTATAATAGCTTTAACAGTTAGATAGGAGCACAGCACATGGGATTACAATATTGCGATTATATAGCAGCACAAGCACGCAAAGCGATCAGCCAAGACCCTGATCAGTTGCTAGCAGAAACAGGTCCGGTAAAGATGGACTTGCACCCAACAGAAGGGTACTTTCTGTCGCTTGACAAGACAATTGAAGTTACAGACCGTAACGGTCGTAAGTATCGTGTCACAGTAGAGGCGATCGACGCCTAAAACGGTGTTTAGCGAAACCGCCCCTTTGCAGACGTTGCAGCACGCAGCTTGCAGCAGGGGCAAAACCAGAACTGAACCTCTACGTAGGTATTAGTACGTTGGTACTGGGTTGGTTGTTTTAGGTACATTTAGAATGACGTTTTATACTATACAGGTTGACATAACTGCACGCAGATAGTATAATACAACAGTAGAGTTATTAAAGTTGGAGCAGCCAAGTCATGTTGTTCATTTGGTTGATAAGTTTGCCAGTAAAGTTTTCCTTCTCCTTTACTTGTGTGGCTGCTCTAACTTTAATAACTTTGTAAAAGAATACTCCACGGCATGTGTGCTCTTGCCTAGTGTATCTCCTGACAGTGAGTAACTGTCATCCTAACTGTAGGGGGTCTTTCGAGGCCCCCGTCCTCGTTTATAAACCCTCAAAAAACTCTTGCACTTTGTATCGATCCTGCTATACTGTACACACAGTTAGAAGAAAGGACGATATCATGAAACTAGATTACGCACCGCAGTTCGAAAAGCAACAACAAGAAAGCATGGCAGTGACCGTGATTCTACTTGTCTTGTTTGTGTTCAACAGTATAACGGCTTTGGCAATACTTGCACTGGCTCAGACAGGACCAATCAAGCCACTCACAACAGCAATAGGTATCACCTGTGCGGTATGTGCGGTCATTGCGCTCTGGGCAAGCTGGCACAGAAAACTTTAATTGACACTCGTGTTCTTTCATGTTATACTTTCGCAAATGGAGGTATCATGGAAGAACTACTTGATTTTATCAAAGAGCAAAACGTCTTTAAAAAGCTCACAGGCGATTACATATTTTATTCAACATCGTCAGAGTTTTGGAAAGAAGCAGGCGTCGAGTCGGTAGCAGACTTTGAACACTGGAAGGCCAAACAAGACTTCGAACAAGAGTTTCGCAGTCAAGGCAACCGAGGGTTCTTACCGTTTGATCCAGACTCGAAGTCTACCCAGGAGCTACACGAGGAGCTCGCAAAACTTAAAGGATAACAACATGGAAAACTTCGACTTTGATGTGCTCACAGAAGATGCAATCGACATCAATGGCACAGTTATTAAACTGCGCGATGTACCTGACGACAAACTGAACTCGATGCTGAATCGATACAAACGCAAGAGTGAGTCAGACGAAGATTGGATCTGCGAAGGCTACTACACCGCAGCATACGAAACAATCCTGCGTGTGGTCAACTATCGCAAGGATCATCCTAACCAAGGACGCACGCCCGAAGACTTGTTAGAGATTGCCAGAGAGACCGAGGTCGGCGATACCATCACTTGTCCCAACTGCAAGAACGAATTTGAAAAACGAAACAGCCAGCACTTGTTCTGTTCCAACGGCAGAACCAAGCAAGGCGGCAACTGTAAAGATAGATACTGGAACCTACACGATCCCAAGAGACGTGAGAGACTGGACAACTACCACGAGGAAAATTATGCAGAGTGAGCACAAGGCATTCGCTGTCTTTGCTAGCGTAGGCATACCATTGTTTATGGCATTGTGGGCAGTGAATCATTTGATTGGATTTGTATTCGCTGCGCTGATTGCATTGGTGGCATGGAACGCTAAGAAACAGGACTGGTACGAACTGGGAGAACTGGTAGACAAAAAGGTACTAACGTTTGCTGTACTGATCGGTGGATCGTTACTGATAATTGCACAAACATTATAGGTTGACAACCGGTTATCTTTATCGTATAATTAGTTATATAGCTATTAGAATAAGGATAATTATAACATGGAACTTCTAGTATGGCTATGCGTTCTATACTTGTTTGCAGGACTCAGTTACGCAGTGTTCAACACTAGCAGCAAAGCAAGCTATCGTTTTATAAAGTTTTACTTCAACACGTTTGCTTGGTTACCTTTGGTGCTGTGGAGATTCGGACAAAGGTTCACACGTGATTGACACTTTCGAAGAACTAGTATATTATGTAGATCAAATTCCTCCTCCGGATGTGTGGAGGAATGCCAACCCAGAAAACACTCACTACGCCTTGCAAGGCATTACCTCAGTGAGCGAATACATCATTCAAGAAATGCTAAGTGGCGAAACTTACGACGAACTTGATCAAGACCATCAATTTGACTACCACTCACTGCTGGTAGGATACCTTACACAACATTGGGATCGCCTGCAGAAATTTACCAGAGTAAGCGGTAACGATCTAAAGGTACCCGGTTGGCTGATAAGACCGGACATCAGTGACCGGCACAGCGAGTACAACTCATATCTGCCTCTGCCTGAACTAGAAGCACACGCCATGGGCTTTAGTGATAGCTCGCGCTTTAACTTCAAGGTCAACCTTGCGTGGATGACAGCATTTGCAGACAACCCTTGCAAGTCAATATTGATGTAGTCAAAAAAAAGGTCCGCCGAAGCGAACCTTAAGAGGGTCAAGCAAAGGTTGGGGTTTTGCTTGACTTGCGCTAACTAACTAATCTAACACCTACAGTTTAACACAGCCTGCCACATTGTCAACCACAAAGTTTGTTTGACATCATGCCCCTTTCTTGTTATCATACGCACAGTAAACAACAGAAAGGAAAACCAATGAGAAACACATTTAGAGCACTTGTGGCCGTTGCAGCACTGGCAGCATTTTCAGTGTCAGCACAGCAAGCAGAACCCAATTGTGCAATCGATCCCGATTGGACACAACAAAAGATAAACGAAACACTGAACGCATGTAAAAGTCAAGCCCAGCCAGTTGCACCCGAAGTGATTGTGCAAGACGTCAGTGCTTATGCAGAAGTTGCCAAAGGTGTAGCTGAAGCAATCGGTATTGCAGCACGCGAAGTAGGTGTAGCAGTAGACGAGTTCATCAAGACCGATGCAGGCAAGATGACCGTTGCATTAATAGTGTGGCACGTTGCAGGCGAAGACCTCAAAGGCATTGTGTTTGGCATACCTACCATTGTGTTTGCGGTGTGGTTGTGGTTTGCACTTACAGCACGCATCAAGCGCACAGGCGAATACATCACAATCAAGAATCGCTGGGGCACTGAACGCAGCATACACAAGCAGAAGTCAGTTGCCGACCTTGACGGTCCAGATGGATTCAGCTACCTGGTAGCGTCCTCGTTTTGTATTTTACTGGTCTGTATATCAGTTGCACACATCTTCTAAAAGATAAAATATCTCTAACAAAAAGGTTGCATGGTGCAACCTTTTCTCTTATTATATACACACAGTTAGGAAATAGGAGAAACACCATGTCACAAGAACTCAACCAAGTGGTAAAAGATTTAAACCGAGCACGCAAGTTGGAAGGCCTTGACAGCGTAGAAGCATCAGGTCAACGCTGGATGGTACTGGATTACATTTACGATCAGCTTGCAAGCGAAACATTGTACGGCGCACGCACAGCACGTCAAGCACGCACGCGCAAGCAATTCTTGGAATTGGCCAAGTCACAGTTGTTAGAAACAGCATAAAAGGTTGCAAGTGTAGCGCAGGTGCGCTACACTTTACACGACTTAATAAAAATCATGAGGAACAACATGAACACAGTAGCTAAACTAATCATTGACAAATTGACTGCAATCGAGTCACGCTTGGATGCCATTGAAGCCAACCTGGACAACACTGCTTGGTT